>CAZXBK010000169.1:0-8725 GCA_964638765.1 uncultured Synechococcus sp. | reverse complement strand
GTCCCTATTACGAGGTGAAGTGCGTTTAGAAAATGGCCAACTAATCACCCAAAATAATCAAATCTTGCTGCCGACTGACCTAGGTAATGTCGAAAATCTAGATCTCTCCCATCCGTTTTTCTGGAGTGGTTTTGCCCTCGTCGGTAATCCTTGGTAATCGTGATTTCCTATAAACCAGCCACCTTCTGAAACCAAGCTTCAAGGCGATCGCCCATTGTTTCTAACGTGAATTCTGTTTCTGCCACATGACGGCAATGGTTGCGGTCAATTTGGTCGATTTTACCCACAGCCTCGATCAGTGCTGAAACATTATCCGGCTCGACAACGAAACCTGTTTCCCCATCCCGCACAACCTCCGCCGGGCCACCCCGATCATAGGTAATCACAGGTGTACCGCACGCCAAACTTTCAATCACGACATTGCCAAAGGCTTCCACCCAACGCGGTGTCATCAATAAAGCTTTGCTCTCACCAATTTTCTGTTGAAACTCGGCTTTATCACTCAAAAAACCACCATATTCAAAGGGAGCATCAGGAAAGTCAGTTTGGATTTTTTGCCAATAATCTTTATTTTCTAATTTGCCAAAAATGCGGAGGGGAATCCCGGTTTTCTGAGCAACTTCGACGGCATCTTCGAGGGCTTTTTCTGGGGCAATACGTCCGAGCCATAACAAATAATTTTGGGGTTCTGGCGCAAATTGATATTGCTCTAGGGGTAAGCCGTGGTAAATCACAGGACATTGGCTTGCGTCAAAGGAAAACGTATCTGCCTGGGCGCGGCTACCAAATTTGAGACGTTCTGGATTTTTTGCCGCAATGGGGGCGATCGCCTGATCAATGGCTTCCGTAAGGAAACTCATACTCACATGGTGCGCCACGGGTGTTTGAAAAAAATAAGTGAGATAAAACGGCAACCAATCGTAGGCATAGTTAACAATCACGTCGTAATCCTGTTGCAGCGCCCGAGCGCGTTCCCACATGTTGCCCAAAACTGAGTTCGGCGGCATCACCACAGGCGCATCTATCCCTTGGGTTTGCACCGAAATTTGGCTATCACCCGTCACAGTTTCAATGGTTAAACCTTCCACAGCGGATCCTGCTGCCGCAATGACTGTAACCTGATGTCCTCGCTGCTGCATTTCCCGTGCCACATTGGTCACCGTAAATTCGATGCCGCCCCCCGCACCACTCCCTAAGGTGCCGATGGAGGTTGAGACAAGCAATAGTTTCATGGGGATTCCCGTGGCAAAATTTAAGCGCAACACAAATGACGCATCTTAGCCTACTACACCAAACGATGACGATGGATATTCACGTGGCGATCGCCATCCTGACCCAAGGCAACAAAGTTTTAATGCAACTGCGAGACGATATTCCCAACATTATTTATCCGGGACATTGGGGCTTTTTTGGTGGGCATTTAGAAACAGGCGAAACTCCAAAAATTGCCCTAGAACGGGAAATCATGGAAGAAATTAGCTACCGTATTCCAACCTCTCAAACCCATCTCTTTGGTGTTTACAGCGATCGCCTCAATACCGACAGCACAAGAAATGTACATCGCCATGTTTTTCAAGCGCCCCTAACCGTTGCGATTACTGAGCTACAGCTTAATGAAGGATGGGATATGGCCTTATTGACACGAGAAAACGCCCTTGAGGGCGGCGCCTATTCTAAAAAGGCCGCTCAGTGGCGACCAATGCCCGGAATTCATCAACGAATCTTAACTGATTTCTTTAATCAATATGAGGATTGATTTTTATTTCCCAAGAAGTGAAATTTATTGATTACAATAGTTCGATAAGCAGCTGAAACGAAGTCAAAGTCTAAAGTTTCACCGCATCTATCCTTTTTTTTGATTTTCTGAAAAATTGTCCGCTATTTCTTTGAAGCATCAGCCTCAACCGTTGGGATGGGCATAAACATACCCGACAAAATTGCGTTGATTCTGGTGTCCATAGCGGGAACAATAATAAGTAAAGTCTTGACTTCAATAACTAGGCTGTTCGATTGCTCCTCTTACGCCTAACTTATTCGCCCATTTCTCGGCATCTAAATCCTATGAAACAGACTGCTCCATTCCTACCGCTTTCTCCCAAAGCTATTTTTAATGGTGCCTTCGGAACAATTTCTCTCCTAACTTTTTTGACCGCGACTCCACTAAACCGTCCGGCGATCGCCGCGATGGAAGACAGCCCCAAAGTACTCGTTGATGAGATATGGCAAATCATCCACTCCGAGTCTGTGGCGAAGCATTATGATGCCGAGGAATGGGTCGAATTGCGTAGCATGTTGTTGGAGCAGCAGTACGATAGCTATGATGCCGCCTACCGTACGATTCGTGACGCCCTCGATACATTAGGCGATCCCTACACACGTTTCCTTGATCCTGAGCAGTTTGAAAATTTAACCAGCCAAACAACGGGCGAATTGTCTGGCATTGGTATCCGTCTCATGATTGATGAAACGACGGGTCTATTGACGATTACGGATGTATTAGAAAATTCTCCAGCAAAAACAGCGGGTCTAAAGGTTAACGATCAAATCGTTCAGATCGACGGCCAAATTACAGCATTACTGACCCTAGAGCAGTCATCCGCATTAATTCGTGGTCGAGAAGGTACTGCTGTGATGCTCAAGGTGAGTCGCCCTGAGCGCCCAGAGTTTGATCTTGAGCTAGTACGGGCAACCATCGAGCTACCCGCCGTCACCCACCGCGTCAAACAATTTGATGGTGAACAAGTCGGTTACATTCGCCTCGACGAATTTAGCTCCCACGCCGCCGAGCAGATGTATAAAGCAATCCAAGACCTAGAGTCCAAGGAAATCTCTGGTTTTGTCTTAGATTTGCGGGGCAACCCCGGTGGCCTACTCTACTCCAGCGTTGATATTGCACGGATGTGGATGGAAGAAGGCGCGATTGTACGTACCGTAGATCGTAAAGGTGGCGATCGCGAATTTAGTGCAAACCGAACAGCGATTACAGATTTACCCCTAGTGGTTCTCGTTGATGAAAATTCCGCCAGCGCTAGCGAGATTTTAGCCGCAGCTTTAAAGGATAATCACCGCGCAACTTTAGTCGGAACCCGTACCTACGGCAAAGGCACAGTCCAGTCAGTTCATGAACTATCTAATGGTTCTGGTTTGGCGGTCACCATCTCCCGCTACTACCCTCCCAGCGGCGTTAGCATTAACCTCAATGGTGTAAATCCTGATATCACAGTGGAGTTGAGCCGCGAAAAATTTGTTGAGCTAAGTAGCAACCCCAATTTACTCGCCACGAATGCAGACCCGCAATATTCTAAGGCGGTTAACATCCTGAGAAATCAGCGTCTTAGCGAGCAATCCAACAACGAAAACCCCTTAAATGCACGCACACCTTAGGGTAGAAATTGGCGATCGCCCCCAATACTTCTGCGAAGTCTATGAGAAACTTTTGTTACAATCGTTTACATAGCACTTATTTAAGTAGGCGATCGCTTCAGACAGGTTATGCCAGAACAGACTCAGACAACTGCGACCATATCTAATCAGGTAAATCCGCTTGCCTCTGACGACTGGCGTTACAACCCGGCTAAAGTTGACCAACTTGCAAAAGAACGACCCTTTGCGGTTTTCGGTCGACTTACAAAAATTGTCACAAGTTTTGCTGGGCTAGCAATCCACATTTGGTGGGACAATCTCCTCGGCAATAGCAAATCACCAAAGGCGCAAAAATCCCAAGCCAATCACCTTAAAGAAATTCTCACCGATTTGGGGCCGACTTATATCAAGATTGGTCAGGCACTCTCTACACGTCCCGACCTAGTCCCGCCCATCTACCTCGCTGAGTTAACTGATCTTCAGGATCAGTTGCCTTCTTTTCCCAATGCGATCGCCTTCCGATTTATCGAAGAAGAGCTAGGTCGTCCCCCGGAAGATATTTACGCAGAAATTTCACCAAAGCCCCTCGCAGCAGCATCATTAGGACAGGTCTACCAAGCCCGCCTCAAGACTGGGGAACAGGTTGCCGTTAAAGTACAACGTCCAGATTTAGAACAGCGCATCACCCTTGATATCGCCATCATGCGGAAAATTGCCCGTTGGCTCCAGACCAACGTTAAGCAAGTCCGCTCCGATTTGATTGGTATTACAGACGAATTTGCTGGCCGCATCTTTGAAGAGATGAACTATTCCCAAGAGGGAAAAAATGCAGAGCTTTTCAAAGAGTATTACGGCGGCATGGAAGAAATCTATGTCCCTAATATCTATTGGGATTACACCGGCAAACGCGTACTTACGATGGAATGGCTGGATGGCATTAAGCTCACCAACCTTAAGGAAATTGCCGCCCTCGGTATTGATGCAACCCATTTAGTTGAAGTCGGTGTGGAATGTTCCCTGCGTCAGCTTCTCGAATACGGCTTTTTCCATGCAGATCCTCATCCCGGTAATCTCCTTGCCTTAGAAGACGGTCGTCTTGCCTATCTCGATTTTGGCATGATGAGCATGATTAAGCCCTATCAACGCTATGGCTTAATTGAAGCCGTCGTACACCTCGTCAACCGAGACTTTGAGTCCCTTGCCCACGACTACGTAAAACTCGATTTTCTGACGCCAGATACGGATTTAACGCCGATTATTCCGGCTTTGAGTACCGTTTTTAGTAATGCTCTCGGCGCTAGCGTTGCCGAACTGAATTTCAAAAGCATTACTGACCAGATGTCTGGCATCATGTACGAATTTCCGTTCCAAGTGCCGGCCTACTACGCTTTAATTATTCGTTCAATGGTGACCTTAGAAGGTATTGCTATTGGTGTTGATCCAGAATTCAAGGTACTCAGTAAAGCCTATCCTTACATTGCGAAGCGCCTACTAACGGACGAATCGGAAGAACTACGAAATTCCCTCAAAGACCTCTTATTCAAAGATGGTAGTTTCCGTTGGAATCGTCTCGAAACTCTACTCAGTAACGCTAAAACCTCCCAAGATTACGATCTCGAAGGAGCCGTTAATCAAGCCGTAGATTATATTTTTTCTGAACGTGGTGACTATATCCGCGAACAGCTAGCCGAAGAAATTATTCAGTCAGTTGATGCCTTTGGGCGCAGTACTTTCCAAAATTTAACCAATTTAGTGCAACGTCGCTTAGGTCAAAAGCAAGGAAGTCCCCGTACTCAAGCGGTAACTGTCGATGCTGACGGTCGCGCGAATCTAGAGCACATTCAAAATATTTGGCAGATTTTACAGGATACGCCTGACTTTGACCCAACCTTTTTACTGCCTCTCATCCCCCGTGTCCTAATTAAGCCGGAGACTCAGCAACTAGGTCAAAAGATCGCAGAAGGTTTACTTCAGAAAGTGGCAGCGCGATTTATCCGTAATGTTTTACTCGCTGATCGTGAATCAACGGCTGCTTCTAAGACAGTGGATGTCGATGTAATTCGTTATCCTTCCAGCATCTCAGCACCTAAGGCGGCTTTACGCTAGAAGTCAAACGTTCTAAATTTTCACCTGACCCAAAATCATTTAATCAAGTTAAGGTTAGATACTGAGCTTAGGTGATAGAGACGGCAGATGTTTAAAATCCTTCATCTTTCAGATATTCATATGGGAAGTGGTTTTTCCCATGGGCAGGTTAACCCTGAAACAGGTATTAATAGCCGTTTAGAAGATTTTGAAAGGACTCTCGCTCTGTGTATGGATCGGGCGATCGCCGAACCAGTAGATTTAGTGATTTTTGCAGGGGATGCCTTTCCCGATGCAACCCCTGCCCCTTATGTGCAGGAAGCCTTTGCGGCTCAGTTTCGTCGGTTAGCCGATGCCAATATTCCAGCAGTTTTATTGGTTGGGAATCATGATCAATATTCCCAAGGTAGTGGCGGTGCAAGTTTAAGTATTTATCGAACCCTTGCCGTGCCGGGCTTTATTGTGGGTGAAAGCCTTAAAACCCATCGCATGCAACTGCCAAAAGGCGAGCTGCAAATTATTACGCTGCCTTGGATTAACCAATCAACCCTACTGACGCGCCAGCAAACTGAAGGTAAGACTCTCGTCGAGATTCACGATATTTTACTGGAAAAACTTAAACCTGTTCTTGAGGCTGAAATTCGTCGTCTTGACCCAGATATTCCGGCAATTTTAGTGGGTCATCTCATGGCGGATCGGGCCAATCTCGGTGCAGAACGCTTTCTCGCAGTGGGTAAAGGATTTAATATTCCCATCGCTTTTCTCAACCGTAAAGAATTAGATTACGTTGCTCTCGGTCATGTCCATCGTCACCAAAATTTGAACAAAGAAAATAACCCGCCCATTATTTATCCCGGCAGTATCGAACGCGTGGATTTTAGTGAGGAAAAGGAAGAAAAAGGCTATGTCATGGTGCATCTTGAAAAGGGCAAAGTCGAGTGGGAGTTTGTGCCACTGCCCGTCCGTAAGTTTTTAACGCTCAAGGTTGATGTCAGCGAAGAAGCTGAGCCAGAAGCTGCGATTCTCAAGAAAATCAAGAAGGCAAAAATTGAAGATGCTGTCGTGCGTCTAATTTATAAACTGCGCTCAGAACAAATTGAGCTAGTCAACCTAAAAGTCCTGCGGGAAGCCCTTGCCGATGCCCACCAAATGGCGATCCAACCAGAATTAGTAAGTCAACTAGCACGTCCGCGTTTGCCGGAACTCGGTGCTGGTCAATCCGTAGACCCTTTAAATGCTCTTGATGCCTACCTCAATAACCGCGAAGATTTGCGGGATATTGCCGAAGAGATGCAAATGAAGGCAGAAGAACTTTTTGCAGAACTTGATTTAGTGCAGTAGATCTAGTGGTTACTTTGATTTGGGATCCTCATTTCGTTTCATTCGTCTCCCGAAAGATAGGTAGGGGTCAATTGGAATTTACCCAGAGTCTACTTTTCCAACACACAAGTGATTGATGAGTTGCGACCGTTAACTGAGGGCATTTCGGGAAATGCCCCTACGATAATCTTCTTTTCGGCGGATGGCGTTAAACAAGCTCTCTGTCAACGGCGATCGCCCACATTATTAAGCGTTTCAAAATCTAGTTTCGGGCAAATTATATTTATTGACTTATCAACCGATTGAAACAGGGCACTTTAATGACTGCTTTAACAACTCGGTTAGCAGTGGAAAGTTGGGAATCTCGGCAATTTTAATGCGATAAGCTGCCCACTCTTCTTCCTCTTCCATAATGAGTAAATAACCCTCTTTAACTTTCACATTTTTAATCACATCCCAATCAATTATTCGCCGCCCAATTTTCAAACAATCAAGATGTATGCGAATCTTCCCAAATTCAATAACATCTCCAGCTAGATACCATTCAAACACCTCAGGGAATCGATGTTCCACTAATTTATCTGATAAAAATATACCTAAGCGCCTTATATCTTTGTAAGAATTACCAAAAACAACTCTTTTTCCTGTGACAGTACGAATTGTATAAACACAAGTTGTGCCTAGATAGTTGTAGCTACCGCCCACATTTTCTTTAAGGTAGTCAATTATTTTTATTCGTAACGTCAAAATATCTGAGTATCGAACAGCCACAGTACGTAGACCTTGTAGCGTAATCAAACCAAACTCATAGAAGTGAACGCCACGCTTTTTTGACATTAAAAATGCCTTGATAAAGCTGTAGGGAATAAAGCCAACAAATCCCAGTCCAACTGTTATTAACACTAGCCCAAAAAACCGAGGAGCGAGGCCAGGCTCTAGTGAACCCATTGCAAAAGTAATCCCAACTCCAAGCATTAAAACTGTAATCGGAATACCAATCAAAACCAAGGCGAATAAAGCAAGCGATGAAGTCCTTCGGAAAGGATACAGGCAAATAAAGTCTCCTAATTCTTTTGCCTTTGCTAGTTCTTGAAAAGTCTCCATGATTTTTGGCGCAAGTGTAGTTCAACTACTGATTAATGATAAAGATTGCCATCCTAATCATGATCGAATTTAGAAAATCAAAATGCTTAAAATGAACCTCCAAATTTCAGTGGCTTTCAAAGATTAGATTAACGAAAACGTCTGACGATACGATTCAGCATTTGACTATTTTCGAGGTTCTCAAAATTAGCCCGTGATGGACAGGGACTCTAGCAAAATTGATGGGGTTAAGCAGGAACCCTGCCAACGGCGATCGCCACCAATTTCGACGACATGTTTTAGGGCTTCGTAGACATTGCCAGAAACCATTGTGTCTTTGACTCTGCCAATCACTTCACCGTTTTTCACTTGGTAGCCAAGGTCAATATTGACAGAAAAATCACCGGATAAATCTGCACCGCCCCCTAAAATTTGATCGACAATAATTGCATTGTCTAACCCTGAAATCAACTCAGAGAGAGACTTTTCACCGGGAGCCACAATTAGATTAATCAGAGATGGGGTCGGGTAACGCCCTAAGCTGGGTCGAAAGCCATTACCGGTGGGTTTTAAGCGTAATTCTTTGCAGGTATGGCGATCGCCATAAAAATCCTGCACTGTGCCTTCGCGAATAAGCGATAGAGAATAAGAAGGTGTGCCTTCATCGTCGAAGTGGCAAATATAAGGTTTGGCAGTGGGATCTTGATAAAGAGAAATCTTGGGAGACATGACTTCTTTGCCTTCCGCACGACTCCAAGGAGAAGATTTTTCGAGTACCAGTTTGCCATTGAGCGCCGAAGATACGGTGGCCCACAACATCGATGCCGCATTACTGGTAAATAAAACAGGCACTTGACCTGTGCTGGGTTTGGCA
>CAZXBK010000168.1:2655-8776 GCA_964638765.1 uncultured Synechococcus sp. | reverse complement strand
GGCGAGGCGGAAACTGATTCTTTGACCTACCTCGACCTGCATACCCGTGCGCAGGCGATCGCCGCCTATTTACAGACCCATAAGGCTAAAGGTGAGCGTGCCTTACTCCTTTATCCCCCGGGATTGGAATTTATCTGTGCTTTTTTAGGATGTCTTTATGCGGGAGTGATTGCAGTACCGGCCTATCCTCCCCGGGCAAACCGCTCCTTTGGCAGACTTTACAGCATTATTCAAGATGCCCAAGCTCAATTTGCCCTCACTACAGCAGAGTTGCGCGGCAAGATTTCCACTAAATTTGATGAGCTGGAAAACGCGGCTTTTCAATGTTTGTCCACCGATAATCTGGGGCTAGAACTGGCTGGTTCTTGGCAAAATCCCAATGTCGGTCTCAATGATTTAGCTTTTTTGCAATACACCAGCGGCTCGACGGGAAACCCCAAAGGGGTCATGGTTGCCCACCAAAATTTGCTCCATAATTCTCACATTATCCAGACAGGCTTTAAAAATTCTCAGGATGTCCGCGCTGTGTCTTGGTTACCGCCATATCACGACATGGGTCTAATCGGCGGGATTTTGCAACCCATTTATGTGGGTATTTTTCAGGTTTTGATGCCTCCGGTCAGTTTTTTGCAACGACCGTTTCGCTGGTTAAAAGCCATCACTAAATACCGGGCAACAACCAGTGGTGCACCAAATTTTGCCTATGACCTATGCGTCTCTCAAATTACCGATGAGCAAAAATCCACATTAAAGCTGGAATCTTGGCAGCTAGCATTTTCCGGGGCTGAACCGATTCGCAGTGCCACTCTCGACAGTTTCAGTAAGCATTTTGCGGATGTGGGCTTTGATAAAAAGGCGTTTTACCCTTGCTATGGCATGGCGGAAACGACCCTGATGGTATCAGGCACAGAGCCACAAACTTTGCCGAGGGAAATCACCGTTAGCAAACAAGCTATTGAAGAAAATCAAGTGCGGGAGGCGATCGCCGAAGAACCTACTGTCACGCTGGTGGGTAGCGGTCAAATTATTGGTGATTTATCAGTACGCATTGTCAATCCCGAAACTCTAGAACGGTGTAGCGACAATATTGTTGGGGAAGTGTGGGTTAATGGCGGCAGTGTTGCTAAAGGCTATTGGCAAAAGGACGAGCTGACAGAAAAGACATTTCAAGCGCAGGTAGATGGTGAGACGGGTTTTCTGCGTACAGGAGATTTGGGTTTTCAGCGGGATGGCGAACTATATATTACGGGTCGCCTTAAGGATCTGCTGATTATTCGCGGTCGCAACCATTACCCGCAAGATATTGAATTAACAGTGGAGCGGGCACATCCAGCCATTCGTCAGGGGGCAGGAGCAGCGGTTTCGGTAGAAGTTGACGGCGATGAGCAATTAGTAATTGTTCAAGAAGTGGAACGGAGCTTTATTCGTAAATTGGATGTGGAGGCAGTAGCTCAGGCAATTCGCGGGGCGATCGCCACAGAACATCAATTGCAACCCCACGCCATTTGTTTTATTAAGACAGGCAGTATTCCCAAAACTTCTAGCGGCAAGATTCGTCGCCACGCCTGCAAACTCGGTTTTATTGATGGTAGTTTGGCGGTGGTGGGACAATGGCCCCTCGAACATGAAGGTGAGACGACGGCAAGTGACAGTATAGAAAGTGATTTTGAACCGCAGAGTTTAAATCAAGAAAAAGGCGATCGCCACCAGCAGGATTTGGAGCAATGGTTAGTTCAAAATATTGCCCAACGATTAGCCGTTAAGCCAAGCAAAATTGACGTCACAGAACCTTTTGCTAGCTACGGTTTGGACTCAGTGCAAGCGGTACAGGTCACAGCAGATCTAGAGGATCATCTTGCCCGAAAATTAGAGCCGACCCTTGCCTATGATTACCCTTCGATTCGCGCTTTAGCTGCCTTTTTAACGACGGGTACAGTCACGCACACATCGATAGTTACGCCGGAAAAAAAACTCAAAAATTCGGAAATTGCGGTCATTGGCCTCAGTTGTCGGTTTCCCCAAGCAAACAATCCAGAGGAATTTTGGCAGCTACTGGAAAACGGTAAAGACGGTATCCGGCAATTGGGCGATCGCTGGGGTTCGGAAGAATGGGGCGGTTTTCTAGAGCATATCGATCAGTTTGAGCCGGGGTTTTTCGGTATTTCACCACGGGAAGCAGAACAGCTAGATCCACAACAACGACTGCTCTTAGAAGTGAGTTGGGAAGCCTTTGAACGAGCAGGCATTCCTGCAAAAAATCTCGCGAATTCTCCCACTGGCGTCTTTGTTGGCATTAGTAATAGTGACTATGCCCAGCTTCAGGTGCGGGAAAAAAATCCCATTAATGCCTATATGGGTACGGGGAATGCCCATAGCGTCGCGGCTAATCGGTTATCCTATTTTCTCGATTTGCGGGGCCCATCCCTGAGTGTGGATACGGCTTGTTCGTCGTCATTGGTGGCGGTACATCTAGCTTGCCAAAGCATTTTGAACGGGGAATGTGAACAGGCGATCGCCGCCGGAGTGAACCTGATTCTTACGCCGGATGTCACCCAAACTTTTACCCAAGCGGGCATGATGAGTGGCGCAGGTCGATGCAAGACTTTTGATGAGAATGCCGATGGCTATGTGCGCGGCGAAGGGTGTGGCGCGGTAATCCTAAAACCTTTAGCCGATGCAGAGCGCGATGGTGATCCGATTTTGGCGGTGATTCATGGTTCAGCGATTAACCAAGATGGTCGTAGTAATGGCCTGACGGCTCCCAACGGGTTGGCGCAACAGGATGTCATTAAACAGGCGATCGCCAGAGCAGGGATTTCAGCAGCAGATTTAGATTATGTGGAAGCCCACGGCACGGGTACGCCCCTCGGTGATCCCATCGAAATTAACTCTTTAAAAGCTGTCCTCAAACAAGATAGTGAATCCCGTCAAAATCCTTGTGTGGTGGGATCTGTCAAAACCAATATTGGTCACCTCGAAGCTGCAGCAGGCATTGCAGGTTTAATCAAAGTTGTATTGTCGTTAAACCACGGCAAAGTGCCTCAACATCTGCATTTTCAACATTTAAATTCCCGCATTAATTTAGAAAATATACTGGCGATTCCCGCTACGGCAAAACCTTGGCAGCCTTCCGAAAAAACACGATTTGCAGGGGTTAGTTCCTTTGGTTTCGGCGGCACAAATGCCCATATTATTATTGGCGATCGCCCCTCGATTACACCGACTCAATCCGAACCACAGCAGCGACCTTGGCATCTGTTAACGCTTTCTGCAAAAAATGACCAAGCATTGATGGCTTTACAAAAAGCCTATGCCAGCTATGTGCAATCCCATCCAGAAGTAGATTTACAGGATCTCTGCTTTACTGCCAATACCGGGCGATCCCACTTTAGTCAGCGGCAAGCTATTACGTTTAAAAACCATGCAGATTTACAGTCCCAATTAGCCGCCACATCTCCATCATCCCCAACAATCACGCCTCAGAAAATTGCGTTTTTGTTTACAGGACAAGGGTCGCAATATGTCGGCATGGGTCAACAACTCTACGCCACCCAGCCACTATTTAAATCGGTATTAGATGAGTGCGATCGCCTATGGCAGTCTTTTTCTTCCGAGGAACCCTCACTAATTGATTTACTCTATGGCAACCATGATTCGCAGAGCGTGAACCAAACAATTTATACCCAGCCGCTATTGTTTGCGGTGGAATATGCGATCGCCCAATTGTGGTTGTCGTGGGGTGTAGCGCCAGATTTTTGTATGGGGCATAGCGTCGGGGAATATGTGGCGGCTTGTTTGGCGGGTGTTTTCTCGTTGGCAGATGGCATGAAACTGATCACAGCGCGTGGGAAGCTAATGCAGAATTTGCCTAGTAATGGCAGTATGGCAGCAGTTTTTGCCGACAAAACGGTTATCAAGCCCTATTTATCTGAGAATCTAACCGTGGGCGCAGAAAATGGCTCTCACTTAGTTTTGTCGGGGCAAACCCCTTCCCTCGAAAAAAGTCTGACTCAACTGCAAAGCCAAGGCATTAAAACAAAAGCACTCAAGGTTTCCCACGCCTTCCATTCCCCGCTGATGGCACCAATGCTAGGGGCGTTCCGTCAGGTTGCCGAGCAAATTCAATTCCATAAACCTCGCTTACCACTCATTTCTAATGTCACGGGACAGGAAATCGGCTCGGCGATCGCCACGGCAGATTACTGGGTAGATCACGTCTCAAAGCCAGTGAAATTTGTGCAAAGCATTCAATCTCTTGCGACAGCGGGAGTTAATGTTTTTCTAGAGATTGGCGCGAAACCGATTCTGCTAAGTATGGGTCGCCACTGTTTGCCGGAGGTGAAAGCCCTATGGTTACCGAGTTTGCGCCCAAAAAATGATGATTGGCAGGAAATGCTAACCAGTCTGGGTAAGCTTTATGCCCAAGGGTTGCAGATTAATTGGCAAGCGGTAGAGGCGGACTATAGTCAACAGAAACTCACGGATCTGCCGGCCTATCCCTTTCAGCGACAACGGTATTGGTTTAGCGAGCAATCTTGGACTGAAACTGCGATGACTGAGGCAGATGTTTCGGATTGGTTTTATGGTATTCAATGGC
The DNA here is from genome assembly GCA_964638765.1 of uncultured Synechococcus sp. GTDB lineage: Bacteria > Cyanobacteriota > Cyanobacteriia > Cyanobacteriales > MRBY01 > MRBY01. The sequence continues at coordinate 4,179 of CAZXBK010000168.1, read as the reverse complement.
ATAAAGTCGAAATTCCAGCAGCAACAAATCAGCGTGATGGCATTTGGTTAGTTCTAGGTGATCGAGAAGAGTCTACTAAAAAAATTGCGACTCAGTTTACTCATTCACAAATCATTTGCTTAGGCAAAACTTTCACACAAGACTCTAATATTTGGGAAGTAAATATTGATAATCTTGATCCATTATTTGCGGCATTAGCTGATACCAAAGTTGCGGGACTAGTCAATGCTCTACCACTCAAAACATACACAGCCAATCCAGAAGATCAATTACGAGAAGACTGCCATGTCACGTTAAATCTAATCCAAAGCTTGCAGAAACATCAGCGACAAATTTCTTGTTGGTTTCTGACCCGTGACAGTCAATCAGTGTTAAGCAATGACAAAGTTGAAGGATTTACTAATAATGGGTTGTGGGGAATGGGTAAGGCGATCGCCCTTGAACATCCAGAATTATGGGGTGGTATTGTCGATCTTGATGCAGATATAAATCTCCCGAACTTACAGGTGATTTGTAATCAATCAAATATTCAACAATTAGCCTACCGAGAAGGGTCTATTTATGCTGCACAAATTGCGCCTCAAACTATCACCAAACCTACAGATCTAGATATTAAGCCAGATGTGGTTTATGTGGTAACTGGCGGATTGGGAAGTATTGGTCGTCGCCTTGCCAAGTGGCTTGATGAAAAAGGTGCAACTAAAGTACTTTTATTAACTCGTCAACGTCTCGCAGCAGACAGCGAATTATTAGCTGACTTACCCAAAAGTGCGATCGCCTACACTTGCGACATTGCCAATCAAAATGACGTGCGAAATCTATTTCAGAAATATGACAATATCAGCGGAATTTTCCATGCAGCAGGTGTTTTAGAAGATGGCTTGTTGGCAACACAAACATGGCAACAATTTCAAACGGTTTTTGCTGCAAAGGTGGGGGGGACATGGAATTTACACCGCCAGAGTTTAGCCAATCCCGTTGATTTCTTGGTGACTTTTTCATCAGTGGCTTCTGTTATCGGTTCCCCCGGACAAAGTAACTATGCCGCAGCGAATGCTTTTATGGACGGGATCGCCCAATATCGTCAAGCGAAAGGTTTAGCAACACTCGATATTAATTGGGGGCCTTGGGCAACGGATGGCATGGCAACGGCTCTGCGCAATCAAGGGATGACTTTTTTGCAGCCAGAACAGGGTTTGCAAATGCTAGAAGAAGTTTTCGGGCAATCAACAAATATCGGCATTTTTAAATCTGACTGGTCAAAACTGGGGCAACAGTTCCCGGCGATCGCCAACAGTTTTTATTTCGAGCAAGTATTGGGTGAAACTGAGAATACCAAAGTAAAAAGTGGCATTTTTGAGCAACTAAAAACATTACCTGACACTGAACAACAACAAGAGTTAATTCAGTATTTACGTCAATCCATTGCCCGGATTCTCAAACTAGACCCAACTCAAATTCAGCCTACTGACAATCTCCTTGATTTGGGAATGGATTCGTTAATGGTGATGGAGGCAATCGCCC
>CAZXBK010000168.1:0-2645 GCA_964638765.1 uncultured Synechococcus sp. | reverse complement strand
AGATTTGCGATTAATGCTTTATCCTCGTGAAATTTACGAGCGACCAAAATTGAATGTTTTGGCGAAGTATTTGGGCGATGAATTTCAAAAGGCTCACAATCCTAACTATCAACAAAAAACAGTTTCGATTCCGACCAAACTGCCCAGCCAAACAAAAAAGACTTGGCAAGTTCCCTCTCAGAAAAACGAAAAACCGATTGCCTTTATTTTGTCGAGTCCTCGCTCTGGCTCAACATTATTGCGGGTCATGTTGGCAGGCCATCCAGAACTATATTCCCCGCCAGAATTACATCTTTTGCCCTTTGAAACAATGGGCGATCGCCAAGCAGAATTAGGCTTGTCTCACCTTGGTGAAGGTTTGCAGCGGGCAATCATGGATCTTGATGGTTTAACCGCAGAAGAAAGTCAAAAAATCATTGATCAATGGATGGCTGAAAATCTTTCTATTGGTGATATTTATGCTGAGTTGCAAGCTAAAGCCACTGGCAAATTATTAATTGATAAATCTCCAAGTTACGGCAGTGATCGCCAAACTTTAGAACATAGTGAAATCTTGTTTGAGAATGCTAAATATATTCATTTGGTGCGTCATCCTTACGCCATGATTGAATCTTTTAGTCGTCTACGTATGGATAAACTTTTGGGAGATACTAGTGCCAATCCCTATGGTTTAGCAGAATCAATTTGGGCGAAAAGTAACCAAAATATTTTGCAATTTGGGCAGCAGCTTTCTACAGATAAATATCTTCAAGTTGTTTACGAAGATCTTGTTAAAAATCCTCGCACTGTTCTCACACAAATTTGTGAATTTCTTGGGGTTGCTTTTGATAAATCCTTGCTAAATCCCTATAGCGGTGATCGCCTGACCGATGGTTTACATCAACAATCAATGGGTGTGGGAGATCCGAATTTTCTCAAGCATAAAGGCATTGATCCTGCGCTGGCTGACAAGTGGCGTGAAGTGCAATTGCCGCAAGCCTTAAATCCGGCGACAACGCAATTGGCAAAAACCTTTAATTATGAGTTGCCCCATGAAGCATCGGCGGCGAATGAGTTGCCCACAATAACCGAAAGAATGGTGACGGTGCGGGGTTTAGAGTACTGTCTTTGCGAATGGGGCGATCACCAAAAGCCTTTGATTCTGATGTTACATGGCATTCTCGAACAGGGTGCTTCATGGCAACTGATTGCGCCGAAATTAGCGGCTCAGGGTTATTGGGTGGTTGCACCAGATCTGCGCGGTCACGGTAAATCAGCCCATGCTCAGTCCTACAGTATGCTCGACTTTTTGGCAGATATTGATACCCTCGCCAAGAAACTTACCGACCAACCTTTTAACGTTGTGGGTCATTCTATGGGTTCCATAATTGGGGCGATGTATGCAGGTATCCGTCGCGATCAAGTAAAAAATCTCTGTCTTGTGGAAACCATTGTGCCCAACGATATTGACGATGCAGAAACTGCCGATCATTTGGTGACCCACCTCGATTATTTGGCGAACCCCCAACAACACCCCACTTTTTCAGATGTGGCGATCGCCGCCCGACGTTTACGACAGGTAACTCCGGCATTATCGGAAGACTTATCTTTGCAATTGGTGGAGCGCAGTACTGAAAAAACTAACGATGGTTTCACTTGGCGTTGGGATGCCTTCTTACGAACCCGTGCAGGTATTGAATTTAATGGCATTAGTCGTCGTCGTTATCTCGCACTTCTTGAAAATATCCAGGCAAAAATCACTCTAATTTATGGAGACCAAAGCGAATTTAATCGTCCGGAAGATCTTGCTGCCACCCAAAACGCCATGCCTAATGCAGAGCGCTTAACCGTTACTGGTGGTCATAATCTTCACTTTGAAAACCCCGAGGCGATCACCGAAATCCTAGGTCAGCAGCTAAATTTTTGAGCTGAAAAAGCTTGATAATTTCACAGTTTGAGTCGTAGGGCATAATCCATTATGATTAATGCCTTGTTAAGTGATAAGGAAAAGATTTAGGCATGGCACGTCTGGCTTTATTGAGCGTCTCCGACAAAACTGGCATCGTTGAATTTGCCCGCGCATTGGTCGAGGAATTTGGCTTCGATATCATCAGCAGCGGCGGCACTGCAAAAGCGCTAAAAGATGGCGGCGTGCCTGTCGCGAAAGTCAGCGAATACACTGGTTCTCCGGAAATTCTCGGTGGTCGTGTGAAGACCCTCCATCCTAAAGTTCACGGCGGTATTCTCGCGCGGCAGGATTTTCCTGAACACCTCAAAGATTTAGAAGATAACGATATTCGTCCCCTCAGTTTGGTTGCTGTAAACCTTTATCCTTTCGAGCAAACCATCGCTAAGGAAGGTGTCACAGTTCCTGAAGCGGTAGAGCAAATCGATATTGGTGGCCCTGCAATGCTCCGGGCAGCAGCGAAGAATTTTGGCAGTTTGGCGGTGATTTCTAATCCCAGTTATTACGATGAATATCTGGAAGAGTTGCGGGCAAACGATGGCAATGCAACGATTGAGTTTCGGCAGCGGATGGCAGGGGAAACCTTTGCGTTAACTTGCGCCTATGACCAAGCAATTTCTGCTTACTTCTCCAGCACCGTAAATGCAGACGCAGACTTGCCGAAGCGATTTGGCATTGGCGGACAAGCTGTGCAAACCCT
>CAZXBK010000167.1:0-8828 GCA_964638765.1 uncultured Synechococcus sp. | reverse complement strand
AGTCGTTTATCGTAACAGGTGCAGGCACGATAATGTAACCATTGGAGCGATCGCCGAGGGTCTGATTTTTCTCGCTACCCCAATACCACCAATAAGCGCCGACGTAGGCACAGATCAAGGCATCGATGCGATCCTCGATTTCCTTCAGCACTGAGCCTTTCACCGTCATCACATCGGCAATGAGTTCCCGCCACAGATCATTAATCTCTAGGCTCGGCTCCAAACTTGGCAAAATCGTCTCGATGTAGTTGATTAAACGCAAAAGTTCTTGGCGGCGATCGCCTAATCTTCCTTTTTTATATTTAATAATTCTGTCCAGCCCAAAGAGCATCACCATCGCTGGGTGGGGAAAAACTTCAATCTGATAACGACCTGTTTTCTGAGCCGTCATTTCTGGCGCATGAAAAAAAGCTCTGTCTTCCAAATCAAATCCCAGTTTCGTTGTTCTAGGAGCAAAGGGACGATTTAGGTTGGCTGGGTAGCAACCAGCATGATATTTCCCAAAATGTTTGTGGGTCAGGCGATCCGGCAATCTTGTCCCCGTTTCATTAGGAATAATGGTCGGCGCATCAACCGCCACTAAACCTGCTTCAGGATGGGGCAATACACTATCAACCCACGCCACAATTTCATCTGGGTTAAGAATTAGATCAAACTCGGCGATCGCCAAACTATTGTGTTTTGCCGAAAAATCTAAAAGACAGAGACCGCTGGCGCCGGACGTCCAGCCAAAATCAATTCCTACAAACTTCACGTTGCCTGAGCCATATCCACACCGCGAGGGAAAATCGTGCCGTCAAGGATGGCATTGCGGAAGTTTACCTGATCCATCGTGGCATCCATTAACATCGTCCGCGTTAGGTTGGCGCCAGTGAAATTTGACCAGTAGAGTTTCGCTCTAAATAGTTTCGCTTCCGTTAGATCTGCGCCCCGTAACGTTGTCCAAGCCAGTTGGGCTTCCCGTAAATTTGCCCCACGCAACTTAGCATTCGTCAGATTAGCGCTGTTGAGCTTACTTTTACTAAAATCCGCATCATTCATCATTGAGCCTGTTGCATTAATGCCGTGCATTGTTGCATTCGCTAGGTTCGCTCCCCGTAGATTTGCGCCGATTAAAATAGCGCTGGTGAGGTTTGCCCCCTGAAGGTTTGCCCCTTCAAGATTTGCTTGGGTTAAGTTTGCGCGACCAATAAAAGCATCGACAAGAATGGCTTTATTGAGGTTTGCTTCCCGCATGATCGCTTCGTTGAGAATGCTATAGGATAAGTCCGCTGAAGCTAACTTTGCCCGGGTCAGATTAGCAGCGCGCATACCGCTATAGGTCAATTTAGCGGCGGTTAGATTCGCTTCAGTGAGATTACTGGAAATGAGATTCGCTTGACTAAAATCTCCCTGGAGACTGGAATAGCTTAGATCTGCTTCACGGAGATTGGCTTGACTGAGCGTTGCTCCGGTAAAAATGACACGCGTTAAGCTACTCTCCCGGAGATTAATGCCATTTAAATGGGCACCACCTAAAAAAGCACCTTCGAGATCCACTTCACGAAAATCTCTTTCTCCCGCTGCGTAGCGTTCGAGTAGTTCCCCTGCATCCATTTGTTTCAACGTTGCTCTCCTTACTGCGATACCGATCAAATTTTACGTGTCGTTGATTGGTTTCTCTTCTTTCATCATAAACGTCTATTTCCCCCTAAGGGCGATCGCCACAAACTTTCGTTATTTGCCTTAGTCATCAAAATTAAACTTCAGCGTAATGTACTCACTTGGATTAGAAGGAGTATTGCAAGCGACTTGTCGGCCATCAGAATTTTCGTCGCGGAGGCAGTTAACTTCTTGTTTGAAACCATCGACATTACCAACAAAGCCTTCGGGGTCAAGTTTCATGTGCTTTTTAAACTCAGACCAAGGCACATCAATAATTTTGTCGCCGCAGGCCATTTCCACTTCACCACCTTCAATGTCCACATCGCCGAGTTCGACCTCGGCTTCTGGCTCTTCGATATCAATAAAGGTACAGGCTTCTAATTTTTGTTTTTTGCCACAGGCAGTTAGTAACGTCAGACTTAGCAACAAGCTTCCTAAAAAAAATTTACCCATCACTCAAATGATTTGTGCAATAACTTTGCCTTGAGTGTATGGGTACAAATTAGGGATAGACGCAATGTTTTTGAAACTGCAATGTTTCTTAAAAGCTTGTCATCTATAGGGTTTTTCGTAGTGAACTAAAAGCCATTAAAAATATGACATTTCTACGTATTGGACATCGTATTTACGGGCTAAGGAGTATCACCTTCAACACTTGTTTCGTCAATTTCGGTTGCGTTGTTTGTTTCTGTTGCAGGGGTATTAGATTTTTGTTGTAGGTAATATTCGAGGAGCGATCGCCGATAGTCAGCGGCAGCATTATCAATATTTTCGCTAGATTCAGATCTAAATTGTTCAGAATCTCGACCACTATTTAGGCGGGAGTTGTGGATGAGGTCGAAGGGGTTAAAGTTATCGTTACCACCATAGATGCTGGAGCTTTCGTTGTCTTGGTAAATATCGTCGTCATTAACCTGAGCAAGGCTCGGTGCGGCAGATCCGCCGGCGATCGCCAAGCCTAAAGCTACAGCAAGAGAAATTTTTGGAAATCTAGTCATGAGTATTTTAGGAAGTGCTTTTCTAAAAATTTGCAACTTTGTCCTTCATCTTTGAAGACTATTGTGCCTTAAAAAAGTTTCTCACTGTGTAATCTTCTTTTCTTTAGTAGAGAAAGTACTAACGAAATTGCCCCAATCGCTAGATTTTGATGAATATTGAGCAATAAAAAACGCCTCTAGATCGAGACGTACATCAACAAATTTGGAGAAAATTGATCGTCGCAATACTGTTGAAACAGTTATGACGCAGGACGAATTTCGTCACCGAAGAACCAAGCTGTGGTTGTATCGTCGAAGCTGACAAAAGCACCAATGCCACTACCGTCTGTGACGCGAAAGTCTTTAATTGTGCCAACTTTACCCAGTTTGTCCGCGATGTCTTTTTCAACGCGATCCCGTAAGCGATATATTTGTACTTTTTGCCCGATTTCCATGCCGTTTATGTGTGTTCTACTTATAAAGGTTTAAATCATTCCTCAGTTTATCGGAAACTGGTCTAAAAAATGAATTTTAGCTGGATTTTCCAAGGGCTACTAGGCTTTGGGGCGATCTGAATCTGGGCAATAAATTCCCTTAGGTAGAAGCGTCGTTCTGCTTCGGACAGGTCATACCAAAATTCTTCAAGAGAAATAGTTTGGGCGATCGCCTGAAGATTTGCGGGAGGCAACTGGCTTAGCTTTTCTTGCAAATTAGCAATGTCATTTTGCAGGTTATAGCGACGCAAAGAAGCCGTATCAGTATCGAGAATTTCTTGCTCCACAAGGCTCGGCAAAGTAGCAATCAGGTCTTGTTTTTGCTCGATGCTCTGCTGAATACTGCCTTGAATGGCAGCAAGGGGTGGGGCGTTTTGTTGGGCAACAAGTTTCGGAAATTCTTGGCAAATGGTTTGAACGGTAGCTTGGAAAACATCGTCGTAGGCGATCGCCGGACATTTATCTTCTGCAGGGCAGGCAGGCGATCGCAGGTAAAGATACTCCTGAGACTTACGACGCTGGGTGACGCGAGAAATGGTCAAAGATTTTTGGCAGGTTTGGCATTGCACTAAACCAGCAAGGCAACGGGGCGCACTCGCACTACGGGGCGAAAGATGGCGATTGCGGCGGAGCAAGCGGTCAATCTGGGCAGCTTCACTATCGCTGAGAATAGCAGCGTGGGTTTGGGGAATGGTTGTGCCGTCCTTGTACTGGAGATTACCGCGATAGGCGGGATTAGTTAGCCATTTACGCCCTGTCGAAACAGCAATTTTTTTACCGAAGCGCCGCTCAATGTGGCGAACAGAACCACGCAAAGAACCGTACAACAGAAAATTTTCACAGAAAGCCTGGACAATGGGAGCTGTACTGCGATCAATGAGATAACGATCCTGTCCGCGTTTATAGCCGTAGGGGGCACGTCCCGGTGGCGGCAAACAATTACGGCGATTTTTGGCGTGACCCTGTTGCAGCTTACGACTTTTCTGGCGATCGCCAATCTCTTGCAAAAGTTGAGCTAACTGTTGAGGATTGTCGCGGTGTGTCGAATGATAATCCTGCTCAGTGGTAATAATTGTGACACCTGCACTTTCGACCTGCTGGAGGCGATCGCCAATCTCAGCTAGGGTATCTCCCAGCTCATCTAATTTTCTGAGTAATAAATAATTGCCAGAGGAAGTTTCTGATAACGTCCCTAAAAATTGTTGTAGCTCACGACGTTGACCCAAATCCGCATAAATTTGGTCGACTTCGACACCCCAAATCGCCGTATCTACAGGTTCATCTAAAAGAGGATCAGTAAAGGTATAAGCAAAAATTGCCATTTAAAAAACTTATTTTCCAAACAGCCTAACTTTCCTCTGGGTTTGCCGAATGACTGCTATTACGAATTAAAGCTTCGGGACTAAGGTTATCTACAAATTCCCTAAAGGCTTGGCGTTCCTCTTCATCGGCATCACGATCAACAGGAATTGACGCTTCTGAAATCACCTCTTCTAAGACCCAAATCGGACTATTTGTCCGTAATGCCAGGGCGATCGCATCACTAGGACGACAATCTATTTCCTTCATTACTTCTCCCTGTTTCGTGCACAGCACCGCATAAAACGTATTGTCTTCTAAGGCATGGATAATCACTTTTTCGACGATCAAATCCCACGTCTTAACTAAATTCGCTAACAGGTCATGGGTGAGGGGACGTGTCGGCTTTTTATTGTCAATGACGTTCATAATCGAACGCGCCTGATCCTGACCAATATAAATAGGCAAAGCGCGGCGCTCGGTTGCATCCTTTAAAAGGACAATCGGACTACGCGTAATTGCATCAAGGGCGATGCCTGCAACATTCATTTCAATCATGACTCTGACCTAGAAAATTATTTGTTTGGCAGCGGATCAAGGTAGACGGATATCCGGTTTTGGAAGACCTTCAGGACGACTAAGTACAAACACACAATGGCTTAGTGGCATGGAATTGCGTCCTTTACCAGTATCCTACAAGTCTGGAAAATCGCTTGCCCAACTTACTGCTATTTTCAGTAAAGATTTGCTGTTTTTATGACGAATTTTGCAATCAAGCTGCAATAAAACTTGCCACAAATATTTATCTATCTACCAATAATTTTGCGACACAGCAGCCTTTCTTGAGAAAATAATGGGGGCAAATATCGAGGCGATCGCCCTTTTACTACAACAGCCCCAAATCAAAGTTTGTAGCCTACAGGGTCATCGTTTCTGAAGAAGATTTTGCATCCTCTAGATAGGTTCTAAAGCGTTCTAAATCAGCCTGAATTGTTGACTCAACGACCTTGCCGAGAAATAGGTTATCCATGACTTGCCCCAAAATGCCGGGAATGTCATAAGCAATGCTGAGGCGGACAATACTGCTATTTTTGCGGTCATAAAAACGTACTGCACCGCGATTCGGCAAACCATCAATCGACTCCCACTGAATGATTTGGTTTGGCACAACTTTCAACGTTTTCGAGAGCCACTTAAACTCAAAAGATCCACTCGCCAATTTCCAGCGAGAAAGCTCCGGATCATCCTCAAGAATTTCGACAGACTCGATCCATTTCATCCACTTTGGCATCTGCTCAAGGTCAGACCAAAGACCCCAAACCATATCGATGGGTGCGTCAACTTCAATCTGTACACTGTGTTCGAGCCAATTAGACATAAAACTTCATATGGAAAATTGTCTCACTACTCTAGCAGAATTGTTTAATGACTTGGGTTCTGTAATCTAGACAAAAAAAGAGGGCGATCGCCGCCCCACTCTTCTATCTGTAGGGTGCGTTAATGGAATGTAACGCACCATATCTATTGGGCAGAACTTATTTGTTGATGCGTTACGCTTCACTAACACATCCTACTTGTTTTAATTATCTAGCTTTAGCACTTTCATAGATGCCTCTTGGAGCACATCAACCGTTAGAAAAAAAGAGGCGATCGCCGACCCATTCCTCTATTTGTAGGGTGCGTTAATGGAATGTAACGCACCATATTTACTGGTAAGAAACTATTACTTGTTGATGCGTTACGCTTCGCTAACACATCCTACTTGTTTTAATTATCCAGCTTTAGTACTGCCATAAACGCTTCTTGAGGTACATCAACCGTACCGATCGCCTTCATGCGTTTCTTACCTTTAGCTTGCTTTTGGAGGAGTTTTTTCTTACGGGAAATATCGCCGCCGTAGCACTTGGCAAGGACATCTTTACGCAGAGCTGGAATATGTTCACTGGCGATGATTTTTGAGCCGATCGCCGCCTGAATTGGAATCTTAAACTGGTGGCGCGGGATTAATTCTTTAAGCTTTTCAGCCATTGCTCGACCGACGTAATAGGCTTTATCGCGGTGCACGATCATCGCAAGGGAATCTACCGGATCTTTGTTCACCATGAGGTCAAGACGAACAAGCTCACCTTTGCGGTAACCAATGAGCTGATATTCCATGCTGGCGTAGCCACGGGTTCTAGATTTGAGCTGATCAAAGAAATCCGTCACCACTTCCGCCAAAGGCAGCTCATAAATAATATTCGTGCGGCTTTCGGTGAAATATTTCATGTCCTTAAAGACACCACGACGCGTCTGACAGAGATCCATGATTGTGCCGACAAACTCCTCCGGTGTGATCACATCGACTTTGATGTAAGGCTCTTCAATTTGTTCGCGCTTCTGAGGGTCAGGCAGTTGACTGGGATTGTCAATTTCTACGACCTGCCCATCTGTCGTTGTTACCCGATAAATTACCGACGGCGCAGTTGTAATCAAATCAAGATTGTATTCTCGTTCCAAACGCTCTTGGACAATTTCGAGGTGAAGTAAGCCAAGGAAACCACAACGGAAACCAAAACCCATTGCACTAGATGTCTCTGGCTCAAAAGATAACGCCGCATCGTTGAGCTTCAGTTTGTCGAGGGCATCGCGGAGATCTGGATATTGATCAGCATCGGTGGGAAACAGACCACAGAAAACCATCGGTTTCGCTTCGGTATAACCCGGCAAAGGCTCTTCTGCTTTTTCAATAGCTGAGGTGATCGTGTCACCTACACGGGCATCTTCTACAGATTTAATCGAAGCCGCAAAATAGCCCACTTCTCCGGCATGGAGGCTGTCGACGTGAACTTCGTTGGGAGCTAAAACACCCAGCTCATCAATTTCATATTCTTTCTTTGACGCCATTAAAAGGACTTTATCGCCTTTTTTGATTTCGCCATCCATTACTCGGAAGTAAACAATGACACCGCGATAGGGATCGTAATAGCTGTCAAAAATTAGTGCCCGTAGCGGTTGATCAATAGTATCTGCTGGCGGCGGTACTTCCTGTACGACGGACTCTAAAATATCTTCGATGCCAATGCCAGCCTTTGCCGACGCTTGGATAATGTCTGTGCAATCGAGGCCAACAACTTCTTCGATTTCTTCGGAAACGCGATCTGGTTCTGCGCCCGGTAAATCGATTTTATTGAGGACAGGGATAATTTCTAGGTCGTTATCGAGAGCAAGATAAACGTTGGCGAGGGTCTGGGCTTCCACACCTTGGGAAGCATCAACAACTAATAATGCACCTTCACACGCTGCCAGCGATCGCGACACTTCATAGGAAAAATCCACGTGGCCGGGCGTATCGATCAGGTTGAGAATATATTCGTTACCGTCCCTCGCGGTATAGCGCATCCGAGCAGCTTGGAGCTTAATGGTGATACCCCGCTCGCGCTCTAGCTCCATATTGTCTAGAAATTGCTCTTTCATTTCCCGCTGGGAAACCGTACGTGTGTCCTGCAACATCCGGTCAGCAAGGGTCGATTTGCCGTGGTCAATGTGAGCAATGATTGAAAAGTTTCGGATACGAGAGACAGCAACGTCGGTCATAAAAATCCCACTAATTTCTAGAAACTACATTTATTTTAATATTCTTCTATCCCTTCAGGGGAGAAAGATGCGGGCGATCGCCTTTCAAACTGACTTTTACCCAACAGGAAAACGATAAATTTCCCTCACTAATCCAATCTCCCAAAACCTCAAAACAGTGAAGTCAGCACTAAGGCCAAAGAAATATTTACCTGTTCTTAAAGTACACAATGCTAGATGACTGATAGGATACGGTTGCTGAAAAAATAAGCGCTCTACAGTGTAGACTGTCAGCAGCATAAAGCAGATTGATTTATCAAGCATTTAGCTATTACCGAGTCCTCACTAAGAACACGTTTTTCTTTTGTTTTAGATTCACGACTTTAATCCTTACCCAATGACTAACTCACATCAGCTCGACCAGACAGATAGTATTCTTCAGACGAAGAATGTCAGTGTCTACTATGGTAATTTCCTAGCGATTAAAGGGGTCTATCTAGACATTCCTAAGAATCAAGTGACCGCCTTCATTGGGCCATCTGGTTGCGGTAAAAGTACCCTGCTACGTTGCTATAACCGCCTTAACGATTTGATTTCTTCATTTAAATTAGAAGGCGATATTTCCTACCACGGCAGTAGTCTCTACGCTTCTGACGTTGACCCAGTCGAAGTGCGCCGCCGGATCGGTATGGTTTTCCAAAAGCCAAACCCCTTCCCAAAATCTATCTATGACAATATTGCCTACGGCGCCAGAATTAACGGCTACAAAGGCGACATGGACGAGCTAGTCGAACAATCTCTACGTCAGGCAGCGCTCTGGGATGAAGTTAAAGATAAATTGCGTCAAAGTGGTTTAGCC
>CAZXBK010000166.1:7646-8943 GCA_964638765.1 uncultured Synechococcus sp. | reverse complement strand
CCATCAATTAACTGATTAATATCAGCCTTGGTATTGCCAAAGGTCAAAATAAACGTAAGAGTTTTCTCCAAAGGTAATTCGCAGGTTACGTCCAATTCTTCGTGGAGAATTTCATCAGCTTCATATCCCGTAAAACCTAAACCTGAAACGTCGATAGTTAGGCGTGTCGGGTCAAAATATTCACAACCTGCTTGATGTTTAAAATTGAAAACTTTAATACCAGCGATTTTTTGTAATTCTTGTCGGGCAAAATCAGCTAATTGTAAAGTTGAATGCCATAATGTTTTGCCATCAGTATCCATTTGTTCACGGGCAGCATCGAGAGAGGCAAGCAGTAAATAACTGGGGCTGGTAGATTCCACTAATTGCAACGCTCGACTAATTTTTTGGTGACTGATGCGATCGCCCTGCAAATGCAACATAGATGCTTGGGTCATTGAGCCAAGAGTTTTATGGGTGGATTGAATGACAAGATCTGCGCCCAACTCTAAAGCTGTAAGCGGTAAATCTGGGTGAAAATTGAAATGACTACCGTGGGCTTCATCCACAATCAGTGGAACATTTCTGGCATGAGTAAGGTTGGCGATCGCCTCCAAATCTGGGCAAACTCCTTGGTAAGTAGGTGAAAGAACTAAAACAGCTTTGATATCGGGATGAATCTCAAAAGCTTCAGCTACCGATTCCGGCGTTAAACCGTAGCTCAAATCCCACTGGGAATCGTAGGGTGGATTCACAAAAACAGGCATTGCCCCAGAATGAATAAGTCCGGCGATCGCCGATTGATGGATATTGCGAGGCAGTAAAATTTTGTCGCCATCACCAACGGTCGAAAGGATTGAAGCAATGACACCGCAGGTCGAACCATTCACGAGAAACCAAGTGCGATCAGCCCCAAAAGTTTGAGCGGCAAGATTTTGGGCTTCTTCAATGACTCCCTCTGGCGCAAAAAGATTATCCAGTTCCGGCAATTCTGGCAAATCTGCCCGAAAAATATCGGCTCCCCAAGCGGACTTTAAACCATGAAAAATCCCCCGACCGAGTTTGTGACCGGGGGCGTAGAAAGGGGCGTGTTGTTTATTTGAAAGTTCGAGAAGTTTTGAAAACAGGGGGGTCATTAGCCGAGGGATGCCAGAGTCGTTGTCACCGTCGCAGTAACGTTATGTACCGCAGGTAAACTATCTACCACCATTGCCGTGCAAAGCAACATCATGTAGAGAATCGAATATTTGAACATCGACTTTGCGAGGGGCTTATCAAAAGGATTTTGCTTCAGTTCCCATGCTTTTTTAATGAAAAT
>CAZXBK010000166.1:0-7546 GCA_964638765.1 uncultured Synechococcus sp. | reverse complement strand
AGATGACCCGTGACCGCAGCCCAACCAACGAGGGGAGGAATAGAGCCTGCCGCACCACCGATCACAATATTTTGAACGTGGTGACGCTTGAGCCAGTGGGTATAAATCAGCATGTAAAAAACGATGCCGGAGAATGCCAAACAAGCACTCAATACATTCACAAATACTGCGAGGAGCGAAAAAGATAATCCTGCAAGTACCACCGCAAAAATCAGTGCATGGCGAGGCTGCACACGACCCGAAGGGATGGGACGCTTACGAGTCCGCTGCATCGAGAAGTCAATGTCTTGGTCGTAAATGCAATTTAGAGTTTGGGCAGAAGCCGCAGCGAGGGTTCCCCCAGCCATTGTTAAAACCAACTTAACGGGGTCAATTTCACCGTTTGATGCAATCCACATTGAAGCGGCAGTGGTGATCAAAAGTAGGGGAATAATACGGGGTTTGGTGAGCTGATAGTAGCTTTTGACAACAGCGAGGAAGTTGTCGTGGCGAGGGGAGAGGCTTGTGCCAAGCATATAGAAAATACCTATTGGAAATACGCTAAAAAGCAGTGTTCAGATCTTGAGATCAGTGAGGGGAAAAACTTAAATGCAGGCAAATAAGTCAGTAATGGGAGCAATTCTTAAAGCGATTGCGTTGAGGTCGAAATAGCTAAAACATGCAGTGATTTAAGTAACGGTCACAGGAAATTTGAAGGGACAAAATATGGCAATCTAACTCAATTTTGAGGTGGGGAATTCTTGAGCGGAATGGCGATCACGCCAGGCAAAGACGGTAAACAGAGTGAGGGTTCCGAGGAGAGCGGCACCAACGGCTTGGTGAGTGACCGTTAGGGGTGCAACTTGCAGGTGGAGCTTAAAGGTCGCAACGCCAATCAATACTTGGGAGAAGACCAGCATGAGGGCAAGGTTGGCAAAGATGCGGAGAGCCGGGTGCAAAGCGGCAGTACGCCAAGCGACGACAATCGTAACGAGGGTAGCGAGGGTGGCTGGCACAACGCCGATAATGTGGCTATTCATGACGATACACATGTCACCACGGAAGAAACATTGGTGCAATGCCCATTGGGAAGCAACAAGGCCACCAAGCAAACTTTGAACATAGATTAGAGCTGCAGCTGTTAATCCTATCCAAGGCAATTTGTTAGCAGTGCCATTACCCTTAAAATCGCTCAAACAAGCACCAATAGTTAATAGCGTAACGAAAAAAATCAAGGCTGTACCTAAATGAGCCGTCACAATATCAAAGCGCAACAATTCTGTAACAGTTAAACCGCCCAAAACGCCTTGGAAAACTATTAGAAAAAGAGCTAAACCAGAGGCCCACGGGAGCCATTTAGGTAGAACATTACGGAACCATACCGACAACCCCACAAGGGCGATCGCCGACACACCGATTAGGGCAGCATCAAGACGGTGAAACCACTCTAGAAATACTTGCAAATTCATCTGCTGAGTTGGCACCAACTGCCCGTAGCACAAGGGCCAGTCCGGACAGGCCAAACCCGCATTCATCACCCGTGTCGCACTACCGATTGCCATGAGGAGAAAGGTGGCGATCGCCATTTTCCAAACCAAGCGACGTACCCACACCTTTACTTGCGGAGCCGCAGGGGAAAAAGACTTTGGAGATGATAGAGATTGAGTCATAGAGCCTCCTCATAGACACTTAATACTGACAAAAGTAGACACTTTCAAATATGTATTAGTGGCAAAACATTGACTACAGGAATGGGAATCAATCACCAAACCTTACTAACCACTCTAGTAAACCCATCTAGCGCCGATCAAAGAACAACTCATCCTGTACAAATTCTTTACATAGTCGATTTTAGAGAACTTTACTTTGTAAATATTTCCTCAATAAAACAGTAATATTTATCACTTTTGAGCGATGTCCCAACTTCAAATCAAAGTTTTTCCTTAAATGTCATTATCCAAGCATGAAGTTTGTAACAAACCGGGGGTCATTCTGAATCGTTTGATCTAACGTGAGAGACAGCAAGCAATTATTTGAAAGGACAATATTTTTACCTGTGAATATTCCGAGTAGCATCACAACATTGATTGCCGGAATTGCGATTACCCTCGTAAGTCTCTGGTTCGGTCAAAACCACGGTTTACTTCCTGTTGCCGCTTCCGCCGATGCCAATGATGTCGATGATCTCTTTAATTTGATGATGACCATCGCGACTGGACTTTTTCTCTTAATCGAAGGCGTCTTGGTCATTTGTCTAATTCGTTTCCGACGCAAAAAAGGCGACATGACCGATGGGCCTTCCATCGAAGGGAATGTCCCCCTAGAGATTGTCTGGACTGCGATCCCAACGGTAATCGTCTTTATTCTCGCGATCTACAGCTTCGAAATTTATAACAACATGGGCGGTCTGGATCCGATGGTATCCGGCGGTTCCCAGATGGCGATGCATCACCACGGCGGTCACAACCACAATATGGACAACATGGTAGCCATGGGCAATGGTGGCAATTCTAAAGTTGCTATTGGTATCGGCAAGTCTCCGGGAGTCGGCGACGATGAGCCTGTCGTAGTTAACGTTAATGGTTTGCAATACGCTTGGATTTTTACCTATCCAGAAACGGGTATTGTTTCCGGTGATCTCCATATTCCCCGCGATCGCCGAGTGTTACTAAACATGCAAGCAGCCGATGTGATTCATGCTTTTTGGCTGCCGGAGTTTCGCATTAAACAAGACGTCATGCCCGGCCAAGAATCTCAACTGAGCTTCGTCGCTAACCGTGAAGGAACCTATCCCGTAATTTGTGCCGAACTCTGTGGCTCTTACCACGGCGGTATGAAAACCACGATGACGGTAGATTCTCCCGAAGCCTATGACCAATGGGTACAGGAAAGAACGATCGCCATGGAAGGTAGCGAGCCAGTCGCCCTTAATCCCAGTGAGTTGAGTGATACCGATTTTCTTCAGTCCTACGCTGAAGAGATGGGCATTATCGAAAATACGCTCCAACAAATTCCCCACGCATCCATGAGTATGTTGCCAGCCGTCAAACCCTAGGTCGCGGCTTCAAATAACAACTTTTCTTTAGTAATTTTCTAGTCAATTTTAATTTTTTACGATCAACTATGAGTGACGCAACGATTCACCATGCGGGCGATCGCAAGTGGACTGACTATTTCACCTTTTGTACTGACCACAAAGTTATTGGAATCCAGTATCTCGTTACTTCTTTCCTCTTTTATTTTGTCGGCGGCGCGCTAGCTGAGATGGTTCGTACCGAGCTTGCCACCCCTGATCCCGACTTTGTTAGTCCGGAAATTTATAATCAGCTGTTTACAATGCACGGCACGATCATGATCTTTTTGTGGATTGTGCCCGCTGGAGCCGCCTTTGCTAATTATCTAATTCCCTTGATGATTGGCGCGGACGATATGGCTTTTCCCCGCATGAATGCTTTGGCATTTTGGATGCAGCCTATCGGCGGCGGTTTGCTGATTGCCAGCTTCTTTGTGGGTGCGCCCCAAGCAGGTTGGACATCCTACCCACCGTTGAGTTTGATCTCCGGTAAGTGGGGTGAAGAGCTATGGATTTTATGTCTATTAATCCTTGGAACAGCATCGATTTTGGGTGCAATTAATTTTGTCACCACCATTTTTAAGATGCGCATTCCCGACATGGACATCCACAGTATGCCCTTGTTCTGTTGGGCGATGTTGGCGACTTCTGCGCTCATTCTTTTATCTACGCCTGTCCTAGCAGCTGCTCTAATTCTGTTGTCCTTTGACCTAATGGCGGGAACTGCATTTTTTAATCCCACTGGTGGCGGCGACCCCATTGTTTACCAGCACTTATTTTGGTTCTATTCTCACCCAGCGGTATACATCATGGTGTTGCCGTTCTTTGGGGTAATTTCTGAAGTATTGCCTGTTCACTCCCGCAAGCCGATTTTTGGTTATCGGGCGATCGCCTATTCTGGCTTAGCCATTAGCTTTTTAGGTCTGATTGTCTGGGCGCACCACATGTTTACGAGTGGAACTCCCGGCTGGTTGCGGATGTTCTTTATGGCGACCACGATGTTGGTGGCAGTGCCGACGGGCATCAAAATCTTTAGCTGGTGTGCCACACTGTGGGGCGGCAAGTTACAACTCAACTCTGCATTACTATTTGCCATTGGCTTCTTGTCTTCCTTTCTCGTCGGCGGCTTATCGGGCGTAATGTTAGCGGCAGCGCCCTTTGACATTCACGTTCACGACACCTATTTTGTGGTGGGTCACTTCCACTACGTGTTGTTTGGTGGCTCGGTGTTTGCGCTGTTCTCCGGCGTTTACCACTGGTATCCGAAGATGACGGGCAAAATGTACGACGAAGTATGGGGCAAAATTCACTTTGTGATGACCTTTATCGGCTTTAATATGACCTTCTTGCCAATGCACTACCTCGGTATGCAGGGCATGAACCGTCGTATCGCTATGTATGACCCTCAGTACCAAGGCATTAATCAAATTTGTACTTGGGGTTCCTATATTCTCGCCTTGTCTACATTGCCGTTCCTCGTCTCAATGGCACTGGGCTTAATCAAAGGCAAAGCGGCAGGTCGTAATCCTTGGCGTGCTTTAACCCTTGAGTGGCAAACGACTTCTCCCCCAGAAATCGAGAACTTCGAGGAAATGCCTGTGCTGTGGGCAGGACCTTATGAATACGGTATCGACAGCGAATCGGAAGATGGCGACGAAGATATCGAAGATATGCTCACCGAAGTGGCAAATGTAGGTTAGGAGGAAAAGAAATATGCAAAGTTCAGTTACCACAAACAATGGGGCGATCGCCGCAGAATACCAAGAAGCTTCGGCGGCCCATGGAGAACACCAAGATCTGCGGATGATGGGGTTAGTTTTCTTCCTCGTCGCTGAAACAATGATCTTTATGGGATTATTTGCCGCATTTGTAATTTACAAAGTTACAGTCCCGGATTTTGATAAAGAACTCGAATTACTTGTCCCAACGATCAACAGTGTGATTCTGGTAAGTAGTAGCTTCGTTATGCACAAAGGCCAAAGCGCCATTAAAAATGACGATGTTAAAGGCTTACAAGTCTGGTTTGGCATCACAGCCCTAATGGGTGCAATCTTCCTTGGTGGACAAGTTTATGAATATGCCCACATGGAGTTTGGTCTGACCGAACATCTCTTTGGCAGTTGCTTCTATGTCCTCACTGGTTTTCACGGTCTCCACGTAACCGCAGGTCTACTCTTTACCCTCGCGGTATTGTGGCGATCGCGTGCAACCGGACATTACAGCAGTGGTTCTCACTTTGGTGTTGAAGCAGCAGAACTATATTGGCACTTTGTTGATGTGGTTTGGTTAGTGCTCTTTCTCTTGGTTTACCTGCTCTAAACTTCGCAAAATGTAGAAAACAATAAATGAACTTTAGGGAGTGGCAATGGTGCTACTCCTTTTTTACTGCCACATCATCTCCGCGATTTGGCGTAGGAATACCGAACCAAAGATGCGCTTATTTGCCCATGCGGTTACCAAAGTGAAAATCGTATATTGGTGTCATAGGAAAGAAATTGTTTAAAACCTCTAGCGACCACCACTACAAGTCGCAGAGGTTTTTTTGTGACATTTATCACAAAATTTCCGGTCACAGAACATCCAGACCCGGTAACAACAGGCAGGCGATCGCCTGACAAGATTCACTCGTAACACTAAGGTCAGGTCACAGAATTTCGCT
Source organism: uncultured Synechococcus sp. (assembly GCA_964638765.1). GTDB lineage: Bacteria > Cyanobacteriota > Cyanobacteriia > Cyanobacteriales > MRBY01 > MRBY01. The sequence continues at coordinate 1,835 of CAZXBK010000166.1, read as the reverse complement.
GAAATAGGCAGGATACTAAAGCCATAGAGAAAAGCAACAATTTCTTTCCTACGGAGCCTAAACCGATGATGAGCGATTTACTGACAGTCTTAGAATTCACCTCTGTAATTACAGTTTTTTGCAGTGCGTATGTTTTCTTTTTCCAGTGGTTAATCGTGACCCATTAAGGCTTAGGCTTTTTTTCTTTCTCTTTCCGTTTCGCAACAATTTCAATTTCTTTTTGGAGTAACAACCATGACACAACTCAAATTTCGCGGCGCAACTTTCCAACACCAACTTCCCAGCATTGAAATCACAGAAGACGAAATCGCAACAGCAAAATATCGTGGCTCTGAATATACCCGCCACCAACCAATTCTCAAAACTTCCACTCGCAAGGGTCTAAAATTCCGAGGTGCAGAATACTAAATTCACAGCATTACAAATCTGATCATTGATGGCAAAGATTTCTTCTTCGGGAGGAATCTTTTTTTATTGCCTCAACATGGCGATCGCCTCTTCTTCAAAAATCCGTCATAATATTGCACGACATCCTTTATGCAGATTAGCGAATAACCATGACCGTTGCGCCCCTCAGTTGGACAGAACTTGAAGCCCTTACCGATTTTGAAATTGATCGCGTCAATGGCCCGACGAATGCCCAGTCAACTTTGCGGTTATTCGGTCAGTCTGAAGCCGATGTGCGGGTGACTCTCTACCGCGATAATCATGCCTGGTGTCCCTACTGCCAAAAGGTTTGGCTATGGCTAGAGGAAAAACGAGTTCCCTATCGCATCGAAAAGGTGACGATGTTTTGTTATGGCGAAAAGGAAGCGTGGTATAAGCGCAAAGTGCCGTCTGGGATGCTACCTGCGCTGGAATTAGACGGGCGGATGATTACCGAGAGTGATGATATTTTGTGGGCATTAGAGCAAACTTTTGGGCCGCTGAAATTCGGGATGGAAGACCCCAGAGTTTTACCCATGCGTCGATTGGAAAGACTGTTATTTCGGGCTTGGTGTAATTGGTTGTGTCGTCCACAGATTTTCCCCGGTCAAGACAAAGACAGTCGCCGTAAATTTGTGCAGGTGGTGCAACAGGTTGAAGAAGCTTTGGCTGCAACCCCCGGCCCTTATTTTCTCGAAGAATTTAGTACCGCTGATGTAGTGTTTACACCCTATGTGGAGCGGATGAATGCCAGTTTGTTTTATTACAAAGGCTATTCACTGCGGGAAGAAAACCCTCGGATGTCCGACTGGTTTGACGCGATGGAGAGCCGAGAAACATATCGCGGTACTCAGAGTGATTTTCACACCCATGTCCATGACCTACCGCCGCAAATGGGAGGTTGCTACGCCAATGGTGAAAAACAGGCGATCGCCAATCAAGTGCGAGTGGATGAAGGAGAATGGTTTGGCTTGCCCGATGTGAAATATCCAGAGCCAGCCAATGCGAAGCAGGAAGCATTGAAACGTATGATTTTGCACCGCCGCAATATCGTGAAAGTAAATCCTGCCAATGATCAGTTTTTCGATCAGGCTTTGCGTTGTGCGTTGACCACTATGATGACAGGCGAAACCTGCGAGCCTCCCAAAGAATCTGATAAGGCTTTGCGGTATCTGCGGGATCGCGTGAATGTGCCTCGGGATATGTCGATTTATGCGGCGAAACATCTACGGACAGCTTTAGAAAATACAGCGAAATTAGCGGGAGACAGACAAGGAACACCAATTCCAGTTCGCCATCGTCGTGACCAAGATCCCGTTAATTTTCGTCAGTAAGAAGTAAAACAGCCGCTTTGGGTAGTCCTAAAGCCGTAAGGATGAGTTGTAGTGATGGACAAAAAGCCAGATAGC
>CAZXBK010000165.1:0-8953 GCA_964638765.1 uncultured Synechococcus sp. | reverse complement strand
CCAGTACCCCAATAAACTGCGCGATCTTGAGTATCAGTAGCCATTTTTACTTAGAGCCTCCGGGTGTAGTGTTGATAGTCAGAACTTCAGGTTGCTGCGCCGCATGGGGATGATCCGGGCCAGCATAAACCTTGAGCTTAGTGAACAGACGACGACCGAGAGCATTCTTAGGAAGCATACCCTTTACCGCTTTCTCGATAATACGCTCAGGAATACGATCTTGTAGTTGATTGAAAGTCTCAACCTTCATTCCACCGGGACGACCAGAGTGACGACGGTAGAGCTTTTGGTCAGGCTTACGACCGGTCACTACTACTTTCTCGGCGTTAATCACGACAACGAAATCGCCAGTGTCCATGTGAGGCGTATATTCGGGCTTGTTCTTGCCGCGAATTGTCTTAGCAATTTCTGTTGCGAGACGGCCAAGACGCTGGTCAGCAGCATCAACAACGTACCATTTCTGGTCGAGGGAATCTTGTTTTGGTAAAGGGGTCTTAATCATAGGATTTTGCTTTTAATAGCACAAATAATAACTCTACTAATGGCTCAATAGAAAGGTTGGCTGGGTGTCAAACCAAATATGAGGTGGAAATAAGGGAGTGGGGTATCCGACTCGCAATAAACACAACCCCTTAGCTGGTGCGGAATATTTCACAAGGTCGCGTCTCTCGTTACTCCAAATATCTTTGAAGTTTTCAAGTGATCGCTTTCCTTGGCCAACTTCCACCAACATTCCTACTAGCAAGCGCACCATTCCATACAGAAAGCCATTAGCCTGAATTTCAATATGAATAAAGGAGCCTCTACGAGAACATTCTGCCGCCTGTACCTCGACCCAAGAGTGGGTGCGCTGGGAACCAGAACGGTGAAATGCAGCAAGATGATGCCGTCCTATCAAGGGAGTCATTGCTTCCTGTATCAGAGTTTCATCGAGAGGAGCCTGATAATAATGCCAAGCCAAAGGCTGAACAAATAGGTTGGGGGTTGGATGGGTATAGAGGGTGTAGCGATATCGCCGCCAAAGAGCTGAAAATTGAGAATGCCAATCGGGTTCAACTCGGGTGGAGGCTCGAATCACAATGTCATCGGGAAGACGATCATTTAAGACTTTTGCCCATTTGTGTCCGGGTATCGGGCTGTCACATTCAAAGTGAGCAAATTGGCCTGCGGCATGGACACCACTATCGGTTCGCCCGGCGCCATGGATTCTTGTATCGCGACCCAAAACTTTAGTTAAAGTCGCTTCAATTTCTCCTTGTACTGTCCGCCCCTGTTTTTGCTTCTGCCAACCGTAAAAGTGTGTCCCGATGTATTGAACAAGCATGGCAACACGTTTGTGATTGTCAGACAATTCGACGGACATTGGCGATCGCCTAATTCACTCTAGACCAATTCAATAATCGCCATTTCAGCGTTATCACCACGGCGACGAACAGTACGTACAACGCGACTGTAACCACCTTGGCGATCGCCATAACGATCTTTCGCCTGGGCAAATAGAGCGTGAACGAGCTGCTTGTCATACATATAGCCAAGAGCACGACGACGAGCAGCCAAGGAGCCATCCTTTGCCAAAGTGATCATACGATCTACTTCAGACCGAACAGCCTTTGCGCGAGCTTTAGTCGTTTTAACTTGACCATGGCGAATGAGCTGAGTTGTCAAAGCTCTTAAAAGGGCTTTGCGTTGATCAGCAGGCCTTCCCAATTCTGGAACGCGACGACCATGACGCATTAGTTTGTCCTCCTTAATCTAAAAAAACTAAAAATTAATACTGAAGCAGTAAAGCAACTTTATTTAGCAGCTTTCTCCTCAGGCAAAGTGATTCCGAGACGTGTCTTGAGCGCATCAATGACTTCTTCAGCAGACTTTTGTCCGAAATTTTTAATTTCCAACAAATCTTCTTGACTGTAATCAAGGAGATCCGCGACAGAATTAATTTGAGCACGCTTCAAACAGTTGTAAGCACGTACCGAGAGTTGAAGTTCTTCGATAGGAATCTGGCTTGTGGGATCTTCATCCTCTTGATAGTCATCCTGAATTGCTTCAAGAGTCAAATCCTTGAGGGGGTTGAACAAATCAACGGCGATCGCCGCAGCTTGAGACAGAGCCTCTTCTGGTTTGATACCGCCATTAGTCCAGATCTCTAAAGTCAAGCGATCCTTTACAACATCATTTTCAGAGTGGATGCTGTCAACAGCATATTTAACCTTAGTTACAGGCATAAACACAGCATCAATTTGTAGAAAATCAAGAGCCCCAGTTTCGTCTTTGCCACGCTGCACGGCACGATAGCTCTTACCTTTTTCAATACGGAACTCCATTTCAAGCTTGGCGCCATCAGCAAGAGTTGCAATGTACTGAGATGAATCAACCACCTCAACTTCCGAAGGCAAATCAAACTGAGCAGCAGTAACTTGACCAGGGCCAGAAGCTACAAGGCGACCAATTTGAGGTTGACTTGTGAAGCTCTTGAGAACAATCTCTTTCATATTGAGAATAATCTCTAAGGCATCTTCACGAACACCGGGAATTGTCGCAAACTCATGGTTAACACCACCAATACGCAACGCAGTTACGGCAGTGCCTTCTAAGTTAGACAACAAAATACGTCTCAGGGAGTTGCCTAGCGTAATGCCTTGACCACGATCAAGAGGCTCAAAAACGAACTTACTGTATTGACTTTGATTTTTGTGTGTTTTGCTTTCTACACATTCAATTTGAAACTGTGCCACTCTCTTTTCAATCTCCCTTACTTTAGTGACCAAAATTTTCTAAATACAGAAAATCTTGGCTTCTTCTAATCCAAAATATCTACGCCGTAAAACTCTACACACGTCGACGCTTTGGCGGGCGACAACCATTGTGGGGAATAGGAGTGACATCACGAATCAAAGTGATTTCCAAACCAGCGGCCTGTAAAGCTCTAATCGCAGTTTCGCGACCAGCACCAGGACCGCTGACCATAACTTCAATCTGTCTCATACCTTGATCCATAGCTCTTCTAGCTGCATTATCAGCAGCTGTTTGAGCAGCAAATGGAGTACCTTTTTTAGCACCTTTGAAACCACTAGCACCAGCAGAAGACCAAGAAACAGCCTCCCCCTTAGTGTCGCTAATTGTGACAATAGTGTTATTGAAAGTAGATTGAATATGCGCTACGCCGTTAGGGATATTCTTTTTAACTTTCTTGGCGCCGCCTTTCTTTTGTCTTGCCATATTTCTCTGTAATTATTCAGAAACGATAAATATTTTGTCCCGACTTAAAAAGTTCAACTTTAATCAAACACTCAAAGCTTTCAAACAAAGCCCAAATGCCTTAACGAGGAGCTTTCTTCTTACCGGCAACAGTGACGCGACGACCGCGACGAGTGCGAGCGTTAGTCCGCGTACGCTGACCTCTCACAGGTAGACCTTGGCGATGACGACGTCCTCGGTATGTGCCGATATCAGCAAGACGCTTGATATTCATCGACTCCAAGCGTCGCAGATCACCCTCAATTTGGTAGTTATCTGTGACGTAAGAACGCAACTTCATCGCATCCTCATCAGACAAGTCGCGAACACGAGTATCAGGATTAACTCCTGTATTTGCAATAATTTCTTGAGCTCTGGATAAACCAATGCCATACACATAGGTAAGAGCTACTTCAATGCGCTTATCGCGCGGTAAATCGACACCGGCTATACGTGCCATTACTAGTTCTCCTAGATTACGTTAGTGATAATTAAAATAATTTAAAATTAAATATAGAACTTAAGATACTTGCCTAACCTTGCCGTTGTTTGTGCTTAGGATTCGAGCAAATCACCATTACGCGACCACGGCGCCGGATGACACGACACTTATCGCACATTTTTTTTACAGATGCTCTAACTTTCATAATTTATCAGCTTCAATTGTGAGCTATACTTTTACGTCATTAATTAGTGTTTCTGTTTTGAACACTAAAAAAAACATCACAAGTTTTCAATCATATCAAGATAAAGGCAACATGACTATGTTTATCAGAGAAATATCGCCCAACTGATATTCTGCATTTACTTTTTGCGAAGTCTATATGTGATTCTGCCTTTAGTTAAATCGTAGGGAGTTAATTCGACTTTGACACGATCACCAGGAAGAATTTTGATGTAGTTACGGCGAATTTTCCCAGAAATGTGTGCCAACACATTAAAGCCATTATCTAAATCAACTCTAAACATGGCATTGGGTAGAGATTCCGTTACAGTTCCCTCCATTTCAATCAGGTCTTGCTTAGACAAAACAATCAATGCTCCTTATAGCGAGTAGTTTCAAACAGAAATTTTAGATTGCAAATCGTTAGTTACGTTATCCAGCGCTTGATCACCATTAACCGACACTAGCAACTCACGTTGCTTATAAAATTCGATTACAGGTGCAGTTTGCTCGCGATAAACATCCAATCTCCGGGAGATAGTTGATTCGTTATCATCTTTACGACCACGGCCTAACAAACGTTGGATAAGAACAGAGTCAGCAACTTCAAGATTAAGAGCATAGTCACAATCTTGATTTAGCTCAGACAAAAGTTTTTCTAAAAATTCAGCCTGAGCAACATTACGAGGGAAACCATCCAAAATCCAACCGTTGTCAGTATCAGATTGCTGTAAACGCTCACGAATCAAGTTGAGAATCAAATCATCAGGAACAAGTTCACCTCTATCAACAAAACCTTGAGCTTCAACTCCTAGTTGAGTTTTCTCTTTGATTGCAGCCCTTAAAATCTCACCAGTAGAAATATGAGGAATGCCGTGGAGTTGAGCAAGCAAGCTTGCCTGTGTTCCTTTCCCTGCACCTGGGGGACCGAGGAAAATTAGCTTTACGCCTTTAGCCATAATAATTAATCATCTAAATAACTTGATCGTGCCGACAGTCGCGATGTGCTTCGTAATAACTCTACTGTTTCACCATGCCTTCATAACGCTGAGAGATGACGTAAGTTTGGATTTGCTTCGCCGTATCGATAGCAACACCTACCAAAATCAACAGAGAAGTCGCTCCAAAACCTTGTAACGTGGTGACACCAGTCGCACCTTCAACAAAAGTTGGAACTGTTGCAACTAAACCCAAAAATATTGCACCCAGTAGAGTTAGACGGTTAATCACTTTCTCTAGGTATTGACTTGTTGCTCTGCCAGGTCTGATCCCAGGGATACTTGAACCCATCTTTTTCAGGTTTTGAGACATATCTACTGGATTCACAATTAGTGAAGCGTAGAAATAGCTAAAAAAGAGAATTAACGTCAAATAAACAATTACGTAAGGAATTCTTCCTGGTTGTAGAAAATTAGTAATCCCAACCAAGACATTACTTAATGTTCCTTCGCCAGAAGCAAATCCCACTAACGAGGAAGGAAGTACAAGAACAGCAGATGCAAAAATAATCGGCATCACACCACCTTGGTTTAAACGCAAAGGCAAATAACTCGTACGCTCACGATATAGTTTGCGGCCAACTTGACGCCTTGCAGAAACAATAGGGATACGACGAGTACCTTCTTGCACAAACACAATGCCGATGATCATCACGAGGAAGACTAGAAGGAGAAGAATCACCTTAGCAATAACAGCTCTACCACCAGCTTGTGCAAATTCGATTGTGTTTCCCAAAGTACGAGGTAAGACAGCAACAATATTCACAAAGATTAGTAGCGAAGCACCATTCCCTAAACCCTTTTCTGTAATCAATTCTGAAATCCACATCACAAATACTGAGCCAGCAGTAAGTGCAAGGGTAGTCTCAAGGACAAATGTGAATCCGGGGTCAATCGCATAGGGGCGCAAAATTTGCAAGGTGATACCAAAGCTTTGCAACGCAGCCCAACCAACAGTTACATAACGAATAATTTGGGAAATCTTGCGACGCCCAGCTTCTCCATCATTCTTCTGCATATCTTCCAGAGCAGGTATAGCAGCCGTCATCAACTGCATAATAATGGAAGCATTAATGTAAGGCAAAATTCCCAAAGCGAAAATACCAACAGCGGACAAACCACCACCGGCGAAGACATCTAGGAATCCAAGGAAAGGGGAATTTTGAATTCCAGCACTAAGTTCGGCTCGATCTATGCCAGGGATTGGAATAAAAACACCAAGGCGCACAAGCACTAGTAGACCCAAGGTAACAAGCAACCGGCCTCTTAAACCGGCGGCTTGCGCCATTTGCATAAACGTTTCTTGTGCTGTCGGTGTTTTTTCGCGACTAACAACCATAATTAAAATTCTCTGTGATGATTAAAAAAGTCAAATAAATTAAAAGAGTCTTAATTTCTTTCAAAATCTTAACTTAATCTCTCTCTTCTTTGGCTTAGCCAACGACTTCGCAAGTGCCACCAGCAGCTTCAATTTTGCTTTGGGCGCTCTTACTAAATCCAGCAGCTTTAACAGTGAGGGCAACGGAAATATCTCCTTCTCCCAAAACTTTTAAAGGGCCGTCATTACTAGTAACAATGCCTTTCTCCATCAGAGAAGCAAGAGTTACCTCAGTTTTTGCTTCTAAATCAGCAAGCTGAGTCAAATTGATAATCGTAAAATTTTTAGGATTTACAATTGTAAAATGCTTAAGCTTTGGTACGCGGCGATACAAAGGCATTTGGCCGCCTTCAAAACCAGCTTTGGTACCAGTACCGGAGCGAGATTTTTGTCCACGCATACCGAAGCCACAACTAGCTCCTTGACCAGCAGCAATACCGCGACCAACACGACGGCGACGCTTCTTGGAGCCAGCTTTAGGGGAAATATCGGATAGTTTCATCGTTTGATTAGGTTTAGTAGTTTTCTAAATATCCAGAAGTCAAACAAATTTACTAAGCGTAAATTCGCTCAATGGAAACGCCGCGTTCTTGAGCAACAGCAGAAAAACTACGGAGATTTCCTAGAGCATCAACGGTTGCACGGGCATTATTTAAAGGACTTTTAGAACCAAGTTGCTTTGCAAGAATATTCTTGACACCTGCAAGTTCCAACACAGTCCGAACTGCACCACCAGCAATTACACCCGTACCAGGAGCTGCAGGTCGCATCATCACTTTTGCACCACCGGCAATGCCATTAATGCGGTGAGTAACGGTATTAGTTTTAGTTAGAGGTACATCAACAACGTGTTTTTTTGCATCGGCAACGCCTTTACGAACGGCACCGATAACATCTCCAGCCTTGCCAACGCCAACGCCGACCTTACCAGTCTCATTGCCAATTACAACAATGGCGCGAAAACTCAATTTCTTACCACCTTTGACAACTTTGCTAACGCGACGGATCTGAATGACACGTTCCTGCCAGTTCGAGTCCTTGTCCTTATTTCTTGATGATTTACGGCGCTTTGCCATTGTTTTTATCCTAGTGATTACATCAACAATAGTTTTAGAAGTCTAGACCAGCTTCTCTAGCAGCTTCGGCTAAGGCTTTTACTCTGCCGTGATAGAGATTTCCACCGCGGTCAAAAACAACCTTTTTAATTCCTTGATCAAGAGCTCGTTTCGCAATTAAATTGCCAACTGCTGTAGATGCGGAAATATTACTACTGGAGTCTAGATCTTTCTTTAGATCTTTATCCAAGGTTGATGCGGCGGCTAAAGTATGCTGCTTTTCGTCATCAATAACTTGGGCGTAAATGTGCTTGTGGGAACGAAATACGGCTAATCGAGGGCGATCGCCAGTTCCTTCGACACGACGACGAATTCGGAAATGACGGCGTTGTGTCAGTTGTTTGCGAGTTGCTTTCATCTGGACTACTTACCTGCCTTACCTGCTTTACGTCTAACATGCTCACCTTGATAACGAATACCCTTACCTTTGTAGGGCTCGGGGGGGCGAACTGCACGGACTTTTGCTGCAGTATTACCAACCACTTCTTTGTCGATACCAGAGATGATGACTTGAGTATTTTTCTCACCCATTGCAGCAGTAATTCCTTCTGGCATTACCATTTCAACAGGCTTACTATACCCAACGTTAAGTGTTAAGGTATTGCCCTTAACTTGTGCCCGATAACCAACGCCAATAATTTCTAGCTTTTTGCTATATCCATTAGAGACGCCCTCAACCATGTTCGCAACAAGGGTACGACACAAACCGTGACGCTCCCGTGCTGGACGGCTGGAATCAACGGGGCTAATGATTACAGAGTTGTTTTCTTGAACAACTGTTACCTTTTCAGGCAGAGTCCGTTCTAAAGTTCCTTTAGGGCCTTTTACAGATATGGACAAGCCATCAACTGAAACAGTGACCTTATCAGGAATTGGAACGGGTTTTTTACCAATACGAGACATTCGTTTTCTCCTGAATATCAGTTTCAACCACGATTACCAGACGTAGCAGAGAATCTCACCACCGATTCCTTCTTTACGAGCTTGGCGGTCAGTCATTACGCCTTTTGAAGTGGAGATGATAGCAATACCAATACCACCTAATACTCTAGGTAAATCTTTGTGGTTACTGTAAACCCGCAAACCGGGCTTGCTGACGCGCTGTAGTTTTTGGATGATAGGCTTACGATTACGACCTTTGTACTTCAAAGAAATGACAAGGTGCTTGCGGATGCCTTCTCCAGCTTCTACGTAATTGTCAATGAACCCTTCGTCCTTTAAAACTGCAGCAATGCTACGAGTCATACGGGTGACGGGGACTTTAGTGTTTTCGTGCTGAACCATGCACGCATTACGGATGCGTGTCAGCATATCGGAAATGGTATCGTTTGCCGCCATTATTACCTTTAATCTCTCCTAAGATTTAGCTTTCGCGGAAGGGCATACCCATCGCCTTTAACAACGCACGACCTTCTTCATCGGTCTTGGCTGTTGTAATGATGGAAACGTCCATACCTCGAATTTGATCAATGGAATCGTAGTCAATTTCAGGGAAAATCAGTTGCTCACGAATTCCTAGGCTGTAGTTTCCGCGACCGTCAAAACTTTTGGGGCTGATACC
>CAZXBK010000164.1:0-9059 GCA_964638765.1 uncultured Synechococcus sp. | reverse complement strand
CTATTTGGTCTGACACTTTTTGACGATATCGCTGCCAAAAAAGACTAGGAAAAATTCTCGGGGTGAATTGGCAAATATTTTATTTTCCTAGTCCAATATGGTCATTTCAAATAAGAATTAGAAAATTTTTCCGTAGAGATTTTGGGGTGATTTTTCGTAATGCCCAATAGCCCATTGAAACCCCTTCCGCTCTTCGAGCACCTTCCCCAAGGAAGGACATAAGGTGCTCCAGTATTTATTTGAAACTACTATACTTGTGGGAAAGTAGAAACTTCAAGAATTTGAATTTACACAGTAATACAGCATTTCATTAGGGACAAGTTGGTAAGCTTGTTGATTATTGTTACGCAAACCTGTGGGGTCAGTACTTTTATTACCTTTTCACTTGGTATAGTTGTTGCTCAAGATTAAGCAATATTTTGATGTACTATGACCCTTTCTGAGCCGAAGATAAGCAGTTTTGACGCAGTGCATCCGCCTGAACAAAAGGAAATCGATAGTTGCGTACACTGTGGGTTCTGTTTAGATACTTGTCCCAGCTACCGAGTTTTGGGTTCAGAAATGGATTCTCCCCGAGGTCGTATCTACCTAATGGATGCGATCGCCAAGGGTGAAGGGGAAATTAATGCAGCAACAGTAAAACATTTTGATAGTTGTCTAGGTTGCTTGGCTTGTACGTCGGCTTGTCCTTCAGGGGTTAGTTACGACGAGCTTTTAGCGTCGATGCGATCCCAGATTGAACGCAACTATAAAAGACCGTTGGGCGATCGCCTATTTCGTTGGCTAATTTTTAATTTATTTCCCTACCCAGCAAGGCTGAGATTGTTGTTGCCATTGCTATGGTTCTACCAAAATTCTGGTTTACAGTGGCTGGTGAGAAAGCTGGGATTATTAAAAATTTCCGCAAGACTTGAGGCAATGGAAATGATTTTGCCGAAGGTGAATCTGGCCCAAGCGAAACAAAATTTGCCCACAGTAATTGCTGCTCAGGGAAAACAGAGATATCGGGTAGGAATGCTTTTAGGTTGTGTGCAGCGACTATTCTTTTCGCCAGTGAATGAAGCAACGGCAAGGGTTTTAACGGCCAATGGTTGTGAAGTCGTCATTCCCAATGAGCAAGGTTGTTGTGGTGCGTTGCCTGCTCACCAAGGTCAAGATGAACAAGCTCAGGCGATCGCCCGTCAGATGATTGATAGTTTTGCGGATCAAAATGTTGATTTTATTATCATCAATGCGGCTGGCTGTGGACATACCCTCAAGGAATATGGCCGGATTCTCAAAGATGATCCTGACTATGCAGAAAAGGCTATCGAGTTTGCGGCAAAGGTGCGCGATGTACAGGAATTTCTGGCTGAGGTGGGATTAACGGTTGAGTTGTCTCCGGTAACTGACGCAACATTACCCGTTGCCTATCAAGATGCTTGTCATCTACTCCACGGCCAAAAAATATCAGAGCAACCGCGACAGCTACTTCGACAAATCCCCAATATTCAGCTCCGCGAATCCGCAGAACACACATTATGTTGCGGTAGTGCTGGCGTGTTTAATCTTTTACAACCGGACATTGCTGACGAACTCGGCGATCGCAAAGCAAAGAACCTCACAAAAACTGGTGCAAAAGCAATTGTTTCCCCAAATCCCGGCTGCAGCCTTCAGATCAAAAAACATTTGCAGCAGCAAGGTCAAGATATTCAACTTTGGCATCCGATGGAGCTACTAGATTTTTCTATTCGCGGCATCAAGCTTGATTAAAATTCTCCGCCACATTTGCCATAAAAAATGTCCCCTCAGAAGAGAAGACAAAGGAGTGAATTATTAGCCGTAAGCGAATCGGTTAATCAAAAAAACTTTCTAGTCTTTAACCATACGGCTCAATTAGGAAACTTTGACGTAAACCAGCTCTTCTTCGATCATCGCGGTGAAGGTTCCCAATTCCTTTGAGGCAGGGCCGGAAACAACTTCACCAGTCGAGCTAAATGTGGAACCGTGACAAGGACAATCAAAGGATTCACCAGCCCAAGCGACAGTACAACCTTGGTGAGTACAAAAGGCATTAACCGCAATAAGATTCTCAGCATTGGCAGGGTCACGAATGACAGCAACCTGTTCGCCATTAAAGTTTTTATTGGAAAGAGAACCTTCCTCGTCTAACTGAGCCACAGTACCGATCGCCGCAAAACCATCTTCGCGAGGTGTGGTGTCAATCTCAACTTTTTCACCCTCAGGGCTTTTCTCGGTTTGGGCAGCGGGTGTGGTGCTCTCAGTTTCACCACCATCTGAACAGGCGGCGATCGCCACGGGGAGAGATGTTGCAATAGCGCCGAGTCCGACCCAGCTTAAAAATTCACGTCTTTTCATGATTTTTGATTCCTCAGGATTTGCAAATGTCTAGGTATGGAAAAGGGGCACAAATCCATCTGCACCCCAATTTCAAAATTGTGTCTATCGTGGGTGGGCTAGTTTGGGTTTTCAGCTGTGGTTAAAGGCTCCGTTTCAGAAGGTTTGAGCCAACCTTTGTGCTTAGTTGCAGTGATCAAAACTAGCAAAAGATCTAGTCCGACAACCCCTGCAATGAGCAGTTCAGAACCACCAGTACCGAAGCCGTAGCTATGTAAACCAGTGCCTAAAACAAAGTTAACGCCATACCATGCCATCAAAACTGCATTAAAAGAAACAATACTGGCAACATGGACGCCGAAATCACCGATCCAACCGACTAAACGACCGTGGAGGGGAGCTAAATAGCAGAGGAGTGCGATGAGTGCCCAAGTTTCCTTCGGATCCCAGCCCCAGAAACGACCCCAAGAGAAGTGCGCCCAAATGCCACCGAGAATAATGCCCGCAGTGAGCAACAGCACACCAACTTGCAGCACACGATAGTTCAGCTGAGACAGCATCTTCAGGCGAGGCTTAGCATTGGGCGTAAAGAGATAATTACCGAGGGCAACGTGGCCTAATCCCATTGCTAGGGCAAAGCTGGCATAACTCAAGGCGATCGTCGGAACGTGAATACTGAGCCAGAAATTATCCCGTAGGACAGGCACAAGGGGCGAAATACTGGGGTCTAATACCGCAGGTAAACTATCCGCCAACAGCAAACACATCACCGACAAAGGTGCTGCGGCCAAGATGTAATAACGGTTGCGGGTAATCAGCTCAAAGGTCAGGGCGATCGCCGCGATACCGAAACCAACCCAAACGACCGACTCGTACATATTGGTGACGGGAGGACGACCTGCGATTTGCATACGAAGGAAAAAGCCATAGGTTTGAACAGCAATCCCTGCACTAAACAGACCCATTGCACTCCAGTAAATATTCCATGGTTTCACCCACAAGCTAATGAGCATCGCGATAAAGGCTAAACCGTAAAGCTGCCAAGCCTTGGCGAAGGGATGGAAATGATTGAAGTGAGCTTCGCGAGCCAAGACAAAATCGCTGGGATAAATGTCCGGACTGAGGCTTCGTAAACCACCTTTGAGACTGCCGGTAATGTCTGATAAAGCGGAAAGGTGATCCAAACCACCGTTAAAGACTGTTTGCTGAATCATCGCGAAATTGGCGACGAGCGGTGCAAATTGCTCTACATCATATAGTTCTGTTGCGTTATTAAAGCCTGCCCATTTCCCTTTGATATCGGTGGGGTGGGGCACAATCGGTAAACTTTGGTCACCGACAGAATTGTAAAGAAGATTGAGGCGATCTTCGATTGTCAAAGCTTCGCGCTCATCCCGATTTAGATCCTGCTCATTAAATTGCTTTTCGTGGGCAAGATCTACTACTGCGGCCAATTTTTTATTGGTCATCAGCTCTTGGAAGGCAAAATGCTTTTGTTCCAAGTCAAGCTCGGTTAGTTCCTTGAGCGGACGATAACTCACTAAAACAAAGGGCTCTTCATTCCAGTTGCGGGTGTTAAACCACATTTCCAGATAGGTGCTGAGGTAATCCTCTTTTTCGCCATCGACTGTTTGATAACTTGTTGAACCGTGAATTTTGGCGACAGTTTCCTTGGCAACGGTATCGAGGGGCTTTTTACGACCGTCGAGCTGCACTGTTAATGTCCGTAATGACTCCAGTCCATCGGGCTGAAACTGCGTAAAGGGAAAGAACAGCAGCACGCAGCCGAGGCACAGACCAATAATAAATTTGATCACGTTTGGGGCTTTCATGGTTTAACCGATTCGTGGGTGGAATGTATAGGGAATAAATCTGGATAATTTTATTATTCGGCGATCGCCGTATCTTTCGACGATTTTTTTAATGTTAGGGCATCAAAAATTGGGATATGGGGCTTCACTGCCTCCTGTTCTTCCGGTAAATCGAGCAATGACTTGGAACGGAATGATTTGGCGATCGCCCGACCGTAGAACATCGTCACAATACCGAAAGTTACCATCAGAGAGCCGATCCAAGTGAGTCCAGTGACCCACCAAGGCTCGCGCTTGAGCTGGAGAGTGGATTGCTTTAGGTCGCCCGGGTTCCAGGAAGCTTGCGCTAATTTCCAGCCTCTAAACCAAGTGGGATGATTCATCCAAACTTTACGCTTGGCCGCACTATCTGTTTCTGCATCAAATAAAGTCAGTTTACTTGTCCACATGGCGACAGATTCACTGCCCTCATTACGATCTACGATGAAATCATTGAGCTTCACGTAGAAGGGCAACTGTAAAATCTTGGGCGTAAAAGCAGCAAAATAGTCACCATCAGCCGTTTTGAGATCCGTGGGTTCACTCCAAGGAAGCCAAAAATCTTGACCATCAGGGGTCGCGACGTGGAGAGCGGGAGAGCCAGACTGTGCCATCATGCCTTGCTTTACGGGGGCAACGGGAACGACTTGGCGTTGCACTGTCGCTTTATCCAACCGTTCTGATAAAGAAATCTTAAAGTCTGCCCAACCGGGGGTGATGGCTTCGTCAAGGTTAAATTCACCTGATTTAAAGCCTTTAGAAGAAGCCGCTGCGTAGAAAAGCTGATGATTGGGGGCTTCGACAATACGAAAATAGTCGGTTTGCGGCAACTCTGGCGGTGCATAATTGACAGCCAGTTCAAAGTCATCACCAGAACGGATTGGCTCAAAGGTTGGCTGAGCAAAAATAAACCATTTTGCTTGGCGATCGCCTTGAGCGAGTTCTAGTTGTAATGCCGGATTATTAAATTGAGTCGATGCCGAAGTCGGTTTGTTATTAGCGTCGAGACGAAAATCTGCCCAAACGCTCGTTACTTTCGCTGTAATGCCGTTGGGTAAATTCAGCGGTTTATCCACCGAGTCCCGGACATCAAAAGATTTACCATCGATTTCTAGAACACCAAATTCGTGGGTTTCACCGCTTGGCTCTTGCAATAATTCTTTCAGAGCTTGCTCGTCTACCGCCTTCGTAATTTCGAGGTGAGCTGGCCCAATGTCTGTTTGCTGATATCCAAAAGGGGCGATCGCCAGCCAACGTTCTACCGACTGACCCATACGATCACTCTGGAGTTGAACTTTCACCGCGAGATTATCAACTGTTCCACCATCTTGAAATTGCACAGATGTTACAGAAGTGTCCGTGTAGCCAAGGAGGGATAAGTCGCCGATTCGTGCAGGATAAACAGAGCCATCTTCTCGAACGAAAATATCGCGCTGAGTTGTTGTCCCATCTGGATTTGCAACTTCTAGCAATTCACCTTCCACACGGATTTGGTTGATTGCGCCGCCATCTTCTCGCACGAGCAACATCCCTTCTGTACTTAAGTGAATTACTGCCGCCGAGCCAGCGATGATAATCACGAGACCCCAGTGGGTAATGGCAAAGCCAATTTTTCGCGCACCACGCCACGGGTAACGACCTAACGTAGAAATCCCTAAATTAACGGCGAGCAAAAACATTAACGCGCCAAACCAGGGACTTTTATAAATTAAGTTTTGTACTGTTGGAGAACCAACACTCGACTCATAAAATGTCGCACCAATCAAAATAATGGTGATTGCTACAAGCAAAGGAACAGCTAATTTAATTGAACCGAGAAACCGAAAAATCTTGGAATCCATACCCATACTTACGTAGGACAGCTAACTCGCTACAAAACATCTCCTATTAAAACAACAGTTTTGGCAACATTTGATACAAATAAGCGTCTTGCATTCAGAAATCGCAAATTTGAAAACCCTAAAATTGCATTAGCTTTTTCAAGAGAGTTTGCACGAGTAAACGTTTAATGCAGTGCATCCTAGCACAAATATTTAGACTGTCTATGTTGGCTCAAAACATTGACACCGTAACAATCTATACGGTCATCCCTGGGCTTTGACTATTTACTTTACTTGGTACTTAGACACAAAAAGACATAGGGGTGGCAATGCAAAAAAAGAATTGAAGCGATGGTCTTGATGCTGTGTAGGTCGGTGTTTGTATTATTTTTAACAAAAATCTACAGGGCACACCTTTACTTTATTTATCCAAAGTTTTAAAACCACCACAAAGTTTCTACTTTGTGTATGAAATTGAATAGTTTGTTTGCTTTCAAATTGAAAACATCCGAAATTATTTTCTTTTACATTAAGACTTTATTTCAATTATCTTTTTTAGATTGGTTAGCCCTAATAACTGCGCTAAGTTTTCAATGAAAGTTTAGTGATGTGTTTTGACACCAAAATCTTCAAGAATAGTTAACAATTTCATTGAGGCAAAAACATAGTCAATGACTTCTGACTCTTCCCAAGAAACCGGACTCCAAGTAGAACTACTCGAAAGTAGCTTTGAGAAAGTAAAACCTAGGGCAAATGAATTTGCTGATAGCTTTTACTCGAACTTATTTACGGATTATCCGGCAGCGAAGCCTTTGTTCGTTCATACCGACGTTAAAGAGCAAAGTAAAAAATTATTAGCCTCCTTAGTTTTCGTTGTTGAAAACCTCAAGAATCCTGGAGCACTGACAGAGGCTCTACAGGGTTTGGGTGCTAGGCATGTGAAGTATGGTGCCTTGCCTGAGCACTATCCTTTAGTGGGCAATACACTTCTCAAGACCTTTGGTGAGTATCTGGGCGACGACTGGACGCCTGATGTTAAAGAGGCTTGGGTTGGTGCCTATGGGGTAATTACAGAAGTGATGCTCGATGGTGCTGACTATTCCGAAACGGATGTGGCTCTTGAAGCGCCTGATACTTCTGTTGATGAAGCAACGGGTCTCCAAGTTGGTTTGCTTGAATCGAGCTTTGAAAAAGTGAAGCCCAATGCTGAAGATTTTGCATCCAGCTTCTACGAGAATCTTTTTGCCGACTACCCTGCGGCTAAGCCTCTTTTCGCGAATACCGATGTGAAAGAGCAAAGTAAGAAGCTATTGGCTTCTCTTGTTTTTGTTGTTGAGAATTTGAAAAAGCCCGGTGCTTTAACAGATGCTCTCAAGGGTCTTGGCGCCCGCCACGTAAAGTATGGCGCTTTGCCTGAACATTATCCTCTTGTGGGCAATACACTCCTCAAAACCTTTGGTCAGTACCTTGGTGGCGATTGGACTCCAGAAGTTGAAGGTGCTTGGGTCAAAGCCTACGGTCTCATTACTGAAGTGATGCTTGATGGCGCTGATTATTCCGCTGATGAAGTGGCTCTCGAGTCTGCTCCTGCTGTTGGTGATGTGGATAGCAACATCTCTTCTGGAGCAGTACCTTTCGTCGTCGGTGGTAGCGTGATTACGCTCATCATCTATCTTTTGATTTTGCTCTAAGGGTTAAGTCAAAGAAAGTTTGAGGAAGAAGATGGCACAGGGCGTGAAAAAAAAGAAAAAGTTTAGTTGGCGATCGCTGATGAGTTTAAAGGTGGTGACGATCGCCACTTGTCTAGCCCTAATTGGCTGGTTCGCAGCAGCGTTCGGACTAAATGCGAAGCAGGTATTTGTACCAGGGGAAACATCCGTTGGTCACTACCTGATCGAATCGTCCTGTGCGTCTTGTCATGATGGGTTTAAGCCGGTGACAAATGAGACCTGTACTCGCTGTCATGAGGCAGAGCTTGAACAAGATGTTCACGGTACAAAGAAGTTTTTAGATCCTAGGTGGGCTGGCGACTTAGAGAAAATTGAAGCGCTCACTTGCACCACTTGCCATGCGGAGCATATTCATATGTTTTCGCGTGGCACTAGTATGCAGCCAGATCTCTGTATGGCTTGCCATGAGGGGATTATTAATGGCGATCTAAAGAGTCATGATGGCTTTACGCCAGATGGCTGTTGGACGGCTGGCTGCCACAACTACCATGACCACCGGACTATTTCCACTGGATTTTTACGACAGAATATGGGTCAACCGCCGATGTTGCCGGTACAACGAGTCCCGGATCGCACTGTTGATTGGACGCTAGATGAAGCTCCCAAGCCTGATCTCAGCCAAGAATTCCTCGGAGGTGCGTCATGAAAAATGTGATTATTTCTTGTCTATTAGTGTTTGCTCTCTGGTGTGGTTGGGGAAGTCCGGCGATCGCCTCCACCCAAGAAGAGATTGACATGAGCACCCAGCTCTGGGAATCCAGCCTCCATGCCATTAACGATGTTAATTGCGCAAGTTGCCACCAGGACGAAGAAACTAAGGAATTTGTCGCCCAACCAAAAGCCAGTTGTCGCAGTTGCCATGAAGCAGAAGTCGACACGTTCATGCTCGGAAAACATGGTATTCGTCTCTATGAAGGGGAATCTGCGCTAAACCCAACAATGGCGAGGTTGCCTATGCATGCAGAAGCAGCCAATCTACAAATGGGCTGTGCCACCTGTCACGATACCCACTCGGCTAATACGATTCCGGCAGCCGTAGATTCTTGTTTAACCTGCCATGCCGATAATCACTCTTTAAATTACAAAAATTCCCGCCACGCAGAGCTATTCGACGCGGATCGTAACCTACCCCGTCCCTCTGCTAATTCCGTCAGTTGTTCTACCTGCCACATGGCTCGCCACGAAACAACCGTCGGCGATCGCACCACAGCCTGGGTAAACCACAACAACACCTACAACCTGTTACCGCGCGATCGCATGGTCGGAGAAGTTTGTATCAACTGCCACGGCGTGGAATATAGCTACAACAGTATTTTTGATGA
>CAZXBK010000163.1:0-9076 GCA_964638765.1 uncultured Synechococcus sp. | reverse complement strand
AGTCAGAGTCCCGTTATGGGAATAGCTATTGCCATCGTTCATGATGATGATCATTTATTCCAATGCTGCTGAATTTACCTTCCCTGCACTTGGAACCACTGTTGGTAGTGGTGATTTTGATGGCTCAGACTTAGTTTTCTACAATGGTCCTCTAGAGGTCATCAATGGCGTAGCTACTCCTTTGGCTGACTTCATCGTAGATATCAACACATCCGCTGGAATTTTGACTTTCTCTATTGACTCTGTAACTGAGTACACTGAGCTTTTAGTTAACGGTACCAAAACTTACAGCATGGGCGTAATTGGTAACTTCTTTGGTGAAGATGGCAGTGTCGTTGGTAGCGGTGCAATGAACTTCACTCACAGTTCAACAGGTGCATTGAGTGGCTCACTTGATGTTAAGGAAGTTCCAACTCCTGCTGCTGTTCTCCCCATCGTGGCTGGTCTTTTCGGTGCTGCATCTCGCAAAAAGCAAGAGGAAGAAGCGTAAATTTCATGGCCACAGCTTGAAAAGTCGCAAAAAAAACTGAAATTTCCTGTCTATGCGTCTTATTTAAGGAAACTTTTATGAGGCGCTTTTTCATGGCTTATTTCGGCCATGCAAGTAGGCGTTACTTTCATTTCAGCAATGTACAATCAAAATAGTAGATAAGACACTGCTTTTTTTTGAGTGCTTAGCTGCTATTTACTTAGTTTCTCCCTCTAAAAAATGACATACAACGTTGATACCCCACAGCAGCCATCACCTGGTGGTAGTGGTGCATATAGCGCGAAGAATATTGCCAAGATTGTTGGATTAGTCTGCACTATTGGTTTTATTTTCGATATGCTCATCCTTTTCTTGCCCCCCCAACTCGGTAATGTGACTTGGCGGATTGGCATGGAACAAGAATTTGCTAACCGTAGCATCATTTTTCTTTTCGGTATTGCTTTACTGACTTTCAGTAGTGTGGGCATTGCCAAAGCTAAAAAAAGGCTACTTCTTCTCTCTCGCTTTTCTTTAGTTGCAGGTATCGCATTTTTCTTGATTGGTTTGATTGCGATCGCCGATGCGGTTCAGCTTCAAAATCAAGCTTTAGGAAACATTGACACTAGAGAAAGTGAAATTCAACAACAGATTAGGGATGCCGAAAGAAATCCAGAAAATTTACGCGAAGGGGTTAACGTAGAAGACCTCCAACGTATTTCTGACGAATTAACAAGGCAAGCTGAAGAGCGACGTAATCGTGCTCGTAGGGCTGCGGTTAAAACAGCTGTGTCTAATGTCGGAAATTTGATTTTAGTAGGTGCTGGATTAGTTGGAATTGGGCGTAGTGGTTCTCGCCTTGCTAAGAACGGCTAATTAGAACAAAACACTTCAAATAAAGCCAATGAAAAAATTCAATCTCGGTAGCAAAGCCAAATCAACGGCTCAATATCTATACAAGCAGAGTAATAAATCGTGGCACAGTCGCATTATTACCCTTGGATGGCTTGCGATGTGCTTGTTTATTCCATTGTGGATTTACGATATTGTACTAGGTACAATTAATGGCGCTGCAAGCTTACTTCTCGTGGCTTTGGCTGGGTTTGGTTTTTTTCAGCTTTGGCAAAAACGAGAACAGCTCTCGAAGTTTAAAGCCTCTGAAGAAGACAAAATTCTTGGATATGTTTTGATATTTACGGCGATCGCCGCTGTGCCATTTTGCTTAACTGTTGAGTGGCGTCAAAAAGTTGCTTTTTATATTTTTCTATCCGGCGTAGCTGTCAGTACTTGGGGTCTTGGGTTTTTTAAGAGATATCCTCTACCAACCTTTTTGATCTTTATGGGGTTCTTTCCCCAGCCAACACTTTTTGGCAAGATTGTTTGGACGACATTTACACCAGAAGCTGGTCTCGAAAGATTTATGGCTGTAGCCGGAGCTGCTGGCCTAAGACTGATTGGTCAGACGCCTAATGTTCAGTGGGATATTATTAGCTTGCCGGATGGTGCTGTTCGAGTGGATTGGGGTTGTAGCGGTTTCGACCTTGCAACGATTGCAGCAGTAGCGAGTTTGCTACTCGGCATCTTTTGGAAGCAGCCCATGTGGAAGACTTCTTTGTTTGTGCTCATGGGCATTGCCTTTAGTTTGATTTCTAATGTTCCTCGTATCATGTTGATGACCTTAGCCTCTGTTTACTGGGGCCCTGAGTCCTTCGAGTTTTGGCATGGTTTTTGGGGTGGTCAAATATTCCTTTCTATTTTGTTTACGGTTCATTACTATGCAATGCTTGCGCTACTAGATTGGGATCCGTTTAAGCCAGATCAGGTGGCAACCTAATGACATCCGCTTTCACCCGTTTGGTGTGAATTACGTATTCTTCGTAACTAGTGTCAGGCAATATTTGTTGCCCAAGCTCCTAAAACTTGACGTTTAGGAGTTTTTTTATGGCCATAATTTATAACCCTTGGGAAGGGTTGTGGTAATGGCATGAGTTCAAGCAGATTAAATAAATCGATATTGCTTTTCTGAAGGACTGTTGAGAGTATTTCTGCAACACAAGCCAATCCTTAGAGGTATCGATTATCCTAAAAAAGAAAGGACTTGAAGGAGAATCGTAAACTATGGCTGACTTCGGTAATTTGGTGCAAAAGGCATTTTATCTTGGAGTAGGCGCGGCATCGATCGCCGCCGAGAAAGCTGGTTCAACCATTCAAGACTTGAGAGAACAGGCCCAGAGTGTTGCTGACGAGATGGTGCAGAAAGGAGAGATGAATGCAGAAGAAGCGAAAAAGTTTGTCAATGATATGGTGAAGCAAGCTCAGGAAAAAATTCCCAATGCGGTTTCCTCTCCAACAAAAACTGCGCCCGAGGAAACGAAGGAACCCCGTCGTATTGAAATTCTAGATGAAGAAACTGAAGCCAATGAAGATGACAAGTCTCAGGAAGCAGCCCAGTTGCGCCGTGAGCTAGAAGAATTGCAACAGGAACTGAAAAATCTGAAGCAATAAATTTTGTACGGCAATGCAACAACGAATTATTAAGGTTCAACATGAATAGTGCAGTGCAACCGGAAATTTACCAAGGCTACTACGGTGAGTTCACAATTACCGAAGACGATCGCCGTGATGTGTGGCTATATCGTGGTGGTTTGGCGATCGCCGCAGTATGTTTTGCGATGGGAACAATCTTGGTGATTTGGCAGGGCGATAATGTCTTGGTACAAGATGTCGTGACACTTTTGTTCGGGTTTTTCTGCGCTAGTTTGGGTCTAAGCTTGGCAAAAATTCATATTTATCTTGTCCCATTGCATCGAGCATTGCAGGTCTTTTGGGGCATAGGCTGTGTCGCGGCGATCGCCCTGATGACGCTTTTCCGGCAACCACTCATTACTACTATCTTTGAACATCCTGCCAGTATTTGGGGGATTGGATTTACCTTTGCTGCCCTCACAGGTATTTTTTTTAAGGAAGGTTTCTGCTTTCGGCGCGTTGAAACAATGGTGCTTACACCCCTCGTTCCTGTTGTGCTTTTAGGGCACCTTACCCAACTGTTACCAAAAACGGGGATTGCCATCGGGTGTGTCGTTTGGAGTCTGTTGTTTCTAACCTTTGCGGCGCGTAAGTTTACCCAAGCTCCAGCGGCAGATATTGGCGATAAAAGTGTTTTTGATTATCTTAAGCAGCAACAAGCGACTTAATAAGCCATGCCCCTAGTTGATTTTGAAACATTAATTCGCCATGCTCAGGGGAATGAGGTGATTAGTTTCCCGACTGACACAGTGCCTGCTGTTGCCGTTAAGCCAAAGCATGCTCAGAAAATATACGCTCTGAAAAAACGATCGCCCGATAAACCCTTAATCCTAATGGCGGCATCCCTCGAAGAAATTTGGGATTACGTCGTGGGTAATGACGCAGAAAAACAACAATGGCTGGCGATCGCCGCAAAATATTGGCCGGGGGCACTGACCCTTGTTCTACCCGCTTCAGACCGAGTTTCATCAGCGATTAACCCAACAAATTCCGGAACTATCGGTGTACGAGTTCCAGATCTTGATATTGCACGGCAAATCCTTGCCAAGACTGGTGTGATGGCGACCACCAGTGCCAACCTATCGGGGCAACCTCCCATTGAGTGGACTGAAAAAATTGCCCTAACTTTTCCAAAATTACCGGTCTTAGACTGTTGCGACGCCGAGCAATCGGGCAAAATTGGCAATGGCCAACCCTCAACTGTCGTTCAATGGCAAAACGACGGAACATGGCAAGTTCTCCGTCAAGGGAGCGTCGTTTTATAGATTGAAGAGCATCACAATTCCATGTCACTTGCAAACAGCGATTGCAGTTATTTTGATGGCTTTAACTGCAATTTCTGCCAAGCTTGCTCTGGATATTGACGTTTAAATAATTGGGGGTGAATAATCTCCGCTAAAATTTCGAGCGAATCGACGAGTCGAGGCCCCGGACGATTAAAGTAAGCATTACCATCGCAAATATAGAGATGGTCGTTTTGCACAGCACGCAACTGTAACCATTGAGGATGTTGCTTTACATCGGCCAACATTTCCTGCCGAGTACGCTCTCCGTCAAAACCACAGGGCAGCACAATCACGATGTCTGGATCCTCTTCTCGTAATTTGTCCCAGTTAATATAGGGTGAATGATGACCTTGACGACCTAGAACATTATCTCCTCCAGCGAGTTCCACTAGCTCTGGCAACCAGTTGCCGCCACCCATAAGCGGATCAATCCATTCAATAGCCGCAACCTTGGGACGTTGAGCTAGATTTAGGCTGCTAATCTGCTTGGTAATGTTCACTACCCGTTGTTGTAGACTTTCCAGAACAGTTTCTGCATCCACATTAAACTCCTCTGCAACCCGATTAATATCTCCGTAGACATCGGCCAAGATGTTGGGTTGTAGTGAAATGATTTTGATATCAGTGTCGGCGATCGCATCAACGGCTTTTTTGACATCATCTAAAGTCACCGCACACACATCACATTGATCTTGGGTCACGATATGGGTTGGATTTAACGCTTTAAGCGTCTCTAGTTTCACTTCATAAATACCGAGAGCACTGTATAAAAGTTGCTGAACATCCCGGTCAATCTCGCCACTGGATTTGTCAGAATTTAGGCGAGCCGCTGTGCAAATAGGGCGCTTTTCAACCTCTGTCGGATAATCACACTCGTGACTACGCCCCACTACATACGGCATTAGTCCTAAACAATTGAGGATTTCGCTTGCACTGGGTAGCAAAGAAACAATCCTCGGAGACGTTGGAGTAGACATAGGATTTTCCTTAACAAAGTTTTACCTATGCTAGATCAATTACGAAACGGAGCTCGGAGCTAAGCATAGAACTCGGGGTTTAAACGCCGACTCTCAAATATTTTTGGATGGTGACGATCAGCTCCTCTTTCGGAAAAGGCTTAACGAGGAAATCCGTTGCGCCCATTAAGCGACTTTTCACGCGATCAAAAATGCCAGAACTGTCCGTCATAATGAGGATTGGCGTTTGGCGAAATAGTGAAAGTTTTTTGAGTTGAGCGCACATGTCTAAGCCGTTCACTGACCCTAAATCAAGCTCTAAAATAATCAAATCCGGTTTCTGAGCTAACAACACAGACATTGCTTTAAAGGGATCGCTGACTGGTAGATAACGGAAATTGACTTCTTCTAGAATTTTTCCGATGTCATCCCGCTGTTCGTCATTGGGATCGATGTAGGCGATCGTGTAGGGATTATTATCGGTTTGAATGAGGGTTTCTTCCGTTGGTGCCTTCGTAAATTTAGGCTTAGAACTTGTTATGTGGGCAGGGGCTGGCAGATCATCGATGGTTTGTAAATCAATAAATCCCAACTTGATGTAGGGCATGATCGAACGAGCAACTTGCACGACATCCCGCTTCATCCGAATCGATAGGTCCCAAAAGGTGGCTCGGCCTGTAATCAGGGTCTTGAGCAAATTAAAGGTAGCTGGTGAAGAACGGGCTTTAAGAAGTTCGAGGTTTTGAATTTTTGGGGCGCAGTTGGGGGATAGGTGGGAAATATCAAGGGTATTCCACTGCTTGAGCAGTTTCCACGCCTGCAAAATCATCTGGTCGACGTCCAGCAAAATTAGGGGGTTATCGCCATAGTTAAACTGGGCAAAATGGTAGGTGACTTGGGTGCTCTGACTAACGTCAAAGAACATTTCGGTGGTGATTGCTTGGACAACTTGGCTAACCTGTTCTCGGGAGACTCGACCTTGGTCATGCCATTTGCGTAGGAGATCGTATTCCCAATGGAGTTGGGATGGTCTGATATTGACAGACATCAAATCTTTCTGGAGCTGTTCGCGATCGCCTGCGATTTGTGGCATGTGTGCTGTGAGATTCCGTCGCCAGCAACGCACCGCATGGGTGCCACCGGATGCATAAACTAGACGCCCAAGATAAAGATAGAAATGCCACTCCCGCGCTAAAGGATTAATGAGCGTTAGACAGCCTGTAAATCTTGGTTTCTTAAGAGTATGAAATAGCTTCGTCTGCTTCGATGCATTAAAGTCTCGAATTGGAATTTCTGGAGGTATTGGCTGAGTCATATTTTTCTATGCTCGCCCCCGTACATGCTGCGTGGCGAAATCTGGTATCGGCCATTAGAGCGCATTTGAGATAGAAAAAGTTGCATGAAGAGTCCGGGATTGGCGTTTCGATTCGCTTTATTCAACGTGATAATCAATTATAGGTAATATACATTTTCTCAGCGTTCTTTTTTCTCAATGAAAATTACATTGGCGATCGCCCAAAGTCTAGAAAGCTATAGCCGCAATCATCCAGAAGAAGTTTTGCTTGTTACCACCACAAATGATGCAGAAGAAGAGGATCAGGTGATGATTTTTAAGGGATTTTCTAGTTCCCTGATGCAGCCAACGGATTTCAATCCAGATAATTCTGTCTTTGCTGCCGATGCTGAATTTGTAAGTTTAGACCGTTTGCAAAGTCCTTTCAATCCCAATGAGCCAATTTATATTGAACAAAATATGTCGTGGGCAGCCATGGAACAGTTGCTAGCAGAGTAGCGATCGCCAATTGTGTGTACTGGGCGAGCCACAAAAAATAGACAAAAAAAAGGAGAGCCAATCTCGGCTCCCCCAGTCATCAGGGTGCATCTACTGCAATTAATATAACTCGACACCTGTGGGGGGTCAACCCCCTCACCCCCGATTCGCGGAAATTAACCATTGAGTTTCTTGGCAAGAAGTTGGTTGACGAGCTTGGGATCCGCACGGCCACTGGTTTTCTTCATCATTTGACCCACAAAGAAGCCTTGTAACTTTTTCTTACCAGCGCGGAAAGCTTCAACCTTATCTGGGTTGGCAGTCAGCAATTCGTCGATCATGGCCTCAAGTTCGCCAGTGTCAGAAATCTGGGTTAAACCTTTACTTTCGACAATCTCCTTAGGCGATCCGCCCTTTTCTAATAGCTCGGGTAGAATTTCCTTCGCAATCTTGCCGCTAATAGTGCCGTCATTGATCAGGTTAACCAATTCCGCGAGGCTGGCTGCGGTTAAGGGCAAATCGTTAATGGTCAGCTCAACATTTTTATTTAAGTGGGCGGCAATGTCTTGGGTGACCCAGTTGGTGACTTGTTTGGGATCAGCACCAGCAGCAACGGCGGTTTCAAAGTATTCTGCAACGTCACGGTCGTCGGTTAAAACGCGGGTGTCGTAGGAAGATAAGCCATATTCAGCAATGTAACGGGCACGCTTTTGGGCTGGAGTTTCCGGAAGAGCAGCGGCGATCGCCTCCAGTTGTGCTTTCGAAACTTCGATGGGGGGTAGGTCGGGTTCGGGGAAATAACGATAATCGCTAGACCCTTCCTTCATCCGCATACTAAAGGTCTTTTGGCTGCCTTCATCCCACAAGCGTGTTTCTTGGTAAATCGGTTCGCCTGCTTCAACGGCTTTCGTTTGACGTTTGATCTCGTAATTAATCGCTTTTTCGATGGCGCTAAAGGAGTTCATATTTTTGATTTCTACCTTTGTGCCAAATTCTTCCTGCCCAACGGGGCGCACGGAAATATTTACGTCACAGCGCAGGGATCCTTCTTGCATGTTGCCATTACCGACGCCGAGGTAACGCACTAGACGACGCAACTCTTGGGCATATTCAGATGCTTCTTTTCCCGAACGCAAATCTGGCTCAGACACAATCTCAAGCAGCGGAATACCTGTACGGTTAAAGTCCACTTTGGAATAGGTCGAACCCGCCAGGCGATCGCTACCGGCGTGGACTAGTTTGCCTGCATCTTCTTCCATGTGGAGGCGAGTCACACCAATGGTTTTCTTAACAGGCGTATCACTAGGCTTATCAACTAGCTCAATTTCTAATTGACCATGTTCCACGATGGGGAGGTCAAATTGGGAAATTTGATAGTTTTTGGGGAGGTCGGGGTAAAAATATTGTTTCCGGTCAAACTTACTGTAGGGGCTAATTTTTGCCTTGAGGGCTAAACCCATTTTGATGGCCGACTCTAAAACCTTTTCGTTGAGGACAGGCAAAACCCCCGGATAACCTAGGCAGACGGGACAGACATTGCTGTTGGGGTCGCTGTCAAATTCGGTGGAACAATTACAAAAAATCTTACTCGCAGTATTAAGTTGACAATGGGTTTCTAAACCAATTACCGCTTCATACTCGGTTTTGCTGGATGCAGCTGCCATAGGACTATTGCTAAAGAGACGATACAAATGGATATTACTCTTTATTCTAGCTTTGTGGGAACAGGGCAAACTCTAGGATATGAAGGTGCTCATTAATACGATTGTTCCGGTTTGAGAAATAGGGCGATCGCCTTGTAAGACGCGCGAGTTTTAGGTGGTCATCTACAATAGTGGGGTTATATTTTTCGGCGATCGCAGCGATTTAAATGGAAATCACATTTTTAGGAACCAGTTCGGGCGTCCCCACTCGGGCGCGGAATGTCTCCAGTGTGGCGCTGCGGTTACCCCAAAGGGCAGAATCATGGTTGTTTGATTGTGGTGAAGGCACCCAACATCAGCTGCTTCGTAGTGATATTCGCTCGTCTCAAATTAGCCGTATTTTTATTACCCATATGCACGGCGACCAT
>CAZXBK010000162.1:0-9203 GCA_964638765.1 uncultured Synechococcus sp. | reverse complement strand
TTTATTACCACTATCCACGACTTTAACGCCGACATTTATTATTTAGAAGAAAGACTCCGAAGTCTCAGCGAGACAAGCTCTATGGCGTTGCTCATTCCCTCGCTCTACGAAGAACTTAAACGCCCTGCCCTCACCACGATCAAAGAACACCTCAAAAGTTGCGACTATATCCGCTTCATCAACGTCTGTCTGTACGCCGAAACCCAAGAGCAATACCATCACGCTGTCGAATTTTTTAGTGAGTTACCCCAGAAAGTCAACGTCATCTGGACCAATGGCCCTAGGATCAAAGAACTCATCAGTAAACTGGCAGAACAAAAACTCGATTTATCGAATTACGCCGGAAAAGGCTGGGCAGTGTGGCTAGGCCTGGGCTTATCTTCCCTACAGGCAGATGTGATCGCTCTCCACGATGCCGATATTGTCACCTTTGAGCGTTCTCTGGTTGCCAAACTTTTTTATCCGGTGATCGAGCCAGAATTTGGCATTGCCTACAACAAAGCCTATTACACCCGCCTTAGCTTAGAAACCCGTGCAATGAATGGTCGTGCCGTACGGTTATTCGTTGCGCCGTTACTCGCAACCCTTGAGGATGTTCTCGGTCGTAATGCCTATCTGCACTACCTGCGATCATTCCGCTATCCTCTAGCCGGAGAGTTTGCCTTAACATCAGTTCTGGCCGTTAATCTACGGATTCCCTGCGACTGGGGTTTAGAGGTAGGATTACTCGCAGAAGTTTATCGCAACGCAGCGCCCAAACGGATTGCCCAAGTAGACCTTGGCTTTTTTGACCACAAACATAAGGAAGTCGGTGATAATCCGACGGAAGGGTTACAAAAAATGTGTACGGAAATTCTGTCGTCAATTCTCAGAACGCTGACCGAATCTGAGTCGATTGTTTTTTCTGAAGGTCACCAGACGGCATTGCAAGTGAAATTTAGGCGGGTTGCTCAGGATTTTATTCGTCAATATTTTGTTGACGCAGCTTGTAACGGTATCCCTTACGATCGCCACCGGGAAGAAATGACCGTCGAAAGTTTTGAGAAAGTAATTCCCATCGCCTTTAATAAATATCTCAATGAACCTGTTGCCTCTAGGATTCCCGACTGGACGAGGGCACTCGCGGTAATGCCAAATCTACGGGAACTACTGCAGTTGGCCGTCGAACAAGATATGGCAGAGGCATGGGAAGCTAATACTAAAAGTTAGGAACTGAACATCAATTTTTTTGACGTTTAAGCACAAGAGTAAAGGGGCGATCGCCTCTTTTTTGTTGGTTATTTTTAGAGTATTTTACTAACCGAGAAAACGATCAATCAGTAACGGTGCAAATCGGTTTAGGAAGTAGAAAAAGACAAAGAATAAAATTGCTTTGTTAACGACCATATCCCAACGTTTCTTGGGGAGCTCGTGGTCTGGATACTGTACTTTCCAGCGTTTTTTTGTAGCCGCTTTTTGTAAAACTTCAGGGGTTACAGCAACGCGCTCAACCCGTTGATAGGGAGGCTTAAAAATTAGACCACCAATATTTAACCCTGCTTCACCATGGTGGAAATACCACAGATAATTATCTAAATCGACTTTAAATTTTTCAGCAAAGTTTTGAATGAAATCTTCGCAGGCATCGGCCTGAATATCAAAGGTTTGAAATAAATCAGTATCTGGATTTAAGAGAGTTTCAGGAACTTCTAATTCTGTTTGGATAAAGCGATAAACTTCGGCGATCGCCACCATTGCAGTAGCCTCAATCAGGGTAAATAAATTTTATGTGGGGAAAAAACGTAAATCTAAAATATCACTCAGGGAAAAGGGCAGCTCCTGGGGAAATTCTTCGAGGGGTAAATGTTCGACGGGGAAGTGATCTTCCGTAGACATAATGGTGCATGCTTCTTGGTAGCAAGTAAAGACCATTGATGCGGCAGCGTCTTTTAGAGCTGGGCTAGCAGTGAAATGATCAAGAAGTTGATAGCGTAACTCTGTGATGTGCTCGACCCAATCATTGCAACGTTTCTGGGGCTGATGCTGCCATCGAAGTAGTTGGAGCCACAGACTGCGTAATAGCTGCTTCAGATGTAGTTTTTGGCTAAGCATCATCCCTTGAAGAATCTCCACCAATTGCCGCTTGTCTGTTCGGGTTAAAACATCCTGTTCTAATTTTTGGCAGGTTGCCATTAGCCATTGATACTCATCTTGCTCCCGGGTTAGGGAGGTAAGATTTGGCGCTGCATTCCTCATACTGTCAGGGGCGATCGCCGTTAATTACGGTAGAAGTTCACTAATTCATCAAGAGTATTTTTTGACCCCTCCCCAATCGCTTTCATTTGCCAGCCGTCGCTAGTGCGGCGCAGCTCAGCCATCTTCATTAAAGTTTGGTTTGTATAAATAGATTCGGACAATTTGTAGTAGGCAATTTCGCGACCATTACTGAGATCAACTAACCGGACAAAGGCATTTTCTATGCCACTAAAATCCTGTCTTCTTTCCCTGCCCATATAGATATTGACAGTAAATAAAAGAGACGAAACATAGTCCGGAATTTTATCCAGTTCAACTAAAATCTGTTCATCATCTCCTTCCCCTTCGCCCGTCAAATTGTCGCCTTGGTGGTGGATAGCGCCAGAGCCATGGTGGAGATTTGCGTAGTAAACTACATCATTTTTTGTTTTTAATTGCTCACTACTATTCAGGCAAAGCACAGAAGAATCAAGGTCAATTGTACTGCTCGCTTTAAAGATATCGAAAATATTTTTACGGGCAGAACTTTTTGCCATATCCCAACCCAATCCCAACATGATTTTATTGAGTTTAGGGGCCTCTTTTTTTAAGGAAATACTATTTCCTTTTTTAAGTTGAATTACCATAATGCTTCTAATCTAAAATTTATTTAGTGCCAGAACCAATCGGGGCGATCGCCGACAATTCAAGGTGAGGATGATCACCCGTGATTTGATTGAGGTTCCACTCATTTTTTAGGAGTAACACTGGACGTTCCCAAAGGTCTTTGACCACCATTGTATTGAAGATTTTTCCAGCTTTTTCGAGGGCTTCCCAAGCATTATCATTCGTAATCCAACGAGCCACGCTATAGCCCATCGGCTCTAGACGACTTTCTACGCCATACTCACTTTCAAGACGATGTTGAACTACCTCAAATTGCAGTTGACCCACCGCCGCCAAAATCGGTTCGCGCTTAAACTCATCGGTAGAGTACATGATCTGTACCGCACCTTCCTCTTGCAGCTCTTTAATGCCCTTTTGGAACTGCTTGAATTTAGAGGGGTTTGGATTTTTCAGATAGGCAAATAGTTCAGGAGAGAAACAAGGAATGCCTTCGTACTCCAGCTTTTTACCCTTATAAATCGTGTCGCCGATGGCAAACACACCGGGATTATTGAGACCAATAACGTCACCCGCATAGGCTTCATCAAGGGATTCACGACCCTGTGCAAAGAGTTTCTGGGGACGGGATAAACGAACCGTTTTACCAGTTCTGGCATGGCTGACAGTCATATCCTTTTCAAATTTGCCTGTACAGACCCGCACAAAAGCGACGCGATCGCGGTGCTTTGGATCCATATTGGCTTGGAGCTTAAACACAAATCCGGTGAACTCTGGATAGGTGGGTTCGAGATCACCGAGGGTAGACGCACGGGGCTCAGGTTTAAGGGCGTAATCGAGGAACGATGTCAAAAAGAGTTGCACACCGAAATTCGTCATCGCACTCCCGAAAAATACCGGAGTTTGTTGCCCTGCATGGATGGCTTCAAGATCAAACTCTGCACCAATTTCGTCGAGAATTTCTAGCTCTTCTTGGAATTGCTCATAGAGTTCTGGTTCGATCAGCTCTTCTAAAATTGGATCATCGAGATCAAAAATCGTGTCCTTAGCTTCCTTTGCACCGTGGACTGTGCGCTCAAATAAATGCACCTTTTTTTCGCGACGATCATAAACCCCTTGGAAGCGATCGCCCATACCAATCGGCCAGTTCACCGCATAAGTCGATAAGCCCAATTCCCCTTCAATTTCATCGAGCAATTCGAGGGGTTCTCGACCGGGACGATCTAGCTTATTCACAAAAGTAAAAATAGGCAGCGATCGCAACTTACATACTTCAAAGAGTTTGCGGGTTTGGGTCTCTAAACCTTTTGCCGCATCGACCAGCATTACCGCATTATCCGCAGCAGCCAGAGTTCGGTAAGTATCTTCACTAAAATCTTGGTGACCCGGCGTGTCGAGCAAATTGATTTGGTAGCCGTTGTAGAGAAATTGCAGCACCGTCGAGGTAATCGAAATACCCCGCTGCTGCTCCATTTCCATCCAGTCAGAGGTTACTTTTCGCTGTTCTCGCCGCGCCTTAACCGCCCCTGCCTCGTGGATAGCACCTCCATAGAGCAAGAGTTTTTCGGTGAGAGTGGTTTTACCCGCGTCAGGGTGGGAGATAATCGCAAAATTCCGTCGCGCTTGGACGGCTTCTTCGATTTCTTGGAGTAATTCTGCTGACATGAATTTCTGTGAGCGTCGAGATTTGGCTTAATTTAAGGCACTCTCTATTGTACTTCTTCAGGTCTAGAGGGCGATCGCCTTCAAAACTTGGTTCATTTAGTCAGACTAATATCAAGTGAATCAGCCTCTTCATTCCAAAAGACCAGTGATTTGCAGGTTAGGTGGATATTCAACTGTGTACTGGTATGTAAAGGCTTGTTCGGTATCAGCAACGATCTCCATTTCCCAAGTCAAAATACCAAGCTTAGTGGGTTCTACTTTCGGTTCTACTTTCTGAAGATTAACTTTGATTTTCTCGTGGCGACCGACCGGAATTTGTTCTTGTAGAGTTAGAGATTTGGGTTGCTCGGTCAGATTCTTGACTTTCACTTCGTAGGCATAAGTAATGCGCCGCAATTTACTGATTAAAGTTTTGTCTACTTGGCGATCGCCGAGTTTTCTTTCTATTTGCAGACCTTCGTCAATACCGAGATTTAACGTTGCTTTTTGTCCCGGCGAAATATTATCGAGATTATCTTTTCCTACAAACGCACCATCTCGGAAAAGATTGGCTACACCGGACAATAAGGTTACCCCGTCATTAGGATTCGTAAATATCGCTCGCAGGTAAGCAAAACTAACTTTTTGGGGTAATGCTAAGTAATTGAGTTTGATGGGATACTCACCATGAAATAACGTTACTTGGTGGGGATTGCGATCACTGGGAATATCACCACTAGCCCCTATATAAAAGGTCACTGTGCTGCCTTGCTTTTTTACTTCAGAAGTTACTGGCACAGATTCAATCACTTCCTCATCTTCCATCGCCGCACCGACCATTGCACTATCAGCCATTTCTCTTTTTGGTTGGGGCGATCGCCTTCTTTTTGGACTTGGCGCGGCTGCCATTGGCATCGGGGGCGACACAGGACGAATGTTGAGATACCAAGGTTTAAGTTCTGGCGGGATAATACCTTGGGCAACTTGAGCCGTCGAAATCGTCAGGTCAGCATTGTGCCAATCTTCTCCGGTACTCTGCACTACATCAGCTAAATAATCGAGCGTTAATTGCTTTGTTTCGGTATTAATCGTAAGGTCATAACGGGGCTGCCACGAAGCTTGATTTACTTGATAATTAATTTCTAATTCAAACTCACCATTATCAGATACTTCCACTGTCAAATTTAAGTTGTAATGACGTTGTTTTGCTGGGTGACGTAAGAGTGCTTTTTG
The DNA here is from genome assembly GCA_964638765.1 of uncultured Synechococcus sp. Classification (GTDB taxonomy): domain Bacteria; phylum Cyanobacteriota; class Cyanobacteriia; order Cyanobacteriales; family MRBY01; genus MRBY01. The sequence continues at coordinate 3,488 of CAZXBK010000162.1, read as the reverse complement.
CTGTTCTAGAGCTTTTATCTCTAGATTTAGGTCATGTATTTGTTCATTTATATTTTGAATTTGTCGACTAAAGGTTTGGTGCTGATTCCCGACAAAATCTAGAAAAGAGTTTGCTTTATCAAGGTCTACTTTATTTGACGCTAAATTCTTCGCAAATCGCTCTACGGCTTCCTCACTTAAATTCCCCACAAAAGTTTGTTGTAGTTCTATGGTTTGCAGGCGATTCTCTAATGTTTTTACTTCTATATTGAGTTCTTGAATACGCTGATCAAGACTGGCAATTTTTTCATCACTACTTTCGACTGTGACGATAGTTTCAGTGGCGATCGCCAGAAATTTCACACCGACATTACCACGACCTTTTACCCGAATTGAATCCGGCGATACCGTCAATGGCAACGGCGAAATCGACCACTGTTGGTCCTCTGAAGTGACGGCAAACTTACCTTTGCGGGTGACCACAGCCCGATCACTTAAAACCGTTACTGCGGCGATCGCCGTTTCAATATGACGAACCATGAGGCATTTTCTCCAGAGTATTGCGTCGTTAGCTTCAGGTGAACAAACCCTTTGTACAGCGCTACCTTAGGCAGTTGCATTGAGCTGGTGCGAAAACCACTGGGCAACTTGGGTATTCCCTTCGCTTTCTAAACGTTTGAGGGCAGCGATTAATAAGCTCGTTTGTAAACCGGCCAGAATTGTGGAAGCTTCACTGGCTTGATATTTACCTACTTCGGCATTGAGTACAAACAGGAAAACCCGCTGGGCTTGGATATCAATGACCCAATATTCTGGAATGCCAAGGGCTGCATAAAGATGTTTTTTCTCATCAAGATCGTGAATGATCGTTGTGTCAGAAATTTCGCCGACTAAAGCAGGTATCCTGCACTCATCAAGATTCAAATAACGGCGATCGCCTGCTTGCCATTTTGGTTCTGTTTGACCTTGGTAAAGAATCAAATCTGGAGCTGCACTACTTTTCGTACTAGGTTGCTCGAGCAAACAGCGCCCAAGGGAATAAAGCGGAGTCTCACTTTGCATAGACAACACAAAAAACAGCATTGTGAATAAGTCACTCACCTTGGCATGATTAATCCCTTCAGCACCCATTTCTAAAGCAAGTCGATTTTGGTAAAAGTAGATTTTTTGTTTGTTTAGTTCGTCGTAGGGGCGATCGCGCTGGGCAAGGTAGTCTTCCCAAGTTGCAGTCTGCCAAGTGCTGAGTTTGTGGGTGTCAAAAGCAACAACCATAGATCCACGCTAAGTCATTTGTTTTATTGTAATGGCTAATTTTTTGTTGCGATTAGGCGATCGCCTTTGCCCTAAAGCTCTAGTTCCACTCTCCTTGGAGGATAAAGGCTGCCCAATACTGAGGATGAGACCATTCTGTTTCTTCGCGCATTTCCCGTTGAGTTTCTTTGAGAGCAGCGGCAGCGGTGAGATTTTCTTCCATGAGATTACGATAAAAGCGGGTCATAAATTCAGCGGTGGCTTCGTCATCGACATTCCACAAACTCATCAACAAGCGAGGTGTGCCTGCATACATAAAACCGCGACTTAACCCCAGCATTCCTTCGCCGGGAACTTCTTCGCCGATACCTGTTTGGCAAGCACTCAGCACAACTAAGCTTGCATCAAGTTGCATATTGAAAATGCTATCTAATCGTAAAAATCCGTTTTGAGGATTACCCGCCTCATCGATGAGGGAAAAGACTAAACCTGATTGTTCCGGCCTACTTTCATGGAAAAAGCCATGGGTCGCAAAGTGGACAATATCGAAATCCTTCAGGCGATCGCCAACAATCTCTTCCCGTTTAGCTGCGAAGCCAAAGGCTGATTTTATGTTTTGTTTGTTGGGGAAAAGACCAAGGATATTTGTTGCTTCAGCGTAGGTTCCAGGTAGGTCGTCCCATTCGATGTAATTGCGTTCTCTACTTGCGCGGTTTTCATCGGTGCGAGCTGCCAATAATCGCTCTTGGTCACAGTTGGCCGCATCACTAAAGCGACAATCCTCTTTCGAAAAAACAGGATCAGCAAAGATGCTCAGTGAAGAATTTTTGGTGATGGGTAAAGCGTCTTGGCGGCGGATGGATGCAATAGTCGAACTCGAAGGTAAGTTAATTAGTTCAAACTGCTCGCTCAGGGTGGTCTTCGTTTCTGCCTCAGTCACCAGTGTTCCGAAAGGAAAGTAATTCAGAGATCCATCGGGAACGATCACCAGTCGTTTTTTTGTGAGCTGTGCAGCAGCAGGTAACAAAATTTGTTCACTGAATTCACGAGCCAGTTTTTCACGCGTTTGACGGAGCGGTTCTTTTCTCGCAGCAGGAAGATCTGGATCTGTCTCTCGGGGTGAGGTGATTGTTCTGAAAAGTTCTGCAGCTTTATTGTTAATTGCCTGTTCATCTGGAAGCTCATAACTTTGAAAATCATCTTTTGTGACGACCCAGAGATAGCTTTTCTCTTCACCCAGGAAATATTGCAATACTGCTGTTTCTTCGTCGAGGATATTTCGCTGCAAGTCTTCAACGGAAATTGTTTCTGGGTACTGGATATCTGCGTATTCTGGATTACTCAGGCGAATCTCATTTTCTAGTTCTTGAAACTCTTCAAGAATTTGATCGAGCTGTTGATTGATATTTTGTTTTTGAGCATTGGTACTGGCAGGATTGTCAAAGGTGGCAATGCGTTGTTGTTCAGTTTGATTAAGGCGTTGGGTTAATTCTGTCTCACGCTGTTGGAGTGCTGGATCGATATTGGCGTTGATATCAGTGTTGGATTCGGTTAAAAGTTCTAATAGGACTCTGGCACGGGATTTTTCGCTGGCTTTAAAGGCTTGTTTGTCATAACCTCTGGATGGTTCTTCTTGGTGTAGTTCCATTAACAAGTCAATATAAAACTCGTAATAGAACTGAACAGTGGAGAAGTAAGTTTGCCGGAGTTCTTTGCTGGCGATATTGGTACGTAAGTCTTCGAGAATTTCAATAGACTGCTCAACTAAGGATAATGCGGTTTGAAGATCACCTCGACTTTTTTCTAAAGAAGCAATATTGCCTAAAGTTGTAGCTTCACCAGAGCGTTCGCCCACCGCCCGTCTTAAGGGTAGAGCTTGTTGGTAATAGTCGAGGGCTTCCTGTTTTTCTTCTAAATCATCGTAGATCCGACCAATATTATTGAGAGTAGTTGCTTCAGCAGAGCGATCACCCACCGCCCGTCTTAAGGGTAGAGCTTGTTGGTAATAGTCGAGGGCTTGCTGTTTTTCCCCTAATACAGAGTAGACCCCACCAATATTATTGAGAGTAACGGCTTCCCCACTGCGATCGCCCACCCCCCGTGATAGGGGTAGAGCTTGTTGGTAATAGTCGAGGGCTTGCTGTTTGTCGCCTAAGGCAGAGTAGACCAGACCAATATTATTGAGGGTTATGGCTTCACCACGGCGATCGCCCACCGCCCGGAATAAGGGTAAAGCTTGTTGGTAATAGTCGAGGGCT
>CAZXBK010000161.1:0-9203 GCA_964638765.1 uncultured Synechococcus sp. | reverse complement strand
AAGCCAATATACATTTGGTTGCCAAGTCTGCGTTTCACCATGACGCTCTAACTGGACGACATCTGCACCCATCGCCATGACACAAGCGCGGGTCGCCGCCAAACTCAGCATCGCCAAATCTGGAATGATGACAATCTTGAGAACTTCTGGTGCTTCACACTGATTTAGAGAACCCGGCTGCCACCGAAAACCTTTATTAGCCTCACTGGTCAGACCTAGCTGTCCCCATAAGGTCTCTTCAGAATCTGTTGAGTCCAGCCTCACTACTTCGATTTTTTGATCAGTTGTCGTAATGCTTAAAAACGAACTCAAAAGCTCTGAGAGTTGCTTTAGTCCGTAGGGTGTAATGTCATACAGCAGCAAACTAGACAGCTTAGGATTCACTGCCATTGCTCCTAACATTAACCACAGAGGATCTGTGAATTTCTCTCTTAACGCAGGGGTCAAATCCATCACTCCCTACGCTTCTATTCCAAGAATCTCTTTGACCCTTTGCTCATCACTTTTATAGTCGAGGTCTTTACTCTTGTGCTGATCCTTCTTCTTTTTCTCCTCTGTCACCCATTCAAATGAGCTGCTTTGCAAAAATTCTGGTCGGCGGTGGTGAATAACTAGCTGCGCAACTTCCTGAATATGCTCTCTAGTAACTGTCTTCGCTCCTTTTAAAGCTGCACAAGCCTGAGCTGCCAAGGCAATAATGTAATCTCCTCGGTTTCCTTCTGCTCCAAAATGATCGGTTAATTTGACACAATTTTTTATTGCTTCATCATCTAAGACGACGTTATCGAAATCTTTTTTCGCCTTCTCTAATTTCCGCAGATAGTCCTTATCAGCCTGTCTCGCCGCATCATATTCTGTGGACTGTTTACCTTGTTTGAGGTCACCCAAGATCTGATCCCATTGCCTGACTGTCTTGAGGATTTCGATACGGTCTTTCAATGCTGTTTGAGCACCAACATCAACCATCAAACCAAATCGGTCTAGGAGCTGGGGACGTAAACCACCCTCCTCTGGGTTCATAGTGCTTACTAGGTTGAAGCTGATGGACTCTTCACGTTTTTTACCGTCTCGCTCAACAACCAAAACCCCTGTAGAGGTCACATCAAGGATGATGTTAACGATGTGGTCATCCAATAGATTCACTTCATCGATATAGAGAAAACTGCCATTGGCTTCTTCTAACAAGCCAGCTTTCCATTTTGCCTCCCCTTGCATCAGCTGATCGATATTCAGACCGCCAACAACGCGATCTTCTGTGGCATTAATCGGCAGAGTGACAGGTAAAAGAGCTTCTATCTTCTCACCTTCATCATTTTCTTTCGTTTTACCTTCGTTAACCATTACCGAAAAAGCGCGAACAGCGGTAGATTTTCCCGTGCCACGCTGACCACTGAGCAGCACACCACCAATACGCGGTGCAATGTAGGTTAGTTCAAGGGCTAATTTCAGTTTTTTTTGCCCGACAATCTTCGAGTAAGGCAATATCGTTTGGCTAATGGAAAGAGTCGTCATTAGTTTTCTGGGTCTGCCTTCAGTTTCCAAGTCATAGTCACATTCATCTGGACATCAATTCCAGCTTTTGCCAACATCGGTACGCCTGCTTCGGTATCAAGCACGATACCGATGTCTATCGAAAACTCATTCGGTTTGACCGCATCACTCATCTTACCGACTCTTTCAATCACCTTGGCAGCACATACATGAGTTAAGGCTAGTCCTTCACCAAACAAATCTTTTCCCGCATCGATGACATCCTTTGCACCACGGGATTTATTGAAGGGATCGTCATCCTCAGCGGGTTTGTATTCGTCGTCTACTTGGATATAAATGTCGACTTCTTCGCCGTTGACTGTACTGGTGGTTTTGACAATCGCCATAGCTGACTAAATTCATGCAAGGTTAAATATTTTTCAAGCTTATAGCAGATCTTATGGGCCAAACAACATTGTGAGAATCTCCTCCGGCTTCGCCACCTTCCCCAAGGAAGGGCTTTAGGGTTCAAGAGTTAAAAGTATTGGATGTTTATAGGATTAGTCCTCAAGATTTTAAAAGTCGGGGATTTATCGAGATCTTAGACTCCATGGAAAAGTCTGAGCGAATCCCCGACTTTTCTTAGTACATAAAGACTACCTCAAAAATCGAAAAAATCGCGGAGAAGGGCAAGAGGGCAAAAGGGAGAGAGGGCAAGAATGCCTCAGGGAACACAGACAACCCGAAAACCGATAGAGTTGAAGCGATCGCCGGGAATGGGGTTGAGACGGTACGCAGAACGGCATATCCTCGGAGCATTGATCCAAGAGCCGCCGCGATTGACACGAAGTCCACTATCTCCTCCCTCAATCCATGCACTCCCATCTGTCGGTGCATTTTCATAAGTACTATGCCAATGGTCTAAGCACCACTCCCGGACATTGCCATGCATTTCACATAGCCCAAAGCGGTTAGCAATGCCAAAGTAATCAACCGGAGTAGTTTGCTTTCGATATTCGCCTTTAGATCCTTTTCCATAGGTGTAATTGCCATCATAGTTAGCGATTTCGGTGCTGATAGTCTCGCCAAAATGAAAAGGTTGATGATATTTCTCATTCCAGATTGCTTTTGTCAGTGCTTCTCCTTTCTCTTCTGGCACAACTGCCCGACAAGCATATTCCCATTGAGCTTCTGAGGGGAGCTGGTAGAGCTTCCTTGTTCGCTCGGATAGCTTTTTACAGAACTCCTGAGCATCATTCCATAACACTCGCTCTACAGGTCTTTTGAGGGCATCACCATTTTTATCGAAGTCATCTTGAAAGTTAGACGTATTTTTATCACCCATCACCGCTAGCCATTGCGCCTGAGTGACTGGATATTTCCCCATGAAAAACTGAGGGACAGTTACAAAATGCTGGAACTCATCATCTGGCTCTCCCATCCAAAATTCTCCTGCGGGAATGTAAGCCATTTCTAGCTCGACACCACTACCCAGACCTTCAGTGAAATATTGAGCTGTGGCTTGACGGCGACGTAGCTTTAATTCAGTCATGGCCAATGATCAGTCAGATGAGATTGCCATCAATGTAGCTTATCTCAATGGCTTCCAGATAAATAGGATTAAACCTTTAAATATTTAAACTGTTAAAGGTATTAGATGTTTATAGGATAGATTTCAGTTGGTTACGTAACATTTTGCAACCCCTTCCGCTCTTCGAGCACCTTCCCCAAGGAAGGACAGAGACGCGCCGTTTTTACGAAACGAACCCATGGAACCCTAGGTTTTTCGTTGGGATTACAGTTTAGTCAGTTGGGCGATCGCCTACTGATTTGCGCTATTTCACGAGTTTAATCCAATAAAAAAGGTGAGTCATTCAAGACCCACCTTAATAAAAACAATCAAATTTTAAAGGACTGCATCAAGGCGATCGGCATAGCCAGACATTTCGATATAGCCTTTTGCTGTAACAGGTTGATTTGCCACTTGCCCCGTGAAACTAACGGCCCCTTCCCAATAGGTTCGAGAAACATTAAGTTCTTGATTCGCCATCAGAGGCTTACCGTCTAACGTTAGATCGAGCTGAGGAATTTCAATGTGCCATTGGGATGGATAGTCTGCCTGACTGTTAGGGCTATGCCAAGTTTTTTGTACATCAATCTGCCAGTCATCCTTACTAATGGTTTGAGTCTCACCAGTGGCGCTGATATAGGTGCCGCTGGATAGATCGGTGATGCTACCGTCTTCCTGCCGTAAGCCATAGAGCATCAGGGCAGAACCATCATTGAGCTGCAAAGAAAACCAATCCCAACCCACGGTTCCGGGACTGAGGGCAGAAGTGGAATATTCGTGGTCTTTCCAAGTTAAGCCAGTAACGTCAAAAGACTCGTCAGCAACGGTGACAGTACCTTCAGTTTGCTGTTGAACGATGGAATAGTAATAAGATGCATTACCGACTTCATTACCTTTTTTGCTGTAACCGCGATCGCCCTGAAGCACTGGTGGCAAGGTTTCATTGAGGACGAGATCAATAGAAACATCATCGGCATTGGCAATGAGACGCACTTTACCCGGTTCAATTTCGGTGGCTGACCAATCTTCGAGCCAAACGTGATAAGGATAAGATTCTGCTCCAGCAAGTTGTGAACCTTTTCTGCCAAAGCGTTCATGGGGATAGAATTGATTACCCTCAATATCACTCAGCGTAAAGTGAGCGAAATAAACTTGGGGCGATCGCCACTCAGAAGGATTATTCACCTCGGCAGTTTCAGGAGTTAAAGCACGACGGAAAAAGGTTAATTGATAGCCAAAATCTCGACCTTCATCAGTTTCAAGGTTGCCCGTGTAATACCACCATTCCGTTTGATAGCCATCGTGGGAACCTAAATCCTCTGGAAAATTGAGGGGCTTGGGGGCGATCGCCTGTTGAAATTCAGCGGCGGTTTCTGTTGTATCTTCTGTTAGCCATTCCACCGAAGCCTGACCACTGTTGGTGATTCCAGGGCGAGGCCACAGGGCGATAAGCAGGGCAAAGGCTACTGCCACAATTGCAAAAGTCCAGCGTTTCATGTTCGTTAAATCCTCCTATTCCTCGCGGATAGCCGAAGCCACCACCATGTCACCGAGTCGCCATGCGGGATAAATTCCAGCCAATAGCGCCGCCACGACTGCTACAATCCATGCCTGCCAAAAATAGCTCGGTTGAATTTGCATTTGTAATGTCCAGCCGAACGATCGCACGTTAATCACATAGATCAAAATCCATGCCAGCACGTAGCCTAGTGGCATCGCAAAAAATCCCGCCAGGCTGCCCATAATTCCGGTTTCCAGCAGCGTCAATTTCCACATTTGTGGGGGAGTCATGCCATTAGCTCGCAAAATCCCTAACTCTTTTGTCCGTTCCAATTGCAAACTCATCAAGGCACTGAGCACCCCGATAAAGGCTACAACCACGGCTAACAAACGCAAGGCTCCGGTGATGGCAAAGGTTCGGTCAAAGATTTCGAGGGAACCCTGTCTTAGACTGCGGTTCGACTTCGCAACTAGATCCTGACGATCCTTAAACGAGCTGCGCAGACGGCTGACCACTTCATCCACATCAAATTCCGGTTTGACGAAGAGACCTAAAGAGGCGATCGCCGGATCTTCCCAAGCATCTAAATAAACATTGCTATCGAGGAGTACTGTGCCGCGATCAGAAGAATAATCGTAAAACACCGCAATGACAGGAAAGGTCAATTCTCCTTTGGGAGATTGCACGGTGACGGTTTCTGGGGGATCAAATATGCCAGTGCGAAGCATTAATGCTTCAGAAATAATTGCCCCTTCTCCAGCCTCCAGTTGCGGCCAAGGATCTTTTACATCGTCACGAATCCAAGCGTAAGGCCGTTGACCAGCCGATACATCACCATCTGCTGAAATCATTTGTACCGCGCGATTTACCTCGATTTCCTCGCCATTGGCTGCATCACGATTAAACGCGAGAACTTCCACTTCCGCATCGTTGTAGGTGACAAAATGATCGATTTCTGGCCAAGTATTCGCTTCGGCAACCACTTCGGGATCAATGCTGCCAAAAACGCGATTCGCAGTAGTGCTAGGCGGCGTGACATAAATATCGGCTTGTAGCGTTTGGTCGAGCCACTGCACCACGGTTCCCCGGAAAGAACCCACCATCACTGACACACCGACAATTACCGACACTGCAACCATTAAGGAGGCGATCGCAATGGATGTCCGACTAAGGGAACGATTAATATCGCGGGGAGCCATTTTCCCAAGAATGCCGATCAGACGACTTAAAATTGGCGATAAGCCTTGCATCAAACCAGCGGTTAACGGCGGCGTGAGTAAAGCTGCAGCCAACAGAATCGCGAATAGTCCGGTGAAGGCAACCACTAAGCCACCATTTTCAAGACTCAGCAGACCAAAACCGCCGATGGTAAATAGACCCCAAGCGAAAACCAGCCAAGGCAAAATCTTTTGGACTTTTCCTTCGAGGGTAGAGCGCTTCAGGCTGTTATTGGGAGAGGTACGCATCGCCTCGATCGCCGGAATCACGGACGCAAAAATCGCCGCAAACATCCCAATCGCCATCCCTTTGATGAGCGTAAAATTGCTCAGGCTGATATCGCGCACATAGACGACAAAATAAAAGTCATTAATGGTTTGGGTGATGAGACCGACAATACTGCGACCCAACACCACGCCCAATCCCAAGCCCAACACAGAACCGAGAATACTCAGTGCCAAAGATTCGCCGATGATGAGCTGAAACAGTTGACTTTGAGTCACGCCAAGACAACGCAATGTACCAAATAAAGGTCGTCGCTGGATGACGCTAAAGGTAACGGTGTTATAAATCAGGAACATCCCCACTACCAAGGCCAACAAACTCAGCGCAGTCAGATTTAGCTCGAAGGCTGCCGTCATCTGTTGCACGGCATTCTTTTGGGCTTGGGCGGTAACCAACTTCACCTCATCGGACAAAATCGCTTCCACATCAGCCAATTCAGCATCATTTTCAGCAATCAAATCGATGTGGCTCAGTCGTCCCTGCATTCCCAAAATTTCTTGGGCAGAGGCAATATCCGTAAATAAAACATTACTCAGAGCGTCGCGGGTGAGAGAGTTCGCGGGGGAAAGCAGGCCCACAACCTTTGAGGTGATCGGTTGTCCCGCCAAACTGAGGTTGAGGCGATCGCCCACCTCTACGCCATATTCAGCGGCGGTATCCTTGGCGATGATGGTGGTGTTGGGTTCCGTCAAAAACGAGGTCAGAGCATTAACGCCACTGGCAGTGTCGCCATCTTCATTGCCGCCGAGATAGCTGCGGAACGGCGCTTCAGCAAAGAAATCCACACCAACCAAGCGCATAGGCTGACGGTCTAAATCTTCGGCAACAACATAACCTTCTACGATGGGAGCCGACTGGGTGTAGCCCACCTCTGTCCGCAATTCGCGATATAAATTTTCGTCTACACCAATGGCCGAAATCGCTTCAATTCTGTGGGTTGTGCGTCCGGCGATCGCATCGGTAGAGAGTTCAAAGGCCCGTTGCGCAGAACCATTAGCGAGATCGATGGAAACCATCATGGCGACACCGATGGCAATGCCCAGCACAAACAAAACATATTGGAAGGGACGACGACGCACCCTACGCCAAGCCAAACGCCAAAGTGGTGTGTTGTCCACTGGTGGCGGAGTAAGTTTTTCGGGAGAAGAAACCATTAAACCGTTGCCTCCCGTGATTTAAATTCGGCGGTGGCATCTTCTAAATTGCCTTCATGAACCCGCAAAACCTTATCGGCATAGGTCGCAATTTCTGGGTTATGGGTCGCCATAATCAAAGTCTTATTGGCATTGCGAGTGAGATCCAGCAGCAACTCTAGAACTGTTTTGCCCGTATCTTCATCGAGATTTCCTGTCGGTTCATCCGCCAAAATCAGGCGCGGTTCATGAACTAAAGCTCTGGCGATCGCCACCCGTTGTTGTTGTCCCCCAGAAAGTTTGTCGGGAAATGCTTCACTGCGATCGCCTAAACCAACTCTGATGAGAATGTCGAGGGCTTGGGGTTCAATTTCGTCGGGACTTTTACCTGCTAATTCCTGCGGTAAAGTTACGTTTTCGAGGACAGTTAGCGTAGGAATTAGATTAAAAAATTGGAAGATAATGCCAATCTGATCACGACGGAACAGGGTACAAGCGCGTTCATTAAGTTGGGTGATAGGCACGCCATCAATTAGAACATCACCAGAACTGGGTTTTTCGATGCCGCTGAGAAGATTAAGTAACGTACTTTTACCGCTACCACTTTGGCCGAGCAAGACGATAAATTGCCCTTCCTCAAAAGACATGGACAAATCATTAAGTACCTGCCGCTCAGCGGTTCCTTCCGTAAATTTTTTGTTGAGATTACGGAGTTCGATGAACCCTTCAGCTGGTTGTTTGTAGCGCTGCCAATTCCCAGTGGATGGTTGCAACCAGCCGAAAAGTTGGGCAATTAATGATGGCTTATCGTCCATGGCGGCCTGCTTTGTAAAGTTTCTTTGCAAAGTAAACTTTAACGCAAATCCACCGACACTGCTGGTTTCAAGGGGTGATCGCCACCCGTTATCGACCAAATTAATCCCGCCTAACTATTCGCTTCAATCAAAGTTTTTGCAGCCTGTTTTGCCTGTTTCATCGGGTCAGGTTTTCCTTGCATCATCGCCATCACGATAGAACCCTCCACCAAAATCATTAGTTGTTCGGCGATCACCTCAGAATTAGCTAGATTTGCTTCATTGGCCAAGCTCTTCAAACAATCGAGTGTGACTTTTTTATGATGTACCGCAATCTGAAAGCCCGGATGCTGGGGGTTTGCGAGCTCAACGCTGGAATTTATGAATGCACAACCGCGAAATTCTGGCTTTGATGCCCACTTTGCTAATACATCAAAAACCATCAATAACTTATTTTTCGGTTCTGCCTCTGCATTTTTGATCTTTGCCTCTAAAAAAGCTTCCCATTCAGTACCGCGTTGATCGAGATAGGCAGCAATCAAATCATCTTTGGATTTGAAATTGTTGTAGAGAGACATTTTCGCCACACCAGACTCGGCAATGATGCGATCAATCCCGACATTTTGCACCCCTTCTTGATAGAACAAGTTCGATGCAGCCTCTAAAATTCTTTCCCGCGCTGATCGCCTCGGTGCTTTTTTCGTCACCATATCTTCACTAAAGCTCCACTAGATAGACAAGTCTGTATAAAATATTTTAGTCGCTCAAAACCTTATTTGGCAAGCTTTAGGGCGATCGCCTCATGGTGAAGCTTGAATTATTTCCCCGAAAAAGGCTTGACATTAGACAGAGCTGTCTAGTAAATTGACGATATAGACAAATAAACAGACCTGTCTACATAAAAGCAGGTGTTTTATTTCTAGCGAATTAATCTTTTTCCTTTATTTTTCGGAGAATATTCCAATGATCCAGCTTTACGGTCACGAGCTTTCCGGCAACGTTTACAAAGTGCGTTTGCTTCTGGAATTGCTCGGTACAGAATACGAATTCGTCAAAGTTGATCTGATGAAGGGCGAACATAAAAAGCCCCCTTACCTAGCAATTAATCCCTTCGGCCAAGTCCCAGCCCTCGTTGATGGTGACGAAACCGTGCTCGATGCCCAAGCGATTTTGGTTTATCTCGCGAAAAAATACAGTGGCGACGGTACGTTGCCCAGCGCTGATGTTTCCCT
>CAZXBK010000160.1:0-9268 GCA_964638765.1 uncultured Synechococcus sp. | reverse complement strand
TCCATTGATTCACTTTGCTACTCACGCCTAGCATTACTCTCTTGAAACTCTCAGAAACTGTCGCTATTGAGAGAAACAACTCGGATAATCGGCATTGGTTTGCCCGGTTTCATCGCAGGACAAAAGTTGTCTCTAAATCAGTACACATGGTGGATTTGACGATGGCACTGTTTGCTAAATTCAGAGTCAACGGCTCCATTGATTCACTTTGCTACTCACGCCTAGCATTACTCTCTTGAAACTCTCCTTTTCTTTTCCAGAACTCACGTTAATCATTAAACTGCCACGATGTTGTTAATCTTGTTTTTTTGTTCTGTTAATCTCACGGCGTAGCTCTTCTACTTGACGACGCAAATTATCGACATCATCATTTTTTTCTTCTGTATTCACATCGACTGAGCCAGACTTGCTCCGAGCATAATGACCCGATTTAATGGTGCGATATTCCTCGGACTCTTCCCACTCTTTAATAAATTTGAGGCGTTCAACGGGAAAAGGATGCTCAAGAAACGTATTGTTGCCGCCATTGTAAATGAGGAACTTATAAATTTGGTTGAGCTGTTCTTGGTCAAGATCGTGGTAGTCCTGAGATTGCTGGATAAATTCGCTGAGGCTTACCTCGTTAGCATATTTTGTACTGCCGCCCGACAGCTTCATCATGGTGCGGAAAATGGGATTGAGATCATCCATAACGAGCAGAGCCGCCCGATCCGCTGATAGTTCTGCTTTGCGTCGCCACTCATAGAACGCGTAAATTAAGCCTGTGGTGATTACATTACCTAGGCCAAAAGTTACTTCTCCTACAAAAGAAGCGGCATTCATTGCCCACATCGCCATTTGGATGAGGACAGGATGTTCACATTTAAGATGTCCTAGCTCATGGGCAAGAACTGTGCGTAGTTCGTCTTCCTCTAATAGATCTAAAAGACCGCTATTAACGACAACGTAGGGATGTTCTGTACCGAGGGTATAACTATTTGCGTAAGGATTTTGATCGATGTAGAGGTCTGGTTCAATACCAACATCAAGATCCCGCACACATTCCCGGAACATACCGTAGAGCGTAGAGTATTGGCGAGGCCCCGCTTTGATGGTGTTGCCCATTAAATAAATTTGCTGGGGTCGCTCATAGATATATTCCACGAAGCGACTGGCCAGCAATTTAAAACCCGGTAGGTTGCGGAGGGCTTCCTCTGCCTGACGATCTAGGGGATGGCGAAAGGCTTCGCTCGAAATTCCGGGATAGGTCGGCATGGATATATTCCTCCGCTTTTTTCTGTGTCGAGTCTAAACTGTTGCTTTCTCTAACATTAGCTTAGATGACTTGATCGCGTCGGGAATCTCAATGGGATAGTTGCCGTCGAAACAGGCTGTGCAGAAGTGTTTGGGGTTTTCGTTAGTGACCTGCAACATACCTTCTTTACTGAGATAGGTCAGAGAATCTACCTCGATCTGCTCGGCGATCGCCTGCTGAGATTTTGTGGCCGCGATGAGTTGATCTTGGTTGTCGGTATCAATGCCGTAGAAACAAGGGTGGGTAACAGGGGGCGAAGAAATGCACATATGAACTTCTTCCGCACCAGCTTGACGGAGGGCACGCACAATTTTACGGCTGGTAGTTCCGCGTACAATCGAATCATCGACAATGACAATGCGTTTACCGTGCAACACATCCTTAAGGGGATTGAGCTTCATGCGAATGCCTACTTCCCGCATGTGCTGAGTAGGTTGAATGAAAGTGCGACCGACATAGCGATTTTTGATTAAACCTTCGCCAAAGGGAATGCCCGACTCACGGGAAAAACCGATCGCCGCCGGGATACCAGAATCTGGGACACCCATTACTAAATCAGCTTCAATCTTGGATTCACGCGCCAACTGAGCACCAAGGCGGAGGCGATAGCTAAATAAAGTTTCGTCGTGAAATACGCTGTCAGGGCGAGCAAAATAAATCATTTCAAAAACACAAAGTTTTTGCTCGGGTTGGGTCGCCCATTGGGTTGACTCTAGACCCTCTTCTGTAATCCAAACCATTTCGCCGGGGACGACATCACGGATATAGTCGGCGCCGATAATATCGAGGGCACAGGTTTCAGAGGCGAGGACAAATCGCTCCGAACCATCTTCTTCTTCTAATCTGCCAATGACGAGGGGACGAACACCGTGGGGATCGCGCGCACCAATTAAACCGTCAGGTGTACCAATCACCAAGCTATAAGCACCAGTACACATTTTGAATGCGGCAATGGCAGCATCATGCCAACTCATGCCTTTATCGACATAAATGGCGATCGCCTTAGCGATCATTTCCGAGTCAGTCGTGGTGTAGAAATCAAGATTATCGTTGAGGGATTGCAGTTCTTTTTTTAGCTCAATCGTATTGACGAGGTTGCCGTTGTGGGCAAGGGCTAAAGTGCCAAGGCGGGTTTCCTCTAGAGCTGGCTGCGCATTACAGCTGTGGCTAGAGCCGGTGGTCGAGTAGCGATTGTGACCCACAGCCCAAATACCCTGTAGCTCTGCTAGCTTTTCCTCACTAAATACGTGGGAAACCAAACCCATATCTTTGTGGCAGAGGACGCGCTCCTGGTCAAAGGTTGCGATCCCCGCCGATTCTTGCCCCCGATGTTGTAGAGCAAAAAGTCCAAAATATGCCAGCTTTGCCACTTCTTCCGTGGGGGCATAGATCCCGAAAACACCGCAGTATTCTTTAGGCTTATCAGACTCAATGTTGGCATGGACAGTTTGGGGGACAGTCATCCTACAGGTTGCGCTCCTAGCGTGAACTTAGATAAAAACAAAAAAGCAAGTATACCAACGTTAAAAATTCAGTTAAATACCGAACAAATAATGTGGCTTTAATGGAACTTAATATGGGTTTAACACTTCGATTATCAACTATTTTCGGCGTTTGACAAGAGATTTATGCTTGAGCGTGTTTATTTTTTAAGGATTTTCTGGTAAGCACTTTTACCTTTATTGAGGGATTGCCCCGTGAGCCTTTACACATCACCTGAACTAAAACATCAAATCGTTCGATGAATTTAGAGGCGTTGCAAAAGATTGCGTCCGTGGGTATCAGTGCCACAGGTGAGCCAGAGATTATATTGTTCACCCATCGTTTCCATCGCCGCTGTGTGCTTTTCACTGGAGCGCCAGGGATCAGGGTTGCTGTAGGCATAGTAGGCTTCAATGCCGTCAAAGCCTAGTTCTACCGCTGCGGGGACAAGGTCTTGGGCGGGGCGACGGTAGCGGGCTGGGTGAGCCAACACTGCTAAACCATCAGCGGCGTGGATTGCGTCAACAATGGTTTGGGCTGCGGCGCGATCGCCTTCTTGAATTTCCCGTTGGCGATAGGGTTCTAGCTCCGGGTGTTCTGGGTCAAAGGCGTAGCCCAAAATATGTACACCAGTATCGAGTAGCACACCATTAATTTCGATGCCTGTCCACAGTTGAGGGACGGTTTGGTTTTGGGTGTTTTGTTGTTCTTCTAAATAGGCTTGGGCCTGCAAAAAACCATTAACAGTGTGATGGTCGGTAATGGCAAAGCCGGATAAACCGATGGCGATCGCCTGATCAACGATTTGTTCTGGTGTGAGCTGACCATCAGAAAAAACCGAGTGCATATGGAAGTTGTAGTGGAGCGGACAACTCGTAGGAGTTAGGCTACGCCAAGCACCTTCTAAAGCTTGTACGTCTTGAGCCGCAGTGGCTATAGACAAAGTGGAAGTCATAGTTGTAATCACGGTGTGTGTCAGACCGCAGAACGAAGACAAGGCAAGGAATAAAGGCTGATTAAAAGGGCGATTCGATTAAATGTAAGAATATAAAGACAATATAAATTTTTGTTCGATACAGCCACCTTAGCAGAGATTTCTAAATCCCGATGCCACAGCGACCGAAACAAGTCATTAAATTATGTGATAGGGGTGATGACTAATACTGAGTACTAAATTCGATAGGTTGACTTTGCTGGGGATAGGCGATCGCCACAATTACAGTCGGGCTAATATTGCTTGCCATTTTTATTGTAGAGGGGATATTTAGAAGGTGGTGGTTTGTCGGTGGGTTATGCCCAAATATTGAGGTTGCCGCGTTGGGCCAGCAGGGCAGAACCGTAGGCGGCATCAGGGTGCGGGGAAACTATTACAGAACAAGAAAATTGCTGTTGGCGCATAGCTGTCCAAGTGGGATTTTGAGCGCCGCCCCCGGCGGTGAATATTTTGCTTGGTGTCGGAGCGCCGAGGTTTTGTAACTTGTCGTAGCCCATCACTTCGATGCGGGTAATGCCTTCGAGTAAGCCTTGTAAAAATTGGCGATCGCCTGTTGGTCGCGGCGTTAAACGGGGTTGCAAATTAGGGTCATTTATCGGAAAGCGATCGCCGGGCTTGAGGAGTGGGTAATACGCTAAGCCTGATTTTGTTTCGGGATCGATGTCGCGACTAAGTTCAACGAGAGTTTTTGTATCAAAGAAATGTTTGAGGACTGCACCGCCAGTATTTGATGCACCGCCCGTTAGCCAGAGATTACCGAAACGGTGACTATAAATGCCTGATGCTTGGTCATTGACGGGGCGATCGCTGAGTAATTTTAAAACGAGAGTAGAGCCTAGTGACGTGACTGCTTCACCGACTTTGCTCGCGCCACTAGCAATAAAAGCCGCAATGCTATCCGTTGTGCCTGCCCGGATTGTGCAGTCTGGATTAATCCCAAACTGTGTGGCGATCGCCTCTGAAATTGTGCCGATGGTTGCGCCGGGAGTGTCGACTTTAGGGAGCAGTTTGAAGAGTGAATGGTTTTGTAGCCAGCTTGGATAAACGCAGTTTTCGACATCGAAGCCAAGTTTGAGAGCATTGTGATAATCACTGATGCCCCATTGATTGTGCAGAAGTCCCCCTAACCAATCCGCTTGGTGCAGAAAATATTGGGCTTGGTCTGTCAAACCTGTTGCTTGGAACCAGAGTAATTTTGCCAAGCTAGATGTGGCCGATTGGACAAGGTGTCCGGTGGGAGCAATATCTGCCAGTTGGGTGAGTTGTGATCGCCCTCGATCATCGTTGTAGAGTAGCGCTTCTGACACTGGATTTCCTACTGAATCGCACAGCAAAACGGTTCCCGATGTGCCATTAATGGCGATCGCTGCGAGGTGTTTAGCAATGTCTGTGGGGAGGGCGGCGAGCAGCTGAAATAAAGTTTCTTGCCAAGCGTTGGGTGTTTGTTCTGCTAAGGGAAATATGGTGGTGTAGACGATGGTTTGGTCTGTGTCGATGGCGATCGCCCTTGCCCCTGAGGTGCCAAAATCAATGCCGAGAAAATAAGCCATTTTTCATCCCGTAAAGGCTACAAATCATTCGAACGATGACCATCATGCTGTGTAGAAAATTATCCTCGACGGTTGGCGAAGAGATTATCCATGATCATGAATTTAAACATAAAAATCTAAGGAAGTTTTTGTCTGATTCTCAGCATCTTTAACCGGAACGTTGGTGAAGATGAACGAAGACACAGGTAGTAATTGAAGTGGTTGTAGGCAAGAAAATGAGGAAAGCTCTAGATCAATGTCTCCTTGGTGGTTTGGCGATCGCCCTCGGCGTAACTACCGCAATCCCAAGCTTTGCCCAGAATCTCAGCGAATCTGTGTTAGAGATGGAGCGCAGTTTTGAGCGTGAATATGAAACTCATTTTGGTCGGGATTTGGCAACTGTAACTCAGTCCCCTGAGGAGATGGGAGCGACTTTAGCGCGCATGGGACAGGAGACCAATACAAATCCTGCAGTGATTTGGGCAATGCCACGGGAAGATCATCTACATCTAGTTCTGGTTACGTCGGAAGGTGAACCTATTGTTCGGGATCTTTATGATGTCCCGAAGGAAAAACTTCAGGCGATCGCCAATCGATTTACTCAGAGTGTTACGAATCCCCGCCGCCCCTTTGATCGCGAAACAGCTCGGGAATTATACAGTTGGTTATTAGAGCCATTTGAGCTGAATTTTCTCCGCACTGAAGGTATTGATACCATTTTGTTTTGTTTGGGTGACGGTCTGCGAGGCTTACCTTTAGCTGCTTTACACGACGGCGATCGCTTCTTAATTGAAAAATATGCCCTTACCCGTATTCCCGCTTTTAATCTGATTTCCCACGAATACAGCGATATCCAACGGAACAATATTTTGGCCATGGGCGCGTCAGAATTTGAAACCTTAGCCCCCTTACCTGCTGTCCCTATCGAACTAGAAACCATTGTCGGACAGCTACGATCGCCTCAATCTTCCCCTGCACCATTACAACAACTGTCCATTCTCAATGATGACTTTACGGGCGTTGATTTGCAGGCATTACTCACGAATCACGAGTTCGATATTGTTCACTTTGCGACCCACGCTGATTTTCTCGCAGGTCATCCGAGCGAATCTTATATTCAGTTCCATGACCAAAAAGTGACGCTCGAAGACATCCCAAAATTTAATTGGAACAAGGCTAATGTTGATTTGCTTGTATTGAGTGCTTGTCGTACTGCCGTGGGAGATCGTGAAGCGGAACTAGGCTTTGCCGGACTTGCCCTACAGCTGGGCATTGATTCGGCGATCGCCACCCTCTGGAATATTAGCGATGCGGGAACCCTTGCTCTAATGGGAGAGTTTTATAAGGAGCTATCTCGACAAAGTACAAAAGCTGAATCTCTCCGCCAAACCCAACTCACAATGCTCAAAGGCGAAGTGCAATTTGACGGCGATCGGCTGCTGTTATCGCGGGGGAGTGTTGTGCCTATTCCCGAATCCCTTAGTCCTCAAATCCCCACCGCTGAAGATCTGACACATCCCTATTACTGGGCTGGTTTTAGTATGATTAGCAGCCCTTGGTAAATCAAAATTGATGTGTGAAAGCATAAAAAATCCCCCCTTATTCATCACGAATAGAGGGGATTTCTATCTAGTCGGGTTGTAATACTAAACCCTTCCTGTGAACTGAAAGCTAAGCTAATCCTGCAACTGCTGGGTGGAAGAAAAATGCCAAACTCAGTACCGCATAGGTAGCGAGCAATAAACTTCCCTCAAGCCAGTTTGAATTTCCGTCCGAGCTAATAGAGTTAGCAATTAAAACCGATACTGCTACAGCGACAAGTTCAAAGGGATTAAAGTCTAAATCCATCGGCTGACCAATGATCCAACCTGCAATCACAAGAACAGGTGCAACAAATAGAGCAATCTGCAAACTCGAACCAACTGCCACGGATACGGATAAATCCATTTTGTCTTTCATCGCGACGGTTACTGCTGTCGCGTGCTCAGCGGCGTTACCAATAATCGGCAACAAAATTACACCAGTAAATAGTGGGCTAAGGCCAAGACTTTCCGTTGCTTCTTCGAGGGAGCCGACCAACAATTCAGATTCGACAGCAACAGCTAAGGTCACCACTAATAAGATGCCGACCCAAAACCAAAGATTTACCTTTTCTTTTGCTTCCTCTTCGCTTTCACCTTCTTCTTCGACTTCTGCGACACCGACATCATAGAGATAGGAATGGGTTTTCATGGAAAAGAGCAACGTCAAACCATAAACACCGATAAGCACGATCGCCACTGCAACGGAAAGATTTTGCAAGGTTCCTTCGCCAAGACCAGTGGAAGTGTATTGCACAGCTGTCGGAATCAAAATTGCGATCACGGCAAGGTTCATCGACGAGGCATTGAGGCGTGCGGCGGTTGGTTGAAAGTCCTGCTCTTTAAATTTCAGACCACCCAGCAACATGGCAAAACCCATCACGAGTAGCAAGTTACTAATAATGGAGCCTGTGATTGTGGCTTTCACGACTTCTACTAGGCCAGACTTGAGGGCAATAAAAGCCAAAATTAATTCGGTTGCGTTACCAAAGGTGGCGTTTAGTAGTCCGCCAAGGTTGGGGCCGACGACAACGGCAATTTCTTCGGTCGCCTCACCCATAAAAGCTGCAAGAGGGACAATGCCCAAAGCCGCAGTACAGAAAACGGTGACGGGGCTCCACCCCAAATATTCCCCAGCAATTGAGATAGGGATAAAGACTAGCAGAGCTAGAAAAATGGTGTTTTTATTCAGCATAAGGAGGTATGAGTTTCGCTAGTGACCAATATAGATGCGATGCTCAGATTCGTAATCATTTCTGGCGTTTAGTCCACATAATCGTTACTGATTGTTCTAGGGTCGTCAAGCTGAATCTGGCAGAATTATTGTCGCAAGGGGATTGGGCTATGGCGGTAGGAAAATGCGGCGATCGCCGCGCTTGTCGTAAGCCAAGGGAAGGATTTTTGTAAAACTGCTTAATTTCTTTATTTACAAGATGAAAGTTTTCAGCCTACGCTGCTAGCGGTATTACAAATACAGCATCACTTTATTTTTCTGGAATACAACTAGGCTTTCATCGCAGAAATCCTCCAGTATTCAAGGGGATCTTGCGATGTTTCTTGCTGTTTGATTAGGTAAAAAAATGAGCCGCAATAAAAAACCAAACCTTATGACCACAATTGGTCTCTACGTTGGTGGTCTACTGTTAATTCTCTTCGCTGTTTTGCTTTTGCTTCAAGCAATTGGGCTACTTTCTAATATCCCCACCACTGTTTACTTCGCCCTAGTCCTGCTAGCTGTTGGCTGTGGTTTGCTTTACGGCATTGGTAGTCGTTCATAAAACTTTGTTGTATCTTTCTCAATCTACAAATTAAATATTTTGATTGACTTTCTCTTTTGCTGATGACCCTCATCGACACCGCAAAGGGGATTTTGATTTTTATAGCTAGAGATATGGCGATCGCCCTCCCTCTTCAGCATATTTGCCCAAACACTTACTTTTACAGCCTAAATTTTTCTGTTTGACATCTTTGAAAAACATTTGTAGTATTTGTGTAATACGACCGAGTGAAAGACGATGACATATAAACCTATTCCCGCGAAAACCGATAAGCCAGTTTATTCTTGGGCTGGTCACGACCTTGCCTCTACCGAGTTGAAAATGGCAAAAAATGTGGCGTCTTTACCCTTCGTCTTTAAGCATGTTTCCTTGATGCCGGACGTTCACCTTGGTAAAGGAGCATTGGTTGGTTCTGTAATCGCGACAAAAGATGCCGTAGTACCAGCTGCTGTTGGTGTGGATATTGGCTGTGGTATGGCCGCGATGCAATTGCCCTTTAAGGCTGAACAACTAGAAGGCAAGCTCAAAAAAATTCGTAGTGATATTGAGACGGCGATTCCGGTCGGTTTTAACCAAAACAAAGATGTCGATAAAACCGTCACCAATTGGCA
>CAZXBK010000159.1:0-9503 GCA_964638765.1 uncultured Synechococcus sp. | reverse complement strand
CGTTTTTTGAGATACTATTGGTATCCTGTATCTTAATATATTTACTTTTTGTCATTTTAAGATATCAATGATGGTCATACTGCGATTTGAAACATAGTAGGACCTTCTTTTGCTGCTGTAAATTACTATGCACCGCATCCCTAATTGCGATCGCCACTCTCCGTAATTTACCCACGCTAGCGAAGGAGATGCTTTCCCATCCCTTGGCTATACCTCCACCAAGATGTTGGATTGACTTGACTTGCTGCTTTAGTTATCTAGAGTAGCGATAATCAAAAAAATTCACCACCAATTGAAGAGGAGGCAAGCAACAAACAATTTAGGAGATTAAACACTAGGAATAGAACACACATGGTCAGTCAGAACACAACTACAGTAGATATTGGTTTTACCCACGATGATTTTGCCGCGCTTTTAGATAAGTACGATTACCACTTCAGTCCTGGAGATATTGTTCCCGGAACGGTATTTAGCATGGAGCCTAGAGGCGCACTGATTGACATTGGTGCAAAAACAGCAGCATATATTCCTATTCAGGAGATGTCCATCAACCGTGTGGATGCTCCCGATGAAGTTTTACAAGCAGAAGAAACCCGCGAGTTTTTCATCCTCACTGATGAAAATGAAGATGGTCAGCTAACTCTCTCAATTCGCCGCATTGAGTACATGCGTGCGTGGGAACGTGTCCGTCAACTTCAGGCGGAAGATGCAACAGTTCGCTCTCTCGTTTTCGCCACGAATCGTGGTGGTGCACTTGTTCGTATCGAAGGTCTCCGTGGTTTTATCCCCGGTTCTCACATCAGCACTCGCCAAGCGAAAGAAGATCTTGTTGGTCAAGAGCTTCCCCTCAAATTTCTTGAGGTTGATGAAGACCGTAACCGCCTCGTACTCAGTCACCGTCGTGCGCTTGTTGAGCGTAAGATGAATGGTCTCGAAGTTGGGGAAGTCGTTGTTGGTTCTGTCCGCGGTATTAAGCCCTACGGTGCATTTATCGACATCGGTGGTGTTAGCGGTCTGCTTCACATCTCTGAAATTTCCCACGATCATATCGATACACCCCACAGTGTTTTCCAAGTGAATGATGAGCTTAAGGTGATGATTATTGACCTTGACGCTGAGCGTGGTCGTATCTCCCTCTCCACTAAGCAGCTTGAGCCCGAACCCGGCGATATGCTCAAGAATCGTGAGCTTGTCTTCGAGAAAGCCGAAGAAATGGCTGAAAAGTATCGTCAAAAGCTCCTTGCTGAAGCAGCAGGCTTAACTGTTGAAGAGCAAGAGGCTGCGGCTGATAACAACGAAGTTGAAGAAGAGTACGTCAGTGCAGTTGACGAGTAAGTTCAATCATTTACCTGATTTCTAATACTGCTAACTTATTGGCTTAAATAATTTTTGTAGAGGGGTTGTAAAGCCTCTCTTTTTTTATCCAAAATCGTCAAATTACCATCGTCGCGATGTATTCAGCTCGGAATGTTCTAAGAACAGAGTTTTTTATATTCAATGGCCAGTTTTTTGGCGATCGCCGACCAAGAATAGGTAGTCCGGGCAAACTGTTTGCCTTTTTCTCCCATAGCGAAACGTTGTTCGGGATTTTTGAGTAGCGTTAATAGGGCTTTAGTGAGAGATTCTTGAGTATCTTCAATGATAATGCCGCCGCCCGCAGAACCAATATCGGGTGAAATTTGAATGCCTTTAGTGATCACGACAGGTAGGCCAACGACAAGAGCTTCAGCAACGGCGATACCAAAATTTTCAGAATACGATGGTAGCGCAAAAATATCTGCTCCTTGTAGGAGACATTCTTTATCTTCACCTGTAATTAAACCCGGAAAAATAACTTTTTCGGTTAACTGTAATTCTTTACTCAGTTGCTGCAGTTCTTCCACATATTCTGGTTCCCCTGTACCTGCAAAAATCCCAAAGAAAGGTTGATTTTCAGTTTGTAGATCGGCTAATGATTTCAGCAATAAATCAGGACGTTTTTTGTAATGAAGACGGGATAAAAACAGAACAATGGGAATATCTTCCGGCAAATTATACTGCTGTCGTAAACGTTCTCTAGCATTGGGAATCTCGTCTGGAATATTCACCCCTAACGGTAAAGTCAGAGTCGGTGTTGTAATGCCAAAGGTTCGAACATCCTCCGCCTCTCCATTGGCAGTACAGTGAATTGCAGCGGCTTTTTGTAGATTTTTTCGTTCAAATAAAGTGGCATAGAGTTGCTTTTTCGCTTTGCCTTGATTGAGTGCCCAAGGGGTTAGCTGACCCATTGTTCTGATGGTGTAGGGAATTTTTTGTAAGCGGGCGATCGCCGCGGCGCAGGTTGGGAGATAAGAAAATAAATAATGGTGGTCGAGGATGTCGTAGTTAGCTAAGTTTTTCCACATCCAAGCAGTTGCAGCTTTTGAGAAGATAAATTCTTTTAAATTTGGGGGATCGTAGGGCAAAAACCAAACAGGGATAGACAGATTAAGCGACTCATCAAAAACATACTCAAGGCGATCGCCTGTGGGTATATCTCCCATCCCAAAATTTGTCGTTAAAATCTCTGCATCTTCCCCAAGATCACGTAGTGCCTTAACAAGATTGAGCGCGACCTGTGACGGGCCTCCCATATCAGCACTAATCGAAGGAATAACGTGGAGAATTTTCATACTTTTAGTCGCAAAGAGTGAATTAATAACGAACGTAATTTATGTACCAAGCTCAAGCTCAACAACAGGTCAAGTCAGCATTTTCTAGAGCCGTCTCAAAATGATCAATGAGTTCTTGGGTTTTGACGTCCCAGGTTAATTTTTGCTCAATTAACTGTTTGGCATTTGCACCCATCTCACGAACATTGTCTGGATGATCCAGCATAAATTTAAGCGCTTCTGTTGCGGCAGCTTCATTCCTTGGCGGCACAATGAAAGCTTCTTGGTGATGTGCGACGACGTCGGTAATGCCACCATCACTACAACAAATAATTGGTTTTCCAGCGGCCATCGCTTCTAGATATACCGTGGCAAAGGGTTCGTTCCAGCCAACTAGGGAGAAACAGTCGGCTAAATGCATTTCTTGGAGTACGACATCATGGGTCTTTTTGCCGAGTAATTGCACTTGCTCATGGAGACCCAATTCATCAACAGTTGCTTTAACAAGTTCTTCTTCAGGACCACCGCCGATAATGCGAAGGATGGCATGGGGATACTGACTGGCGATCGCCCCAAAAGCTCGAACGAGCAATGGCATACCTTTCCTCGGCGCAAATAGAGCACAGGCTAGAAAGACAAATTTATCTTGTAATTCTGGTGGGCGTTGCAATGTATCGGGAACTGGCTCGATATTAATGCCATTGTGATGCGTAAAAATACGCTGCTCTGGAAATAGACGGCGCATATCAGCTTCCATTGGTTTTGATACTGCCAATAGAGCTGTCGTTGCAGAAAGCGCTGTTTTGTAGGCGGCGTGACGTTTTGGAAGCTGGGTACAGTCGGCAATTTCTTCAAAATCATGTTCGAGTGTGAACATCGGACGGCGATACTTTTCGGGGAGTTGCGCCATCATCCACGCATTAGGCACACTGTGGTGACAAAAAATCACGTCGGGATTAAAACTTTCAATTTCTGCAATCAGTCTTTTTTTCGCCGTTTGAAACGCAAAACTTAAATAAGGTTCTGGATTGCTATAGCTCCAACGTTTAATGGGATTAATAGGATAGTAGCCCCACCGAGGATAGCTGACGTGAACATTACCCTCCCAAGTGTGTTCGGTAGGACAGTTGGCATAGGCTTTGGCACCGGAGCTGAGGGCTAACGGCTGGGGAACCCACGAAGTAAAAGATAATACTTTTAGATCAATGCCTTGTCGTACAAATGCTTGAGCTTGGCACAGTGCCCATGTTCCCATCAGCGGATTGTCTGGTTTCGGGAAATAGGAGGCGAGAAATAAGACTTTCATTGAAATAATCTTGCAACTTTGTGAGGCTAGCGGGCTGGGGTCACTGCACAATTTACAGTTTAGAGGAACTATCCAAGGCGGTGAGATTTTCGTCAGGAAAACCTTCGCAACTTATTTCAATTTTGATTGAGAAAACGCCTAACCCTCTTTTTCAGTGCCGCAATTTGCTTCAAAGTCCTAGAACTGATGATAAAAACAGAGGCGATCGCCATATTCGTCTAGCAGCCAAGCAAACCCACTGGTAGCACATGGTTAAGGATTAATTATGTGAAGAAATGCCACCTTGTCTGATACCCTACAAACACATCATTTTCTTTGTGAAGTTCTGTAATATGCGTATCGCCCTTTTTACTGAGACATTTTTACCGAAAGTAGATGGCATCGTAACTCGGCTCCGCCACACAGTTGATCATTTGCAGCGCAGTGGTGATCAGGTGATGGTTTTTTGTCCCGATGGTGGACTGCGGGAACATAAGGGTGCACAGGTTTATGGCGTTAAAGGTAATCCGCTGCCTTGGTATCCCGAACTAAAAATGGCATTCCCCGGCCCCTCGGTAGGCAAAGCTTTAGAAAATTTCCAACCTGATCTTATTCACGTCGTCAATCCCGCAATTTTGGGTTTGGGTGGGATTTTCTTTGCAAAGAAGATGAATATTCCTTTAATGGCGTCTTACCACACTCATTTGCCGCAATATCTGCAGCACTACGGTTTAGGAGCATTGGAAGGTGTGCTGTGGGAACTCCTGAAAGCGGCTCACAATCAAGCTTCTCTAAATCTGTGTACCTCAACAGCAATGGTGGAAGAGCTACGTGCCCACGGCATTAAGCATTTAGATCTATGGCAGCGCGGTGTCGATACGGAGATGTTCCAACCCAGCCTCAAATCAGAAAAAATGCGCGATCGCCTGTCCCAAGGTCATCCAGAAGCGCCGTTACTTTTATATGTAGGACGAGTTTCTGCGGAAAAACAAATTGACCAAATTAAACCTGTTCTTGAAGCAATTCCCGGTTCTCGGTTGGCGATCGTCGGTGATGGTCCTTACCGCAGTGAATTAGAAGAACATTTTGCTGGAACCAATACCAATTTTGTTGGTTATCTTCAAGGTCTTGAACTTGCGTCTGCGTTTGCGTCTGCCGATGCTTTTGTATTCCCCTCTCGCACGGAAACACTTGGTTTGGTTCTTCTTGAAGCAATGGCAGCGGGTTGTCCAGTAGTTGCCGCTAATTCTGGCGGTATTCCCGACATTGTGACTGATGGCGAAAACGGCTTTATGTTTGACCCAGCTGATCCGGATGGTGCAGTGAAAGCGACTCAACGTCTATTGGCAGCAACGGAAGAGCGGGAAATAATGCGCGCCAATGCGAGAGCGGAAGCAGAGAAATGGGGATGGGCTGCGGCAACCCAACAATTGCGGGGTTATTATCAGCAGGTTCTTGCGGAAACAACTGTATTGGAAGCAGCCTAGAAATTATTGCTCGAACGAGATTTGCAGTTGAAATAATGCGTTCAATTGGGCGATCGCAACTCACAACGCATAGGTACATAACGAATACCATTTTCGACTCGTTCTTCTCCAATAATTTGAAACTGCATCGCTTCGTATGCGGGAATAGCTTCTGGGTTGGCGTGAACAGTAATATCTTGCAAGTTTGGGTTTTCTGCATGACAAATGGCGATCGCCTCTTTTACTAACTGTTTGGCAATGCCCTGCCGCTGAAATTTTCCATCTACAAACAACAGTGCAAGGTGGTTGTAATTTCTCATTTCGAGAAAACCGACAATTTTGCCCTCTACCTCAGCAACCCGAAGAAAATGGTTACGTTTAACTCGGTAGGCGATCGCCGTCGGATGCACATAGTCTAGAAATTCTTGAATACCTTGGGGGTCATAACCGGGGGCAATAAACTCCTGAAAAACCGACGCTGCAAGAGCCGAAATTTCAGGTAGTTCACCATATCTATCAGTCCTGTAGATAATTCGATTCTTTCGGTGCTCCATAAGTCGTTTACCGCTACCCTTATAAGTCAATGTCCTTGATTTGAGTCGATGTTTACCAGTATCCTCATCTGCCTATTTCCCGTAATCGTCAGTGCTGCTTTATTTAAATTTAGTCTTCCAACAACACCGACTCTAAAACCTTTTGTCCCAAGACTGTTACCTGTATTTGCCGCCGTAGTTTTGATAGTAGGAGTCAATCTTAGCTTCGTCCCTAATGCTGAAAGTGCTCCACTTATTGTGTCGGAGGCGATCGCCAGCCAGGATAACCCGGTCGCAGTTAACGCACATCTTATCTACTCCAATGAGGAAAAATTGTTGGCTCAAGCAAATACTCAAAGTAATGCACAAAACGATGAATCCCGCGACTGGAGACGCGACAGAAGAGTAACCTCCTATCGATTTGATTCGGTAATTCTCAATATCATCCTGTTTGTGTTTCCGGTCATAGTCGCAATAGTCCTGTTTAAATTTGGCATTAAGACCACACCGACCATCAAGCCCTTTGCCCAAAGAATGTTACCGGCTTTTGCGCTTGTGATTTTGATGCTGGGCGCGAATATCCTCTTTAGCTCTGGTATCCAAAGCACTCTACAATTTCTGATTGAGTTACCACCGATCACCAACCGTGCTGACTTTGAACAAGCCCAGAGAAGAGAACCTATAGTCGTTCAGGCGATCGCCAGTCCAGATA
The DNA here is from genome assembly GCA_964638765.1 of uncultured Synechococcus sp. Lineage (GTDB taxonomy): Bacteria > Cyanobacteriota > Cyanobacteriia > Cyanobacteriales > MRBY01 > MRBY01. The sequence continues at coordinate 2,877 of CAZXBK010000159.1, read as the reverse complement.
ACCCAGTCAGAGGAAAAAATAACGAATACCTAGCCTATGTCGATGACGATGGTTTGTGGACACCCTTCGATATCTTGCTAGACCTAGAAGATACTCAAGTCGAAATGACTAACGACAACTACTTGCACAGTAACTGGCAACGTAATAAATCCGTCAGTGAAAGTAATCGACTGTCCTACATCGTGCCCGGTGATACTTTGACTGTCTTTGCCGAAAAAAGCGTCTCTGAAGGAATAGCAGGAGAAGTAAAAGGTCAGACTATCCACTCTCTCGAAGGAATTTTAGTCTATAGAGGTTCCCACAGCGGCTTTGTTCAAAACATGAAAAATCGCCTCTGGTTGCCACGTATTATGAAAGGTTTAAGTGCCTTTGCCTTAGGAGCGACTGTCCTTGGGGTGATTATTGCTGCCGTAAAAATTGTGATGACAAAACCTGCATAAACAACGTCCTATTTTTACGACGTTATCGGCGATTGCCCCTCTTCCTAACCGTTTGGCAATACCTTGCCGCCGCAGCTTACGCGTTACAAAAAACAAAAACATATGGCGGAAATGTTGAAATTACGTGTTTTCAAAACGCCAATATCTTTTAATTCGCTTCGGCAACAGGGACAAAAATAATTTTGTTTCAAGCGGTAGGCGATCGCCTCTTTTACTAATCATTCAGCAATGCTCAAACATCTAAGGAATCGTAACCATGTGCAATGCAATCTTGAAAAATAGACTATGTAAGCACTGAGCTTAAAGGCAGTTCACCGTACTCATCACTTCGATAGATAATTCGATTCTTTCGCCGCCCCGTGCATCTTTTGCAGTTACCCTTAAGGTCAATATCGTTGATTTGAGTCGATGTTTACCAGTATCCTCGTCTTCCTATTTTCCGTCATCCTTAGTGCCGTTCTATTCAAATTTGGCATTCCGAAAACACCGACCTTAAAGCGTTTTGCCCAGAGGATGTTGCCCGCTTTTGCCGTAGTGCTTTTGATGCTGGGAGGCAATATTCTTTATGCACTAAATGCGAAAGGGGCATTGCAAACTTTTATTGATTTACCGCCAGTCACCAACAGTACCGAACTTGCCACAGTACAAAGCGGTGAACCAATGGTTTTAGTGGCGATCGCCAGTCCCGACAATCCGATCAAGGGAAGAAACAATGAGTATCTCGCTTATGTTGACGGTAATGGTTTGTGGACTCCCCTGAGAATCCTGCTGGATCTCGAAGACACTCAAATCGCCTTGACCAACGACGATTACCGCACCCGCAACTGGAAACGCGACAATCAACTCAATTACATCAACCCCGGACAACGACTCATAATTGTTGGGGAAAATTTAGTTGGCGAGGTAATGACAGGTGACAGCAGAGGCGAGCAGGTAAATGCCATTGAAGGTTTTCTTGTTTACGCAGGCTCCTACAGCGAATTTATTCAAGACACAACTCGTCGTCTTTGGGGGCCCCGAATTTTAGCGGGATTAAGTGCCTTCGCTGCGGGCGCAACCGTACTTGGCATTTTGATTGCAGTGGTAAAAATCGCGATGACCAAATCTACGTCCTCACCAAAAGATAGAACATAGGCGATCGCCTACTGAGCACATCGCCTTTGAGGTGGATACATTAACTTTCGTTACGGAGTTGTTACGGTCTATTGCAAGATTGTCAGGATCTCTCGATTCCGCAGGCATCGAGCAAAGTGGGCGTGATACGATGCGCATCGTATAGTTCATGAGACGAGGAAATAGCATTGGTACTACGGGTTGCTGTCGTCGGAGGAGGCCCTGCTGGATCTTCCGCCGCTGAAATTTTAGCTAAAGCGGGCATCGAAACTTACATTTTCGAGCGCAAACTGGATAACGCCAAGCCTTGTGGTGGCGCAATTCCCCTATGCATGGTGGACGAGTTCGATCTTCCCCCCGAAATCATCGACCGTCGTGTACGCAAGATGAAACTGATCTCCCCCTCTAATGTTGAGGTCAGTATTGGTCAAACCCTCAAAGATGACGAGTACATCGGCATGTGTCGTCGTGAGGTAATGGACAGCTTCATGCGTAACCGTGCTGCGGAACTTGGCGCAACTCTCATTAACGGCACAGTATTTAAGTTAGAGATCCCCACCAACGATAAGGATCCCTACACTCTCCACTATTCTGATCACTCCAAAGGTCAAATTAAGGGCGAAATGAAGACCCTTAAGGTTGACCTCGTAATCGGTGCTGATGGTGCGAACTCCCGTGTCGCTAAAGCAATCGATGCTGGTGACTACAACTATGCGATCGCCTTCCAAGAGCGTATCCGTCTTCCCGAAGACAAGATGGAATACTACGAAGAGCTTGCAGAAATGTACGTCGGCGACGATGTTTCTCCTGACTTCTATGCATGGGTATTCCCCAAGTACGACCACGTTGCAGTGGGTACTGGCACCATGAAGGTGAACCAAGCCAAAATTAAGAAACTCCAAGCTGGCATCCGTGCCCGCGCAGCGAAGCGCCTCGAAGGTGGCGAAATCATTCGCGTTGAAGCTCACCCCATTCCTGAGCACCCCAGACCTCGTCGTGTAGTTGGTCGCGTTGCTCTCGTCGGTGATGCAGCAGGTACTGTAACCAAGTCCTCCGGTGAAGGTATTTACTTCGCTGCAAAGTCTGCTCGTATGTGTGCAGAAGTCATCGTTGAAGCTTCCAACAACGGTCAAACTGTTCCCACTGAGGCCGACCTTAAGCGTTACCTCAAGCTTTGGGATAAGAAGTACGGTGCAACTTACCTCGTACTCGACATTCTCCAACGTGTCTTCTACCGTTCCGATGCAACTCGTGAAGCGTTCGTCGAAATGTGTGCAGACATCGATGTTCAAGAGCTAACTTTTGATAGCTACCTCTACAAGAC
>CAZXBK010000158.1:0-9673 GCA_964638765.1 uncultured Synechococcus sp. | reverse complement strand
CGACCGCCGCCTTTTATAAGGGTACGGCTAGTTGGGAGAACTAGACTCTTTCCCGACTTGCTCCTAAATCAGAGTAGACCAGACCAATATTATTGAGGAGCCGAGCTTCACCATAGCGATCGCCCACCGCCCGAGACAATGGTAAAGCTTGCTGGAAAAAGTCGAGGGCTTCCTGTTTTTCTCCTAAATCAGAATAGAGCTGACCAATATTATTGAGGAGCCGAGCTTCACCATTACGATCGCCAACCGCCCGAGACAATGGTAAAGCTTGTTGGTAATAGTCGAGGGCTTCCTGTTTTTCTCCTAAATCAGAGTAGACCAGACCAATATTATTGAGGGTAATGGCTTCGCCACTGCGATCACCCACCGCCCGTATTAAGGGTAAAGCTTGTTGGTAATAGTCGAGGGCTTGCTGTTTTTCCCCTAATGCAGAGTAGACCGCTCCAATATTTGTGAGGGTAGCTGCTTCACCACTGCGATCGCCCACCGCCCGCATTAAGGGTAGAGAGCTTTGAAAATATTCAATGGCAAGACGAACTTCACCCAATTGATACAGAACAACTCCGAGTTCATTACTTACTAAAGCTTGCTTCGATAAATTCTCTTCTTGTTTGTAAGCTTCTAAGGCTTCTTGATAAAGAATAATTGCTTCTTGATACCCTTCCAAAGTTCCTTGCTTGAAAGCAGCCTGCCCTTCATTAAATAACCGAGCTGCATCAGTGATTTGTGTTGATTGAGCGAGAAGAGTAGGCGACACAGAGAAGTCTTGGGCAGTGGTGATATTTGTACCAGAGAAGATGACTGCACTACCCAGCAGACCCCACATCCAACGCGATACACCCATAGATTTCTCTCAACCACAGACAATTTACGATACAAATTCGTTTTATTCTAGCGATTCTCTCCTGCTTTGAATGCGGGATGATTGAGGAGCTATTTATCACTTGAAAATGGATACGGCGATCGCCTTTTTCATACTAAGAATTTTTGATCGTTGCATATTCGTGGGTGATGGGAGATGCCGTCTCTGACTGAGCTGGACTCTTTTTTGAACCTTTGCTGCGCATCAATAAAATGTGGGCCGCAGGAATGTAATACAAAGCCAGTAAGGTTGCACCACCTAACCCTCCCGCAAGGGCGATCGCCAATGGAGGCCAAAATCCGGTGGGGTCCAGCATTAGTGGAGTAAAGCCGACAATGGTCGTAAAAGTTGTGGCGAGAACGTGGCGGGTGGCTTGGAGTACAACTTTTGCGGTGGCGCGATAATTGCCGAGTTTTGCTTCGGGATCTTCCCGGAGGGCGGCAAGGACAACGATGGAGTCGTTAATCGCGAGTCCCATTAAACCAAGGCTGCCGAGGATTGCAGTGAAGCCAAACAGCGAGTCGAAAATGAATAGGGCGAGGGCTGCTAGTCCAATCGTGAAGACGGCGACTGTACCAATGAGGACGGCAAAACCAAAGGAGTTGAACGACAAGATGAGAGTCGCTGCCATCATCACAAATAGGACGCCGACAGTTCCTAAAAGATTGCTGACCGCTGAACCTTGGGCATCGGCTTCCCCACCGAAAGCTAGGCGATATCCTTGGGGTAATTCAAAGTTGATATCTTCGAGGTGCTGATTAAATTTGCCGAGGACCGTGGCGGGTAAAGCTCCAGCTTCTAGAAACCCTTGGACCGTATTCACGCGCTCGCTGTCATAACGGTTAATCTGGGCCAAACTCGGCACAAAATCAACGGTGGCGATCGCCCCTAGGGGCACAATGTCTCCGGTGGTGGGCGAGACCAAATTCAGGGATTTAATTTTATCGAGGTCTTGGCGATCGCCATCTACTACCCGCACCCGAATTGGCAACTCTTCGGTATCTTCCAGGACGGAACCACCAACCGCACCCTCAAGCAATGTCTGCAATTGATTAGCGATGGTTGCATAGTCTAAACCAACTCGACGGGCTTGCACTTCGTCTACTTGTAAAGATAATTTCGGCACCACTTCTGAGAGGTCTGCCTGGGTATGAATCACTTGATCCATTTTTGCGAGTTCGCCCCGCAGCTCGTTGCCAATTTCCCGGAGTTGATTAAAGTCGGAGCCATATAGCCGCAGTTCAATGGGTGCTTCAAAAGGTGGCCCTTGTTCCAGTTGTCGCACTAAAACTTGCGCTTCAGGGAATGCCTCGTCTAATTCAACCTGCAATTCTTGAATGGTTTGCTGCAACGTGTCGGTGGAATTTAGCTGCACCACTGCCTGGGCATAGTTCGGTGCATTCTCGCGATCCTCAATGACGTTATAGAAGAATGCCGGAGCACTTTTCCCGAAGAACCAATGCACTTCATCGATATCGCTATGTTGGTCAATGATTAAATCCCGCGCTGCCATTGCTTGTTTCTGGGTTTCGGCGATCGCCGTGGCGGCAGGCATACTGAATTCGATTTGAAATTGGTCGCGGTTTGTTGGCGGGAAAAACTGCTGGTCGAGTTTGCCAAATTGACTAAAACCCAGAATCGGCAAAATCAAACAAATGCCGATGGTCAGCCAAGGACGACGGAAGAGTTGATTGAGGCTCCAGTCATAGGCTTTTGTTAAATCTCGGTTCGCAAAACCCGATTGCAACCATTGCCAAGGCGCGCGGTGCAGTAACCATGCATTGAGCTTTGCAATTAATGCAACAATCACTGTCAGCGAGAGGAATAGTGAGCTGATGACTGCCAAAATTACCGTTGAGCCGATCGCCCCAATAAATTCTCCGGTCGCGCCCGGTGACAGAGCGATAGGACAAAAAGCCAGCACTGTGGTGAGGGTCGATGCCAACAGCGGCACAAATAAATGTTTGACCGTTTCATGGACTGCCTGGGAAGGAGTGGCACCTTTCGCCAGACTGTGTTGCACTTCGTCCACGGCAATAATCGCGTTATCAATCAGCAATCCCAGCGCAATGATGATGCCCGTGACGGACATCTGATGCAGCGGAATGTTGAGTGCGCCCATAAACCCAAACACCATTAGGGTTGCGAGTGGCAGGGCTGCCCCGACGATGAGTGCCGACTGCCAGCCAAGCATTACCAACGAAATTGCAATTACCAAGCTGGAACTAAGAATCAGGTTTGCAATGACACCCTCTAGCCGTTGTTTGACGTAAATACTTTGGTCGAGAACGGTGTGCAACTCAATGCCATCGGACAGGTTCGCTTCAAATTCTCCCACTACTTTTTTTGCTGTTTCCGCCCACAAATCCACCCGATAGTTTGATTCCACCGTCGCTGCAAGGGCGATCGCCGGACGACCATTAATAAACGTAATTTCTGAGGCGGGGTCTTCGATATCTTTTTCGATTTGGGCGATGTTGCCGAGGGTTTGGGTTTGTCCGGTGCGGTCGATTTTGATGGGGATTTCCCGGATGCGCGCCAAAGAATCTAGAGCACTATCGATTTCAATCAGCAATTCTGTATCACTACTGCGCAGTTGTCCCGCTGCAACCTTGGCATCACTCGCCCGAATTTGCTGAGCTAAACCTTGGGGCGTTAAACCAAGTCGCGCCAATTCCGCTGACGTAATATTAATGCGGATTTCTTCGGGGACATCGCCAAATAGTTCTACTTCTTTTGTCCCTGGCAAAGCGCGAATCTGATCCGAAAGGCTTTCACCGATGCGCCGCAAAATATTGTAATTGGGTTCACTCTCCAGCTCCCAAGTTAATCCCAAAATCAGCGCATTTGCCGAGGCTGTACCGTCTTGATACTCTGGCTCTAGGGCATCGCTGGGAAGTAATGGCGCAACATCATCTAACTTGCTGCGAACCTCCGACCACACTGGCTCCACATCGGTAACACTTTCCGCCAGCTCCACCTGAATGATGGAAATATTGCTACTGGAAGTGGAAACAAGGCTGAGCACTTCCTCGATTTCAAATAGCTCTTCTTCGATTCTTTCGGTGACCAAAGCTTCGACGCGTTCGGGTGTTGCGCCAGGAAAAAGGGTAGTCACTGTTCCAAACCGCTGTACCAATTCTGGGTCTTCCATGCGGGGCAAGGTCAAGAATGCAGACATCCCCCAAACCACGATTAAAACGAGGGTCAGGATGAGTAGTTGGGTATTGCGGTAGAACAGATTGAACATGGTTTATTTTTTTGGTCTTGAGATCCGCGATATGGGGACAGATCTCCGACTTCTGAGACAAAATTACAATCGTTGTTTTCGCAGTACAAGAAGTCGGAGATCTAAGTTTTTGAATTTATTGAATTTGCACAGCTTGACCGTTCACAATGCGGTGAGTGCCGCTAGTGATAATGCGATCGCCTTCTTCGAGTAACCCACGCACTAAACTGCGATCGCCTTCGGTATGGAGCACTTCCACATCCCGCCGTGAAGCTGCATAATTATCGCCAGCATCATTCACTGCAAAGATTGACCAAAGACCTCTTTCACCGGGAATCAAGGCTGTAGAGGCCACCCAAAAACCCTCCATCTGTTGGGTTTCTGTGATCTTGAGTTTGGCTGTTTCACCTACCCGCAAGGCTTGATTGGCATTAGTGATTTGCAAAATTGCTGTTACAGTTCGACTGGTTTCATCCAGCTCTGGCAAAAGACTAACAATGGTTGCATTGAAGAATTGACTACCGACTTGCACCTGTTGAGAAGAGCCTTCCTGCAATGTTTGCGCGATTTCTGGCGAGATCCCGATATGGGCTTCCGGCAGTCCCCCTTCAATCAAGCGAAATACCGGACTACCAACGCCGACCACTGTGCCCTGATCCACAAGGCGATCGCCGACCGTACCGCTAAAGGGTGCAAATAATCGACTTTTAGAAATCTGAATATTGACCTGCTTAATCTGAGCATCGAGCTGTTGCACTTGAGCCGCCTGCGCCGCAATCTGTTCTGGCCTTGTGCCATTTTGCAGACGTTCCAACTCACTCTGGGCGATCGCCAACCGACTTTGCAACGATGCCTCACTTAACCGTTCTTGGTCGAATACCTCTAGGGAAATCGCCCCCGCTTCGTACAATTCTTCCCGCCGTTGCGTTTTGAGTCGAGCCAACTCAATCTGAGATTCAATATCGGCGATCGCCCCCTGAGCCACCGCAATATCTTCTGATCGCGCCCCATTTCGTAATTCTGTCAGTCGGGCAAAAGCTTGATTTCGTTGGGCGATGAGCTGTTCCTTTTGGGCTTGCAAACTGCGGGTATCCAGTTGTCCGAGGAGTTGACCCTTGGTTACTTTTGCCCCCTCATCCACCAGCAAACTAACGACAGTACCGCCCTGCTCAAACCCCAAATCACTACTGCGTCCCGACACGATTTCGCCCGTATAAATTCGTTCAGACTGAAAACTATTTACCGCTTCGATGGTTGCAATACTCACAGGCAAAGCTTTTTCGGCGGCAACTTGGCTTGCGTCCTCTTCCGCCTCAGACGATGGGGGTTGGGGCTGGAAGAAAAAGAAGGCGATCGCCCCGAGTGGAATTAGACCCAAAAACCATAAACGACTCCACCCTTTTTTCGGAGTATTAGACACTGCCTTTTCATCACTGGAAGAGTCCTCAGACGCTTGACTGGATGATATGTCAGAGAGCTGTTTTCCTTCCGCAAGCATAGCCTAATACCCAAAATGTTTGTATACAACAAAGTGTTATGCAACTTGTTGAATATTCTGTCCGTAGCTTATACTCAACTTATTGAATATGTCAACTTCATTTCCTGCGATATTTCCCCAAACACCTGATGGCTTTAGTTCACACAATTTTGACGCTCCTCCTCAACAACCCCTCCAGCGGCTACGACATTAGTAAACGCTTTGAAGATGGGATTAGTTGTTATTGGAACGCTAGCCAGCAGCAGGTTTACCGCGAACTAACAAAAATGGAAAAAGCAGGATTAGTCGAGCGCACTGTTATCCCCCAAGAAGGAAAGCCCGATAAAAAAATCTATTCCATCACAGCAACAGGACACCAAAAAGTGTTGGACTGGTGTCTGCAACCGACAGAACCGACCGTAATTCGTGAAGATTTGATGGTGAGAATTTTGCTTGCCCCTCATGTACCGAGGGAGCGAACCATTGTCGAACTGGAACGACGGCGACAATTTCATATCCAGCGATTTGAGCACTATCTAGAAAGTAAAAATTTCTACCTTAAGCATGGTCACTTTCTTGAAGAGGAGCCGACAAAAATGGATAAATATCGCTATATGACTTTGTTGCGGGGAATTCGTTTTGAGCAAAGCTGGGTGGATTGGTGCGATGAAGTTTTAGGGCTTTTAAACGAAGAGAATAATCAATAAGGGCGATCGCCTTCTACTCTTCCTCATCATTAGGGGAGATAGGTTCTTGAGAAGTATGGCGAACATGTAGAACTTGTACTGTACCTGTCTCATCGATAACTGTAAACAAGATGCGATAGGTATTTTCCCTTTGCCGTAGAGCAGTTGACGGATTTCTTCTTCAAAGAAATTATTCTCAAACGCCAAAGAACATCGTAGAGGCATTTTCTCCAAAGACATTACCGCTTGATAAATGCCCTCTAGCCATTGGCGAGCTTGGCGTGGCGAATATTTGCTTACCCAATAATATGCTTGCTTAATTCCCTGTTCTGCTTCGGGCTGAATAATGACTCGATACTTTTCAGACATTACACTTCGTCTAGTTGCTCGAACATCTCAGTGAAAAAGTCTTCTGCAGGTCTACCTTCCTCTGTTTGCATCTGATTTAAACCACGCTTGATACCTTTCAATGTTTCGATCAGTTCTGCGGCATTAAGGAGGGCTTGGTAAGATTCAGCATCCTGCACCACCAACTCAGCTTTACCATTCACTGTCAGGACTAGAGGGTGTTTGGTACGCTTCAGATTTTCAACAAGTTCGCTAGTGTTGCGCTTAAATTCGGTGAGGGAGCGGATATCTCGGGTGAGGTCAAGCATGGTTTAAACACTCAATACGCATTTAATTCTATGCTAACGTGAACTAATCAGATCATGATTGCCACCTTAGCGAAGTGGACTCACAATAGTCATGAATAAATGGTCTTTGATTTTCTAAATTCCGGCGATCGCCCCAATTTCTATCCTTAAAAAGGAGGAATACGTTCCATCAGAGCATCAATATCGGCGATCGCCGCAACCACGCCACAAGAGGTTGTCATAAACAAAAGACCGAGAATAGCTTGTAGTGGAGAAACGGAAACATGGGCATAAGCCGAATAACTCCAAGCGATTGAGCCACAGAAAAGTCCAGCGCCGCTACCCAACAAAAATCTTTTAAGAGATGGTTTAAGATTTTTCATTGTTATCTCTGCATCAACAACACTTTGATTTTAATTTAGAAAATAATTTGTTGGCGATCGCCGCGTAGTTGCAAGAACACCTTATTGAATAAGACGGTTTTCTGACGGTATAACAAAAAAATAACTCGAAAGATTTGAAGGTGAGTGCCTTTCTTTTCCCGTAAAGTTTCGCTATGCGATTGAAGTCTAGGGAAGTTGCTCACGCTACAAAAATGATTAGAGCCATCCAAGACTTATTTCACCTATACCGCCACATTGAGATTGATTTACCGATAGATGTGGCGATCGCCCGCGAGCACATTGCCCAAGCCTTACAGAATGATTTAGTGCTATCGAAGAAACATCAACTTACCCGTTACTACCGGGGGGATTGCGAGCAAGGCAAAATCCGTTTTGTTGGGCCAAAGGCAATGAAACAATTTTGTTTTCGGTTTGAAGGACAACTGACGGGCGGCGATCGCCAAACCAAACTTGCTGGAACCCTACGTCTCCGCAATTCAGACTTTTACCAAGTTGGTTTTGCCGCGTTGTGCATTATCGGATTCCTTTCTGCAATACTGTGCTGGGGAGCCATTACAGTTTCTCCTCTTTTTCTGGGTTTCCTCTACGGCATGACCCAATGGCATTTTCAGTTTTACGCCAAAGAGCATAAACATATTTTGACGAGTCTTCTCTCTGGTGAAAAACCAACTTTAATTGATGTCTGGAGTCATTAAAAAATGGGGCGATCGCCCATAAAAAATCCCCCTAATTCAATGCAGTAGGAGGAGTTAAATATTTATAGTTGCGAATGGTTTTTACTCTGTTATTTATGGAGCTTCGTCAGGTGTTTCAACTTCCTCGGTAGACTCTGGTGTGGCAGAAGGGGCGATCGCCAAAGATTGAGTAATGTCTTCAAGGATTGGTCGGCTCTTGTCCCATTCGCTGGGGAATGCCACTTGCAAAGTCACCGCAAGAAGTTCAGGACTATCTTTAAATTCAACCACCGTAAATTTGTAGTAGAAAGCCGATGTTTCCTTTTCACCGGAAAAGACAGTGGTAGTAACGATTTTGTCAGGTAAATCTGTCGTGGTAAGGGGCTGAATTTCCGTAAAGTTATCGCGCTTTGAACGAAGATCTTCAACTTGCAGCTCTAAAATCGCCTCCGCATCAATCGTGGATGCAAAATCATTGGTGTTGTAGAGAAACACGCCTGTATTCATCCGCTGATTTTTTGAGAAATATTGCAAATCATAGGGGTATTCTTCAGGATTTTCGTACCAGCCCTTGGGAAAATTGATACTCACGTCACTGTCGGCGATCGCCACAGTTTGGGTGTTTCTCGCGGGTGGTTTAGGGGCTTCCTGCCCGGTACTTGCGGTTTCTGCACCCGATTCTGATTCTGTCGTCGCGGTATCCCCACCACATCCGGCGATCGCCAAAAGGCTCAGGCCTGCCGCAAACATAATTTTCTTCTGCATTATCACGAAACTCCTCACACACATAAAACTAAATACAGCTCTTTTTCCTTGTATCACAGTGTTTTTACCGAGACAGTGATTTGAAACAAGGGCGATCGCCGCAATTTTCCCTAACGTAACTTATCAATGCAGTCGTCAGCTCAAAACGTCATCCATCGGTACATTAAAAACAAGAAAAGCTCAGCGCAGGAGTTTGGAAACCCATGGACGTTAAAGCGGCGATCGCCCACTCAGCTAAAGCCCCCCTCACGATTGAGACCGTACAGCTAGAACCGCCCAAGGCTGGCGAAGTACTAGTTGAAATTAAAGCGACAGGGGTGTGTCATACCGATGCCTATACTCTGTCAGGGGCTGATCCAGAGGGTTTATTTCCAGCCATCCTTGGTCACGAGGGAGCAGGAATTGTCGTTGAAGTAGGAAAAGGCGTCAAAAGCCTGAAGCCCGGCGACCATGTGATTCCGCTATACATTCCTGAATGTCGCGAGTGTGAATATTGCCTGAGTCTCAAAACCAATCTTTGCCAAGCAGTACGAGCAACCCAAGGTAAGGGTCTAATGCCTGACGGCACGGGGCGCTTTTCCAAAGATGGCGAAACGATTTTCCACTACATGGGCACATCCACCTTCGCCAATTACACCGTTGTCCCTGAAATTGCCCTTGCCAAAATTCGGGAAGATGCTCCTTTCGATAAAGTTTGCTATATCGGTTGCGGCGTCACCACTGGTATTGGTGCGGTGATTAATACCGCCAAAGTTGAAGCAGGCGCAAAGGTAATTGTGTTTGGTCTCGGTGGCATCGGCCTAAACGTGATCCAAGGCGCAAAAATAGTCGGCGCAGATATGATCATTGGCGTGGATATTAATGACGATAAACAGGCGATCGCCGAGAAATTTGGCATGACCCATTTCGTCAATCCCAAGGAAGTCGAAGGGGATTTAGTG
>CAZXBK010000157.1:0-9720 GCA_964638765.1 uncultured Synechococcus sp. | reverse complement strand
GAAACCAACTATCTTCAGCTTTTTAATGTTATTTAACAAACTCTATGTCGCTTTAGACTTACAATACTTATATGTTGCAATTAAACATAATTGTAAAAAATGACTGATGCTATTGAAGATAAAAATTCAGTAATTGAGCAAGAATCAAACGAAGTTGTCAGCGAGTTAGATGAACAAGCAAAGTTGAAACTAGAAGTGATTCAAACCCTACTTGAGCCATGCGATCGCAAAACCTATGGCAAAAAATTAAATGAAGCAGCAAAAAAACTAGGTAAATCTAAACGAACAGTCCAACGGCTAGTAAAAAAGTGGGAGGAAGAGGGTTTAGCTGCTCTGACTCAAACCAAACGTGCGGACAAGGGAAGTCACAGAATTAATTCTGAATTAGAAGAGTTTATTCTCAAGACTTATCAAAGTGGAAACAAAGGTAGTAAGAGAATTACGCGCAAGCAGGTTTATCTGAGAACCAAAATCAAAGCACAGGAGTTAGGTCTTAAAGCTCCTTCCCACATGACGGTATATCGAGTTCTGCAACCTTTGATAGATAAACAAAAGCAAGCTAAAAGTATTCGTTCTCCTGGCTGGCGTGGAACACAATTATCAGTGAAGACTCGTGCAGGACAAGATTTATCAGTTGAATACAGTAATCATGTCTGGCAGTGTGACCATACTCGTGCTGATGTATTGCTAGTAGATAAATATGGAGAACTTTTGAGTCGTCCTTGGCTAACAACTGTTATTGATACTTATTCTCGTTGCATCGTGGGTATCAATCTTGGTTTTGATGCTCCAAGTTCCAATGTGGTGGCGTTAGCTTTGCGACATGCAATTTTGCCCAAGAATTACAGCGCAGAGTACGAGTTACATGAAGAATGGGGAACTTATGGCTTGCCTCAGCATTTCTACACTGATGGAGGTAAAGATTTTCGTTCCAACCATCTCAATCAGATTTCTGTCCAGTTAGGGTTCGTAACTCATTTACGAGATCGCCCGTCTGAAGGTGGGATTGTAGAACGCCCCTTTAAAACCTTTAACACCGAGCTATTTTCAACTTTACCTGGATACACAGGTTCAAACGTACAGGAACGTCCAGAGAGTGTTGAAAAAGATGCTTGTCTTACCTTGCGAGAATTAGAGAGGAAAGTTGTTCGTTATATCGTAGATAACTACAATCAACGTCTTGATGCACGAATGGGAGATCAAACAAGGTTTCAAAGATGGGAATCGGGTTTGATTACTGTACCAAATGCTCTCTCTATTAGGGAATTGGATATTTGTTTGATGAAGCAAGCCAGACGGAGGATACAAAGAGGTGGCTATATCCAGTTTGAAAACCTGATGTATCGGGGCGAATATTTAGCTGGCTATGCAGGTGAAACAATTGTTCTAAGGTATGAACCCAGAGATATCACGGAAGTTTTGGTTTATCGCCAAGAAGGAGATAAAGAAGTATTTCTGGCAAGGGCTTTTGCTCAAGATTTGGAAACGGAAACTATTTCTCTGGATGAAGCTAGGGCTATTAGTCGTAAGGTGCGAGAAGCTGGAAAAACTATTAGTAATCGCTCGATTTTAAACGAGATACGTGATCGCGATTTATTTACTCCTCCAGACAAAAAAACTCGCAAGCAAAGACAAAAAGAGGAACAAGCAGAATTATCTTTACCAAAAAACATGAATCAAAATCAGATTTCTGATGAGACAGAAGAAGAGGAAATAGTCCCAGTAAATAAAGAAGTACCCAACGTCGAGGTATTAGATTACGAAGACTTATTAGATGATTACGGGTTTTAAATTATGACTACACCAAATGCCAAAGAAGTAGCACAGCAGTTAGGAAAGATAGAACTTCCTAGTGACAAGTTACAAGCTGAGATTAAGCGTTTGAATAAAAAGAACGTTGTCACTTTAAAACAAGTTGAAGTTCTCCATAAATGGTTAGAAGGAAAACGCCAAGCAAGGCAATCTTGTCGTGTAGTTGGAGAATCGCGAACAGGTAAAACTATTGCTTGTAATTGATACCGTCTAAGACATAAGCCAATACAAGAAACAGGAAAACCACCAATCGTACCAGTAGTTTATATTCAGATTCCTCAAGAGTGTGGTGCAAAGGATCTATTCAAGGCGATTATCGAACATCTCAAATATCAGATGACAAAAGGTACTGTCGCAGAGATTCACGATCGCATGTTGCGAGTACTAAAAAAGTGCGGTGTTGAAATGCTGATTATTGATGAGGCGGATCGTTTGAAGCCCAAGACATTTGCTGAAGTTAGGGACATTTTTGACAAACTTAGCATTGCCGTAGTCTTAGTGGGAACAGATCGTTTAGATGCGGTAATTAAGAAAGACGAGCAAGTTTATAATCGTTTTCGCGCTTGTCATCGTTTTGGAAAGTTGTCGGGGAATGATTTTGTTGAGGCTGTGACTATTTGGGAAAGAGATATTTTAAAATTGCCCGTTGCTTCTAATTTAACGGGGAAAAGGATGATGAAAGTTTTGGGAGAAGCCACAGTGGGTTATATCGGTTTGCTGGATATGGTACTGCGAGAAGCTGCAATTAGGGCTTTGAAGAAGGGTTTATCAAAGATAGATTTAGCGACTCTCAAAGAAGTGGCAGGAGAGTATAAGTAATGGAAGTTGAAGAGATTCAACCTTGGTGGTTTTTAGTTTAGCCTTTGGAAGGGGAAAGCATTAGTCATTATTTAGGTCGGTTTAGAAGAGCAAATGAGCTTAGTCCGACTCAGTTGGGGAAAATTAGTAGTCTGGGTGCGATTATTGGGCGCTGGGAGAAGTTTAGGTTTAATCCACCTCCAAATCGAGAGCAGGTAAAGGCTTTGGCAAAAGTAATTGGAATTGAAGTTGATAGATTAGAGCAGATGTTACCCCCATTCGAGGGCAAGCCGCCGAAAGGAGTTGGCATGAATTTAAGTCCAATTCGTTTGTGTGCTGTTTGTTATGTAGAAAACTCCTGTCATCAGATTGAATGGCAGTTTAAGCAGACGGATAGGTGTCACAAGCATCAGTTGAGGTTGTTATCGGAATGTCCAAACTGTAAGGCAAGGTTTCAGATTCCTGCGATGTGGATCGATGGTTGGTGTCACAGGTGTTTTTTATCCTTTGCTGAGATGCGAGAATATCAGAAACAAATTAATATTTAGGAGTTAATACTAAACAAAATCTTCGCTACAAAGGATTGCAGCAATGGGTTGATATTTTTGTTTGGATATTTGGAGATCGCAAAACTAGAAGAAATTTCGTCCTATGTACATTGTTTTCAGACGTTCCAAGTATCAGCAGTTAAAGGTAGTTCGTTCAGTTCAGCGCTGGCCTCGCGCCAGGTTGGATAGTATTCGTCAAGGATAGAGACAAAACGATCGCTATGAGTTGGTTCGATTAGATGAGCTAGCTCGTGAACAATGACATATTCGAGTAGATCCTTTGGCTTTTTGACTAACTCTGTGTTGAGTCTAATATGGCGTGCTTGATGATTACAGCTTCCCCACTTTGTTTTCATCCTCTGGAGATAATAATTCGTAATTTTAACGCCTAATTTCTTTGACCATTTTTCTATCATCGATGGGATGGCTTCATGAAGGAGAGACTTATGCCAATTGTGAAATACTTCAGCCCGCTTGACTACATCGCTATCAGGGCGAACATAAAGGAAAATTCGCTTGTGATCGAAAGTGACATAAGGTTTGACATTCTGGTACACGACAGATAGCAGATACCGCCGTCCCCAAAGATAATGGCTTTCTCTTTCTATAAACTGTCTAGGTGTTTCTCTTGCTTGATTTTGAAATTGGTGTTGTTGTTGACGAATCCAATTCAACTTACTGATTGCATAGGCACGAGCAACGTCTAAGCGAGTAGAGGTTGGTGCTACTAAACTAACGTGACCATCAGGAGGGTGGACTGAAAGATGAACATTCTCAACATCCTTGAGTGTTACTTTGATGGGGATTTCTCCGATTTGAATAGTTTCGCTCATCAGTAATTATCTTGATTTTTGATGATGTCAAAGATTGCTTGGGTTGCTTGGCGATCGCGTGACATTAGACGGAATATAGCATTAAGAACCTGTCTTTCCCTAGTATCGTCACCTTTCCAACCAGCAGGTGCACGAGCGCGCACAGTGCGATCTATTAAGAGAGCTAGAGCAGCTTTTTCTTCTTCGTCTTCGGGGCATTGAAATGTAGTGGCTGGAATACTTGCTAAGTTATTAAAGAGTACTATTGCTTCAGTTTGACCTTGTAGTGTAGCAGGAATATTTACATCGGGTTGTTGTCTAGCCAAGCGATTAATCAAGGCTTCCGCGTCTATCAGAAATTGCTCGTATGAGGCAGTATCATTACGTTTTTGTTGAATCAGATCGTCCAATAGTACAGACATTTCTTCATAGAATTTGGGATCGGTAAGCTGATCGCGAACTATTGTGGTGCGAACATTATTAATGATAGCTTCAGCGATCGCATTATTTGATAAATTTCCTTTGCGGTTAAGTTTTTGAGCGATTGCATCATGGATACCAGTCTCAATGATGGCTTGTGTAAGAGAGAGTGAGCTTAAGTTACCTAGTGTCTCAGGTGAATCTGCCTGAATATAAGTATTGATTAGATGGCGCATGTCAGCCTCGTAGGGCTTCACATCTAATTCCTCATTAGAGTATTGTTTGATTGCCGATCGCGTATCGCTATAGAATCTTACTTCTTGTTGTATGGTGGCAATCTCAACACTTGAGTAAGCATCTTCTAAATAACGCGCCATTGTCCCATAGGCTCGAACCAGAGTCGCAACTGATTGATAAAAAGTAATTCGTAGTGGTTCTGTTGTTGTAAGAGCATTGGGATCGTTGACATCACCACAAAAGTAATGCAGGTATTGCTCTATCTCTTTGGGGTGTGCCACTGATTCGCATAAGTAGCTCAAAGCTTCACGAGCTTTATCTAATTTGTCTTTTCCTTCCTCAACACAATCCTTGATAGTGATGTTGTTATCTTTACAACCTTCTTCAAGATCGAGATCGTCAGAGTTATAGACCGCAATGGAGTTTTGCACCTCTCCAAATAGTTCTTTGTAATCTACGATATAGCCAAAATCTTTATCATCCCCGTCTAAGCGATTGGTGCGACAAATAGCTTGGAAGAGAGTATGATCTCTCATTTGATTGTCGAGATAAATGTAAGTACAGGAAGGAGCATCAAAACCAGTTAATAGCTTACTGACCACAATTATTAATTTGCAGTTTGCTGGTTCATATTTAAAGCGACGTTTGATTTCTGTTTCATATTGTTTTGTGGTTTCGCCTTTTAGTACGAACTCGGTGTAGGTATCGTATTTATAACGCTCGTCGCTATCTTCAGATTCGCGAGAGATCTGGTTATGGTTTGGTTGATAAGAGGTCACGATACCGCAGTATTTGCCAAAAGGAGTATTGTGAAAGAGACGGAAATAATGACAGGCATCGTAAATTGATGCTGCAACTAAGATAGCCGTTCCGCGATCGCTGTTTAGTCGAGGAAGTACTCTAAAGTCATGAATAATACTTCCCACAATTCTATTTTTACGTTCACCCGAACTCATTAGTTTTTCCATCGTTGCCCAGCTTTTACGCAAAATGGCACGCTGAAATTTATTAAGTCCTCTAGTTGCTTGTTCAAACCAGTCATCGATCGCCTGTTGTGAAGTTAAGCGTTGGGGGACGTTACGAGCTTCGTATTTTAAATCTAGGACTACTTTATCTTCAACCGCCTCTTTAAATTTATAGGTGTGAATGTAAGTCCCAAAAACTTCACGAGTGGCTTTTCTATCTTTACGAAGCAACGGTGTACCTGTAAAACCAATGAAAATAGCATTAGCTAGCCAACGCTTCATCTGTTTATTGAGATCGCCCCCTTGAGTACGGTGACACTCATCAACAAATACATAGAAACGACCGTGAATTGGAGGGGGATCGCCTTTAAGATCGAGGTCAAACTTATGAATTAGGGCGCAGAGTAAACGAGGATTGGCAGCAGAGAGCTTTTCTACAAACTGCGCTCTAGAAGTGATACGAGGTGATGGGGTATCAGAATCAGAGCTAACAACACCCGTATTTTTCATTACCCCCTCAATTTGTCTGTCGAGTTCATCGCGATCGGTAATGATTAAGATCCGACCATCAGGATCGTGTTCTAGTAGCCATTTTGCTAGTAGCACCATGAGAATACTTTTCCCACTACCTTGGGTATGCCAAATTACTCCACCTTCTTGGGTGCGAATTCGTTCTTGAGCTTTTTTAATACCTACGAATTGATGGGGACGGGGGACTTTCTTTTGACCTGCATCGAAGACAATGAAATTACGAATCATGTCCATCAAGCGGGACTTGTCACACATTTCTGCCAGAGGAAGATCGAGCAGATAACCAGGCGAAACTGAATCACTAGGTTCAATCAATTTCCAGTTAACAAACAATTTCTCTGGTGTGCCTGTAGTGCCGTAATAGAGTCCTTGGGTATCGTTACCAGCAAAGACTAATTGTACGGTGCTAAAGAAGCCTTTATTAAAAATTTCTTCTTGATTGGTAATAAGCTGGCGTATCCCATCACCGATACTAACCGAACTGCGTTTTAGTTCGATGACACCAATAGCAATACCATTGATGTAAATTACAAGATCGGGTCTGCGTTCGTGACCACCTCTAAGAGTAACTTCTTCAGCTAACCCAAAATCATTAGCTTCAATGTTCTCCCAATCTATGAGGTGGACATCTTGGTAGGCTTCTCCAGCTCCTAATTGTACGGGGATAGGATAACGGAGTAGTTGATAGGTATGAAGATTGGCTTGATAAAGAGTAACCCCCGTAGTATCTGCTGCGGTTTCTAATCTTTGTAAGGCTGCGGAAATATGAGCATCGGAATAGCCTCTTTTGTTAAGGTTTTGGCGTAACAATGCGGTTTCGATGGGGCGATTGTTTGGGCGTTGTTTCCAAAAGCCTAAATATTTATACCCAAGATAGTTGGGGTTGTTTTCGTCTGTAAAGAGATCGACAACTCGGTTTTGTGTCTCAAGTTCGGAACGAGGGCGAGGGCTATTAGACATTGGTAGTCTCTTTGGGTGTAACGAGTCGTGTTTTCCCTGTAAGCAACTCCTGCATCATAGCTTGCTTAATATTACGGGTTTTGTCACGGCGTTTTTTAAGGGCAGCTATTTCCGTGTCCATGTCAGAGAGGATATTGGCGATCGCAGTTTGTTCAGATAAATTTGTAGGTGCTACAAAAGAAAAAGTGACAAAATCCTTTTGATAAAGATGCGAAATGGTTGAACCAGCTTGTAACTTTTCTAAGAAATCATCAAATATTTGTGATGTTAAAACATAGTAGAAAAATTTAGGATCATAAGCGTTATTCTTTGGTCGTATAACAAACACGCCACTGTTCAGTGTAGTTAAGCCAGGTAAGCGGTCAACAAAGCTAACCTTACCAATAGTTCCATCTTTAGTTAGCAGAATATCATTCTGGCGGATTTGGATGTTTTTATCTTGTATGTATCTTTCATAAGCAACATAGCAACAATTTGACCAATCGATCTGACCATCTACAAAATCAGTTCCAGTTACTAGATAGTATTCACCACTTTCTAGATACTCTGCCGTTGTAAGTCCTTGCCAACCAATTCGTGCCTTTAAAGTTGACTTCTCTGACATATTTAATGTTTTCCACTCACCACTGAACCCAGGTAAGCGTTTCTTTCCAGTAAGAAGTTCTTGCATTGCAGACTGTTTAAGATTCTGCTTTTTAGCTATTAGTCGATCTAGTACTCCTAGTAAATTATCTATGTCCGAGAGAGCAGTCGCGATCGCTTTTTGTTCTGGTGGTGGTGGAAGCGTAATCAGCAATTTACGCATTTTTAGTATGCCAAATGCTGCCTGTGAAGTGCTGTGTAAATCTTGATCGATCTGTTTCTGAATCCATCTAGATTTTAGCCACGACATTAAAAAGTGAGGTGCTATTTTAGGTTTTATGAGTATCACATTTGCGCTTAGTGCATAACGGAATGAGGTTATGGGCAGGAATTTGGGAAATCCAATTGTTCCAATCTTGCCAAAAATGATATCTCCGTTAGTAACCTGAAAACTTTTTTGTTGTTTATCTAATGCTTTGGAAATAATTTTCCTACAACCATCCCAATCAACAAAAGTATCGTCTATAAAATCGCTAATGCCTATGTATGGCTCTCCTCCACTCGTTTCTGGTGGTGTTCGATGATCTGGTTGAGGGTCAATAATATCGGCAACCTTATCAAAAGTGGCAAGATCCCAATCTTCTGGAATAACTCCTACTTCAGTTTGCTTGTATCCTGGTTTTAATTCCATACCGCCCCCATCTTCTTAAGATGTTCGCTCACACGGGCAGATAACTCTTCTACTTCTTTCTCAAGTTCGGGCAATGGTGTTTCATAACGTTCTGCTAATTGCCGAATGCGCCCTGTAAGTGTTTGAGATACCCGATCTAATTCTGTTTGAATTGCACTAGCTAAGGTAGTTAGCCATTTGTCATCTATTACTAGGGTTCTAACTTCATCCTCGCTAAGTTGAGGATATTTTTCATAAGCTAGATTGTCTAACTCTTCGATGAGTCCTGGTATTCTTTTCTTATTAACAGTTTTACCATTGAGTTTTTCCTTTATTTTTGCTTGCTCGTCCAGCAAGTCTAAATAGCGTACTGTTGCACTAAGTTCTTGCAAGTTTTCGGGTAAAGGATCTTTAGTTAGTAGGGGTAAGAATTTCTGTTCAATTTCAGCAAAGAGTTCTTTAGCTTTTTTCTGTGCCGACTTTTGTTGTTTATCAGTTTCTATATAGTCCGCAAGTACCGTATATTCTTTACCTGAATCTAGTTCGTCAAACCTAGCTTTAACCGCTTTGAGAGATAGCTTCCCTTTAGAATTTTTCAGTATAGCTAGATAATCTCGATCTTCTAGCATCCGCAGATTAGCAGCACAGTTATCTATTGTTTCGCTGATTTCGTTGTAAGCAGTAGCAGATACCTTATCTGACTCACTCCAAACCATTACCATAGCTTGGGTATATGCCTCTTGGGCATCGCTTTTACTAGATACATCCTTAAGTATGCCCTCTTCCCCACCATACTCTTCGTTTAGTTCATCGAGTGTCGCCTGATTTGTTTCTAGCTCTCCTTGCAGAGCCTCAATAGCAGCCTGTTCTTCAGGGAAATAACGAGCCACAATCAAAGGTTTAGGTACGAGATCGCAAGCCCAACCTTTGTCTTTCTTTTGTCCTTTTTTCTTACCGCTTTTGATCTCTTCAGTCACTCGATAGGTTTCAGCCACCCAACCATCAGCAGCCAAAAGATAACAGTCATCCTGCATAGTTTCTGCCCAGTAGTCCATCAAATGCTGGTACACGTCATAGGCATCTATCAAAGGAGTAGCCCGAAAAGTTTCGAGTAAATCCTCGGCAATGATTTTAATTAACTCTTTAGGCTTATCATCTTGCCCAAAGTCTCTTAATCGAGGCTTGTTTGTTTTCTGCCACTGTTTAAATAGCTTAGTAACAGCAGTGTTAAAAGCAATAAACTCCTGATGATAAATAATTGCAGACTTAACCTCGGTAATGGGAAGTTGCAAATCAGCGTAATGCGGACGCTCGTTAATCCTCTCAAACAACACAGATCTCAGATTAGGCGTAACTTGCCAGTAAGCAGCCAAATCATCAATATC
>CAZXBK010000156.1:0-9792 GCA_964638765.1 uncultured Synechococcus sp. | reverse complement strand
CCGGTTCCCGTTCCACCACACGATTATTCAGCACCAGATTCACTAGAGGTATCCGTAGCCAAAAACGACTCCGACTATCTAAAGCCGTGCTCCATTCCGAACCAATAGGTTCACAACGTAACATCGGATTTAGCCAACGGTGCATCGTCGGTAGATCTGTAAAACATTGCTCAATACAAGTTGCACTGGCTCGAACTTGGATTGATTGCTCGAAAACTTCCATGAATGTTATGTAATGACCTTTTTAAATTGATTTTCCTTAAGTTACGACAAAAAATATAGCGAATTCTGGATATTTAGACTTTTGGCGGGTGAATAATGTGCCTCTTCTTTGTAAGGTTATGGTTGTGGCAAAATCACGTAGGTATCTCTATAGATTCTCGCTACATTTTTTAAATTGAACACTCGAATTTTGAGTTAAGAAACGATGTCACAGTTGATTGAATCCCTTTCTCTTGTGCCAACATCGATCCCCCATCACCAGTTGGTTGCGTTAGCTCTGCCAGATGAATTAAAAAATCTGCTCGGCGAAGACGCAATTAATATCGTGAAGGCGATCGCCATTTTGGTGGTTGGCTGGATCGTGGCACTCATTATTAAATCCATTGTTCAAGGATTATTAAATCGAACAGAAATCGATAATAAAATCGCTGGCTGGGTAACCGGCGCAGACGAAAAAGCAGACCTTCCTATTGAAAAATGGGTCGCAGGCACAACCTTCTGGTTTGTCATTCTGTTTACCGTCGTTGCAGTCCTTGAAACCTTACAGCTTGATGCTGTTTATACACCTCTCAATGAGCTGCTGAGCGAAGTTACCAACTTTGTTCCCCAGCTTTTTGGTGCAGCGTTGTGGCTCGGTGTCGCTTGGCTCGTCGCAACGATTGTCAGGTTAATTGTCATTAAAGGTCTTGGTAGCTTTGACCTCGACAAACGCCTCAACCAAGAAATGGTTGATCTCGACGGCGATGGCAAAGACGACGTTGGCGTTACTGAGACTATCGGTAATGCACTTTACTGGTTCGTTTTCTTCTTCTTCCTCACTCCTATCCTTGAAACCCTTGGTTTAGAGAGTACCCTCACACCGCTCCAGGGTTTGGTTGATGAAGTTCTCCTCATTTTACCTGACCTGTTTGCAGCCGTTCTTATCGGCGTTGTGGGCTGGTTTATCGCTCAGATTGTGCGTCGTTTAGTGACGAATGTTCTTAAAGCAACTGGTGTTGATGCTTTTGGCGCAAAAGTTGGCCTAACTGGTACTGACGGTCGCCAATCTCTATCTTGGATCCTTGGTACAGTTGCCTACGTTTTAGTTCTCATTCCTGTGGCGATTTCGGCTTTTGAAGTCGCTCAGATCGAGGCTATTTCTGGGCCTGCCATTGCAATGCTCGATCAGGTTCTCAACCTACTGCCCAAGATTCTTGGCGCAACCATCATTCTCACCTTCGCTTATGTAGTTGGTGATTATGTCTCTGATTTAGTGACAACTGTCTTAACTGGCTTTGGTTTCGACAATGTACTCACTTGGCTTGGCCTCGACAGCATGATCGGCGCAACACCTGCTGATGGTGAAGAAGGCAAACCTTCCAAAACACCTTCTCAGGTTATGGGGACAGTTGCCCTCGTCGTCATTTTATTAATCGCAGCTTTAACGGCAGTAGATGTCCTTGAAATCGAGGCATTAACGGCTGTTGTTGGTGTGATTTTGGCGATCGCCGGACAGGTTTTAGTTGCTCTCTTGATCTTTGCATTAGGTCTATATTTCTCCAATATTTCCTACCGCGCTCTTGCTTCCTCTGGCACACGTCAGTCCAAGATTCTCGGTCAGGCAGCTCGCATTATTATCCTCACGCTTGTTGGTGCAATGGCACTAGAGCAAATGGGTATCGCGACAAATATTGTCAATCTTGCCTTTGGTCTCCTAGCTGGTGGTATCGCTGTGGCGATCGCCCTTGCTTTTGGTTTCGGCGGCAAAGATATTGCTGGTGAACAGCTCAGAGGTTGGATCGACTCTATGAAAGATGACTAAAAATTTGATTGCGCAATCAAATTTCTAATCCGAATTTTCCATCGAATTTAGATAGTTTGTAAGGCACGGCTCAGGCCGTGTCTTTTTTTGTGCCCTAGGTGTCATTAACAGCAACTAAAGATTTTGTTTACAATCACACAAAGGACTTTCTGCTTGCGAGCATCACGAAACATAGATCCATGGAATACCGTCGCTTTGGTCGTACCGAACTGCAAATGCCCGTTTTTTCCTGTGGCGGCATGCGTTATCAATTTAAGTGGCAGGACCAGCCACCTGCGGAGATTCCCGACGAAAATCAAAAAAATCTTGCAGCAGTAATTCGGCGATCGCTCGAACTCGGCATTAACCATATCGAAACGGCGAGGGGCTACGGTACTTCAGAAATGCAGCTGGGCTGGGTTTTATCTCAGTTTCCCCGCGACAAGATGATTATCCAAACCAAAGGTTCACCCAAACCAGATCCTGAAGCGTTTCGAGCGCAACTAGAAAAATCTTTTCAGTATTTACAACTCGATTACATTGACCTGTTTGGCATTCACGGCATCAATACCCAAGAGCAATTTGACAACACGTTTCGCAAAGGTGGTTGTTTAGAGGTTGTCCGAGAATTTCAAAAGGAAGGGCGTATCCGTCATGTCGGTTTTTCGACTCATGGTGCGACGGACATCATCGTTAAAACTATTGAAACGGGCGAGCTTGACTATGTAAATCTCCACTGGTACTGGATTAATCAAGATAATTGGGCGGCAATTGAGGCGGCAACGCGCCACGACATGGGGGTATTTATTATTAGCCCGTCGGATAAGGGTGGTCACCTCTACAATCCAACCCAAATTTTGAGCGAGCTTTGTCAGCCGCTGCACCCGATGGTGTTTAATGATTTATTTTGCCTGTCCCACCCACAGGTGCATACATTGAGTTTGGGGGCTGCACGTCCTAGTGATTTTGATGAGCACCTCAAAGTTTTGCCTTTACTCGACAAAGCTGATGAGATCTTGCCGGATATTTTGGCACGTCTAGAAAATCGGGCGATCGCTACCCTTGGAGAGGACTGGGCAAAAACATGGCAAGTGGGTTTACCCCGTTACGAACACACTCCCGGCAATATCAATATTCCAACCATTCTTTGGCTCAGAAATTTGGCGATCGCCTACGACATGGTTGAATACGGACAGGCTCGCTACAACCTCATGGGTAACGGTGGACATTGGTTCCCGGGATATAAAGCAGACATCCTAGCCGAACACGATATTAGCGATGCGATTCGTCTCAGCCCCCACCGCGATAAAATTCCCCAAGCTCTCAAAGAAGCTGATGCATTGTTAGGTGCAGCAGAAGTAAAACGTCTGTCCCAAAGTTAGGACTTGAGTGAATTAGATTCTCCTTAAAAGGGTTTAACCATGAAAAATTTTGAATTGAATTGAGAAATAAATTTCACGCAAAAGAAAAGGAAATTTTGTGTTCCAAGAGCGATACCTCGAATAGGGCGTTGCTGAAGTCCCGGCATCTATTCCTAATGAGTAGGCAATCATAAAACTACGCTGTAAATGGAAATGATCGGACACAATAATCGCCGAGTCGAGATTATTTTTTGCCATTACTTTTTGCGCTTCAATTAAATTTTGCGGTGTCGTTTTTGACTGTTGCTCAAAAAAAATATGATTGGCAGGTACTCTTTTTTTCTGAGCATAAATTGCACCTACTTCACCCTCCGATAGGCGATCGCCGTCCCCTAATCCCCCAGTAAAAATGAGGTTACGGACGATGTTGCGGTGGTAGAGATTGACCGCATGTTGGAGGCGCGCTTCAAAGACTGGCGTTGGTTTAGAAACATCAACCGCAGCCCCGAGCACAATGGCGCAATCAGCTGTGCCTTTGTAGTTATCCGCAGGGTAGGTCAGAACGCTAATACCCGAGGAAAAGACAATCACAATAACCGCACTAATAAAAAAGAGAAATATCCGTGAAATAAAGACCCATTGTTTACTGGTGAATATTTTTACGACTATCTTTTTCACGATCAACGCAACCCGTACTCTTGTACTTTTCTCCAAAATTCTTCATGGGGACAAGCCGATGTTCCTCAAACGATCATAGTTTTTCTTTTAAAAAATTACTGATGGGCCATACGCCAAAACGAAAAAAACAAGTCCCCATCAACTGTGTGACAGTCAAAGGACTGTACTACTCTCAAAAAAAATACATAGGTATGTCCCCTACACTTCAGATATACCAAAGGAAATGCATCTTAGCTTCAGTCATGTCTATCACGTCCGCGATCGCCGCCATTTACGCCGAAAAAATGGTCACCCCCAAAATGGAAGCCTTTTTAAATAAAGCGATCAAGTCCCGCAGATTAACCTACGAAGAGAAACGGGCAATGCAAACGCTCGTTAATAAAATCAAAGCTGGCGAGATTATTTTGCTCTCTGCCCAATAGGCGATCGCCCAACAGCCTGGCGACTATGGGACAGGGACTTTTTTTCAGTAGCTGTCACCTCGTATAAATCAATAGTTTGTTGCTTACCGCGAGGTTTCAGCTGATCTAATAAATGCCATTGCACAGGCAACTCAGTATTTAGGTGATCACGAGTTTGACCACTCACAATAATGTTGCATTGGTAGGTTTTTGTAAGTTCTTCAAGGCGAGAAGCTGTATTGACCACATCACCAATCACTGTCGAATCCATCCGTGAACTAGCACCAACTGTGCCGATGACCGCCAAACCAGTATGAATACCGACACCCATACGAATAGGCTTACTAATCAGGGAATCTTGGTAGGTACTATTGAGAAGCTGTAAATTTTTTTCCATCATTAGCGCCGCACAAATGGCATCTTCCGCATGGTGCTCATCCCGGTCAAACACCGCCATAATGGCATCGCCTAAAAATTTATCAATGAAGCCGTGGTGGAGGGCGATCGCCTCGTTCATATGTTCAAAAAAACTATTTAACCAAGCAAAGGTCTGCTTCGGGTCTTGATGTTCGGCGATCGTCGTAAATTCGCGAATATCACAAAATAAAATCGTTAATTCTTCTTCGTGGGCATTACCCACCTGAATCGAATCTACCCCCTTTGGAGCGATACGCTGCAAAAATTGCTCTGGCACAAAAAGACGAAACTTTTCTGTGAGGCTTTCGCTCACTTCCCAAGCCGTATCAATTTGTTTTTGAAATTGCTTTTGGGCACTTTGCCGACGCATCTCCTGAAGCTTAAGGATATTACGCACCTTAGATAGCAGCAGTTGACTACGAATTGGTTTCGTCAGGTAGTCGTCAGACATCATCTCGATGCCTGTTAGCCGCGACTCTTCATCGTCTAGAGCCGTCAAAAAAATCACGGGAATAGAGTTGTATTCATCGTCTTCGCGCAGATGGCGACAGACCTCAAAGCCATTCATGCCCGGCATCATGACATCCAGCAAAATGACATCTGGCAATTCGCACTCCACAGCCGCTAGTGCCTCAATACCAGACTTTGCCGCATAGGTTCGATAACCCTCTTCAGCTAAAAGCTCTTCTAGCAAAAATAAATTATTCGGTTCGTCGTCTACCAGAAGAATATAAGGTCTGGAGGAATTAGTGGGCATAGGAAGAGCACATTACGGCGGCAAAAAATCTGGACGACACACTCTGAAAAAATAAATTGGCGATGAATTTCTGTGATCTAAGACACGTTTTGTCTTGATCTAAGCCTTCTTATCTTAACTATATTCACTGTTTTTTTTGCGGAACAGGGGGATTTTTATTTATTAGGGCGATCGCCCCAAATTTGTTGACAGTGCTACCCTAAAACAAACCTATCTCATCGCACTTTTAGGCAGGTCGTCCCATGGTTCAAGCTCCCCTGAAAACAACGAATGTCAAGGCCCTTGCTCAACTAGCAATCCAATATATTCAGCAGTTGGGGTGCGAGTATGGCGAAATTCGGCTATGTACCTACCGTCGCCAAAGTCTTTGGGCACAGGATTTATCCCTCAAGCGTCTCAGTGACAACGAAAGTTCTGGATTTGGGGTACGAGTATTGTGGCGAGGATCGTGGGGCTTTGCAGCGAGCCACCGAAAAACACCAGTGGAAATCGAACGGGTTGTGCAGCTAGCTGTTGAAATTGCGAAGGGCAGCCACCTCAGCCAACGGGAGCCAGTGCGCCTTGTGCCCGTTCCAGCCTATCAAGATCGCTACGAAACGCCCATTGAGCAAAACCCATTTGAGGTTCCCCTAACCGATAAAACGGAACTGTTGCTTGATGTCAGCAGTAAGTTACTAGCTTCCAAAGACATCATCAAAAAATCCTATAGCTACCTCGGTTTTACCCAAGAGGATAAGTTATTTGCTTCGACAGAAGGTTCGTTAATCGAGCAGCGTATTTATCGTAGTGGCGGCGGTATGGGCTGTACGGCAGTTGCTAATGGAGATGCCCAAGGTCGCAAGTACGAGCGATCGCCGCTAAATAAAGGTTATGAACATATCCAGCCAGAGTTGTTTTATGCAAATTTAGACCGGATCGCGGAGGAAGCCACAGAAAAAGTCCATGCCCCAGAAGTACCCAATGGCAAAGCGACCCTCGTTTTAAAACCAAGCCATTTGTGGTTACCAATTCACGAATCTGTGGGACACCCCACCGAGCTAGACCGGGTGTATGGCTACGAAGCGAATTTTGCCGGAACAAGCTTTGCCACCACCGAAAAGCTCAATAATTTCCAGTACGCGGCTCCCTGTGTGAATTTCAAAGCTGACCGTACCCAGCCCGGTGGCCGTAGCACCCTCGGCTATGACGATGAGGGTGTAAAAGCTGAAGATTGGCATGTGGTCAAAGATGGGATTTTAGTGGATTATTTGACCGACCGTGAAACCGCCTATCGTCTCGGACGGGACAGTAGTAATGGCTGTGCCTATGCCGATAACTGGGCCAGTGTACCGATGGTCAGAATTCCAAACCTAGGCCTTGAAGCGGGTAAAGACGGCGGCGATCGCACAGCGACTCTTGAAGAAATGATTGCCGATACTAAAGATGGTTATCTTGTGGATGGTGACGATACCTTTTCCATTGACCAGCAACGTCGTAATTTCCAGTTTGGAGGCGATGCCGTGTGGCGAATTAAAGACGGCAAATTAGCAGGAATGGTCAAAAATCTCACCTACCAAAGCATGACTACCGATTTCTGGAATAGCGTTTCGGCGATCGGACCAGAAGCAGAACGGGAGCAAAGAGGCACATCCATGTGTGGCAAAGGAGAACCCATGCAAGTTGCCCAAATGACTCACGCCTGCCCACCAATTCAAGTACAAGATATTACGATTGGCCGTTAAGCAAAATCCCTATTTTTGTGATAAAGAACCCGTCAAAAAAGAGATTATCATGGCAAAAAAGCGATTTTTTTGCGAAAAAACACTGTATTTTCGTGGTGTCTTGAATTAAACTTCAAAACATATTTGTACTTCACAAAAATCATAAGCGTATTTCAAGATCTTTACAAAAGCTTCTCATTTTCCGGATTTGTCTCCTATAACGGTAAATGAAGTTAGTTTTGGGGTGAAACAATGGTTGCTTATAACCCGCCCACTGAGGTGACTCTTTTTGAGCAAGTAGGGTATGGCAAAGTGACAGTGCCTATCTCACTGCATCAAACAGGTCAAATCTTCTTTGGAGGAAGATATTACTCAGCTGATCTTCTGAAGCCTCGTCCGATAGAGTTGAAAGTGGGCACTTTCGTTTTGGTGTTAGGAGAGCGAGGTTTTGCCTTAGTCGTCGAAAAAGATGAAGCGGTGAGCGAGGGGGTACAAGGCAAAAAATGACAAGTTCGATAAACGTTTTGATAATCCGCCAAATTATTGGTACTAATTTTTAAAGTTAATTGTTGGATTTTTGTTTTTGCTTTCATGGGAAAGTTGAGACTTTTATCCAACAGTTTTCTATGTGATAAGTTCAGTACTCATAAAAATTTCTAGCTTGAGCCTTGAGAGATATAGTAGCTCTGAATAAGTAGTAGAATTCCTTTTTTTTACTAGAAATTAGTAGGGATAAAGTATCCTTCTGAAATTCCTGAGCGCCTAATTTCACCTGCCGCAAGGAAGGGCGCGAGAGACCCTTTAGAACTTATTTGGAATGGCTATATACATAAAAAATAGAGAGTCCTTCAAGCTAAACTTTCGGAACTCTCACAATATTATTTTGTTTTTTTAGTGAAAAAAATACGTAGTATTTAACGAATACCTAGAAGCTCTACTTCAAAGACTAGGGTTGCGTTAGGAGGAATAACTCCGCCAGCACCACGGGAACCATAAGCAAGGTCTGGGGGAATAACGAGGGTTCTTTTACCACCGGGCTTCATGGCAATAACGCCTTCATCCCAACCTTTAATCACTTGACCCACGCCAATAACAAAGGAAAAAGGCTCATTACGTTTGAGGGAGCTATCAAAAACTTTGCCGTCGAGTAGCTTGCCTGTGTAATGGACGGTGACCATTTCCCCTTCCATTGGGCTATCGCCTTCGCCAACTTTTTCTTCTGTGTACTCTAGTCCAGATTCTGTTGCTTGAAGCTCTGAGACTTTGATGCCGAGGGCTTTTAACGCTTCTTGTTTATCCATTTCTACAGTTTCCTCTGCGGGGTTTGCCGCAATTTTTACAACCTCTTGTGTCGGCGTCATTTCGTCGGCGATCGCCGGTTGACTACCAATGTTAAATACAGCAGAGGTAATGAGCATTACGCTACAGATCACGACGATTCCGAAACTTATCCAGATTTCTCGCATAAATTTTTATACTTTTTTTGTATACTCCTGAAATCTCAAATTCTTATATATATTAACGACCTAACGCCATTGCTTATTTTCTAATTCGCGAACCTGCCGTTCTAGGCGATCAATGCGGCCCCGCAGCTCATTCATTTCAGCTTGATTGGGGACACCAAGATCTTGAAGCACGTTACGAATTTGTCGCTCGAAATAGGCTTCTGCATTGCCCTGTTCCATTTTGAGCTGGTTCATCATGTCATCAATCATGTTTTTCGCCTGCTCTGGATTGATGGTGCCATCCTTGACCCATTGGTCACTTGCTTCCTTGACTTTTTCGGCAACAATTGACGTGGTGCCAATGCCGAACATAACCATCTGTTGCAGCCAGTTGTTGTTATCCATGATGTGAGCGTTGTCTTCCTAAAAGTTTGCAACCGTAAGCTAGAATAGCTTAGCTAAATTGAGGGTTGTTCTTTATATTATGCCTGCTTCTTCTGATTCCAATCGTACGGCTTTTGTCACTCGTGTTACGGGTGAGACTGATGTAAAAGTGCGTGTCAATCTTGATGGAACTGGCAAATGTGAGGTGCAAACTGGTGTGCCTTTTCTGGATCATATGTTGCACCAATTGTGTTCTCACGGATTGTTGGATCTAGAAATTGATGCGAAGGGTGATTATGAGATTGATGATCACCACACTAATGAAGATGTGGGGATTACCCTTGGTCAGGCGATCGCCAAAGCGATTGGAGATCGCAAAGGCATTCACCGCTTCGGTCACTTTGTTGCTCCCTTGGATGAGGCATTGGTGCAGGTTGCCCTCGATTTTTCTGGTCGTCCCCACCTCACCTATGGACTCGAAATTCCGACGGAACGGGTTGGCACTTACGATACGCAGCTTGTGCGGGAATTCTTTGTGGCGATCGTCAATCACACCCAAATGACTATTCATATCCGCCAACTAGACGGCATTAATTCCCACCATATTATTGAGGCAACTTTTAAAGCTTTTGCCCGAGCAATGCGGA
>CAZXBK010000155.1:0-9839 GCA_964638765.1 uncultured Synechococcus sp. | reverse complement strand
CCCCGAAAACTCTTGTTTGGGAAGATGCGAAGGCGATCGCCGAACAAGTTCCGAATGTCGCTGGCGTTGCCCCACAGATTAATGGCCGCGGCAATATTCGCTTTCGGGGGGTTAATAAAGACTCTTTGATTACTGGTACGACCCCAGAATTTCCAGAAGTGCGAGAATTTCTTTTAGACAGAGGCCGCTTCATCATTGAGGATGATCTCAAGCGTAATAAACGGGTTGCGGTAGTCGGCTCCGAAATTGTCGCTGAGATGTTTCAAAATGTCGATCCCGTCGGTCAAAAAATCCGTGTTCGCAATATTTCCTTCGATATTGTTGGCGTGATGGAGGAGAAAGGCGCATCCCTCGGTACAAACCTTGATAACGCGGTCTATATTCCCCTGACGACCATGGCAAATCAGGTAGTGGGACGCACCTCTCCTTTTGGTACAGAAGTCACCTTTATTTCAGTTTCCGGTGAGCGGGAAGATAGAGTCCGGGCAATGACCTTCCAAATTGAGAATTTACTGCGTCTACGTCACCAAATTGTTGATGAAGATGATTTCAGTGTCCAATCCCAACAGGATTTACTAGAAGTTGCCAACACCATTACCGGAGCTTTAACCACTATGCTCGCGGCGATCGCCGGAATTTCTCTTTTAGTCGGCGGCATCGGCATTATGAATATCATGCTCGTTTCCGTCACAGAACGGACTGGCGAAATCGGACTCCGCAAAGCCCTTGGCGCGACCCAAAATGATGTCTTATTTCAATTTTTGATCGAGTCTGTTATTCTCGCGGCGATCGGCGGAGCCTTTGGCACAAGCTTAGGCCTTGGCGGAATTATGCTTACCAATGCCCTAACCCCCCTAGCTGCCCCTATTTCTGCGACAAGTATTATCGTTGCAGTGGGAGTATCCGGAGGAATCGGCTTATTTTTCGGTGTTTTTCCTGCCCGTCAAGCTGCCAAACTCGATCCGATTGTGGCGCTCCGGTCTGAATAATTTTAGAGTTTTGACTCAATCTCTTTTTGGCTGCATAAATCTCTCTTGTTAACAGTCATCGAAAATTTGTCTGTAGAAAATTTCTCTCAAACTCTTTCTGTTATACTTTTATTTGCTAAAAATGCGTGGATGCATAGCTCAGTGGATAGAGCAACCGCCTTCTAAGCGGTCGGTCGCAGGTTCGAATCCTGCTGCGTCCGTCTTTTCGACAATTTGCACTCTATGGCAGTTTTACACGGAACTTGGATCGCTCAAGGACAACAGTCTTATTTTTGCCTGTGGGGTGAAGTCTGGCGTAGTGCATCGGAGGTTGAACCACCACTCCATCCGTTTACCTGCGATCGCCCATCTTTAACGGCACTGCTAGAGGAATATAAAGTTAGCGTTCCAGAAGCGGCAGAATGGCAACCGACTGAATTTACGCTGCCCTCGAAAAAAGCAACTAAAACTAAGGCGGCTTTTCCTCTACTGTCGAATCAAGAAACTTTACCTGGTAAAAGTACCATCTATTTGGAGCAATGGCAGGTAGAAGGTCTGGCTCTCAATGCTCGGCAAACGGCAAAAATCCTTGGACAATTTCCTTTAAGTTCTGAGGCGATTGCCGGAGATTTGCGGTTTTATTTGCAGGTGTACCGCTGGAGTTTGGCGCTGATCATTCGGCAAAAATTTATTCCCCATGCCATTGAGCTGGAAGATGGTGAACATTTAGCAACGTGGGTTCCAGTCCTGGATAGTGTGGCGGAGCAACAGCAGTTTGCTCAATTTTTGCAATATATGCCAACTATTTGTGCGGATGAAGAAGACCGCGAACAAGTGCTGCTCAGCTTCCTCACTCAGATGGTGGATGCGCAGATTCGTCCCCACGCCAAGCCTGTTCAGAATTTTCCAAAAGGTTCTGTTTCAGCGCCTTGGGCAGACCGTCTCGCTAAAGCCAAACCGATTTTTGAACTCGATGGGCGATCGCCGCAACAGTTACGCCATGCCTATGAAAGTTGGACGTTTCCGGTGCGAGAGCATTTGGTGCAGCCGCCTGAGTTTGAGCTAAACCAATCTCTATTTCGTACTTGTTTCCAACTAGTACCGCCTGACGAGAGTCAAGAAACTTGGTCGTTAAACTATGGCTTGCAGGGTTTGGGCAATGAATCTGAGGTTATTAGTGCTGGCGAAATTTGGCAGGATGTGGCGCAACCCCAAGAAATTTTGCTGAAGGGATTAGGCTTTGCGTCGCGTTTTTATACGCCGATTATCGAGAGCCTCAGCACTTCAACACCTATTGCTTGTGAGCTGGATGCGATTCAAGCCTATGAATTCATCCGATCGGTGGCGTGGCAGTTGAAGGATAAAGGTTTGGGCGTAATTTTGCCGCCGGGCTTGGAAGCGGGAGGCGAAGAAGCGCGTCTCGGTGTGAAAATTTCCGCAAAGGTAAAAGACGAAAATCGCCTGAATTTACAAAGTTTGTTGCAGTATCAATTGCAAGTCGCTGTTGGGGATACGACCCTCACCGAAAAAGAATTTGCGCAATTACTAGATCGGCGATCGCCTCTCGTAGAGGTTGGTGGTCAATGGCTGGCGTTGCAACCGACGGATGTGCGGGCAGCTCAGGAAGTCTATAAATTTAAGACCAATGCTCAGGAATTAAAGGTTGAGGATGCGCTGCGGTTTAGCTCGGAAGAAGGGCAGATGTTTGCGAAGTTACCTGTGGTAGGTTTCGATGCATCGGGAATTTTAAAAGAACTTATTTCCCACTTAACGACGAACGAAAGTTTAGAGCTGGTCGATCCACCGAAAGATCTCAACGCCACTTTGCGACCTTATCAACAGAAAGGGATGAGCTGGCTAAAGTTCTTGCAGCAATGGGGTTTAGGAGCCTGTCTCGCCGATGATATGGGCTTGGGCAAAACGATTCAGTCCATTGCCTTTCTCCTAAAACTTCAAGAGGAGAAGAAATTAAAACAACCTGTTTTGTTGGTTTGTCCTACCTCGGTTGTCAGCAACTGGCAGCGGGAAATTCAGAAATTTGCGCCTACTCTTTCTGCAACTATTCATCATGGCGATCGCCGTAAAAAAGGAAAAGCTTTTGCCACCCAAGCGAAAAAATTCAATGTGATTTTAACGAGCTATTCCCTAGTCCACCGCGACCAAAAAGATCTTGCGGGAGTACCATGGCAGGGGATTATCCTCGACGAAGCGCAAAATATCAAAAACCCTAAAGCCAAACAATCCCAAGCAGTACGGGAGTTAGATGCTGGTTTTAAAATTGCCCTCACAGGTACACCCGTAGAAAATCGCCTCAAGGAGCTGTGGTCAATTCTCGATTTCCTCAATCCCGGTTTCCTCGGCAATCAGCAGTTTTTCCAACGCCGCTTTGCCATTCCTATCGAAAAGTACGGCGATCGCCAAACTTTAAATTCTTTACGACAACTCACTCAGCCTTTTATATTGCGACGGCTAAAAACTGACAAAAACATTATTCAGGACTTACCAGAAAAGCAAGAAATGGAAGTTTTCTGTAGCCTATCGAAGGATCAAGCAAACATCTATCAAAAGCTTGTGGATCAATCCCTCGAAGATATCGAAAGTGCAGAGGGCATTAAGCGGCGCGGTTTAATTTTGACGTTGTTATTACGCCTAAAACAGCTATGTAATCACCCAACATTAATCCAAGAGAAACCCTCCCTGACCCAAAATTTTGCGCTCCGTTCCGGCAAACTCCAACGACTGGAAGAGATGCTTGAAGAATTAATTTCAGAGGGTGATCGGGCGTTAATCTTTACGCAATTTTCTGAATGGGGCAAACTTCTCAAACCCTACCTCGAAGAACGTCTCGGCAAAGAAGTGCTATTCCTCTACGGTGCAACGAAACGAGAAGCCCGCCAACAAATGTGCGATCGCTTTCAAAATGATCCCAATGCTCCTCATATTTTCATTCTGTCTCTAAAGGCAGGGGGAACAGGCTTGAACTTAACCCGCGCCAACCATGTTTTCCATGTAGATCGTTGGTGGAATCCCGCCGTCGAAAACCAAGCGACTGACCGAGCATTTCGTATTGGTCAAAAGAAAAATGTGCAGGTTCACAAATTCGTTTCTACTGGAACTCTAGAAGAAAAAATTAGTGCGATGATTGCCAGCAAAAAAGAGCTTGCCGAACAAACCGTCAACTCTGGCGAAAATTGGGTCACTGAACTCGATACCAACCAACTGCGGGATTTATTGTTATTAGATCGCGATCGCCTAATTGAAGATTAGATGGGGTTTTCCCGGCGAACGTTTATAATAGGGAATCCGAAACAGCACAAAGTACTTGTTACACCAGCATGCAAAAACGCAGCTCCTTTAACTCTTCCGAAATTATGCACCGCTCAGAAAACCTGATGCAGGCTGCAACCAACCGTTATCGCATTACTGTCCAAGTGGCAAAACGCGCTAAGCGTCGTCGTTACGAAGATTTTGATTCCGTCGAAGATCCGTTGATGAAGCCCCCCATCCGCGCCATTATTGAAATGTCTGATGAGCTAACTCAACCGGAAATTATCGGCGAGTAAAACGAAACTTTGTTTTTTTAGCTCTCCGTAATACTCTTTTTCCTTTGCATTAAAAACTTGCAGAGGATATTTTTTAGATACTTACCCTGATAAAAATGGAGAAAGCTACTAATTTATATAATGTATGTTTATATTCTTTATTCCGTGACTAGACAGAAGATATAATAACGTTGGTAAATTGATTCCAGTGAAATGAAATTACCAAAATATAAACGTATTATTTATGAACATAACCCGTTAAACGAAGTTATTTGCCAGCTTCGTTTTCCTCCGATTTTAAAAATCACAAATCAAGACCCTGTTGAATTTCAAGAACAGATCAGGGGGAAGTACCCGCTATTTGAAACTCGAATTCCAGAACTACCATCCAATGTTTCTGAACTGTCCAATATTTTGAAGTTAGATCTGAAAGATCAGAAGTCTTATATTTTTAAATCTCCAGATTCAAGTTGGCGCGTTCATTTGGGGCGAGAATCTTTATCCATTGTCACTTCTAACTATATTAGATATGAAGATTTTAAAGATCGTTTAAGGGAGATTTTGGATATCTTCAGCGAAGTCTACAAACCATTTAACTATCAAAGAGTTGGTCTTCGGTATCAGGACATAATTACTAGGTCAGAGTTGCAATTGGAAGAAAAAGATTGGTCAGAGTTGATCAGCAAAGAAATTGCTGCTGAATTCCATGATGAACATTTTGCTGACTCGCTTGATTTTTTCTTTAAACAATTACAATTTTCTCTTGAAAGAGGAAACGTAACATTTAGGCACGGTATCGTTGACGTTGAAAAATCTGATGGGGGGGGAAGTGAGCGAGGCTATATCTTAGATGCGGACTTTTACACACAGACAGAAATAGGGCAAAACCATGAAATCTTCGGATGTTTGGACGAATTCAATCAGTATGCCAGAAACCTTTTCAGATTCAGCATCACCGAAACGCTTCACCTCGCC
Organism: uncultured Synechococcus sp.; assembly: GCA_964638765.1. Taxonomy (GTDB): domain Bacteria; phylum Cyanobacteriota; class Cyanobacteriia; order Cyanobacteriales; family MRBY01; genus MRBY01. Next base: position 4,354 of record CAZXBK010000155.1, on the reverse strand, counting down.
TTGTCCCCCAGAAACCTCGAATAGTTCTTATCAGAAAAAAGTTTTTCAAGACTTACTTAATGATCAAGTTACGGATGTTTCTGATGCGCGAACTTCACCGGTAATAAATGCGGACAAAAGTGTTCCGGCATATCGAATTGTCCGATTTTCATTGACTCGAAAAGACGAAGAAAAGTCTCATATTTTTGTATCGAAATACAAACGTTATTGTGAAGAAAAAGCTGCAGAACTAGCCTCCTGTTTTCTGTCTTTTTCTGAATCAATGAACTGTTATCAGCTAATGCAGCTTATGTATTTGGTTGAACGAGAATCTATTATCCAAAATGGTGACCCAGCAATTCACGACAACATTTACTCTGTTGATGGCGGTGTTTTATTAAGTAAAACGTGGGAAAACCTTCAAGGAAATACATATGAAACTGACCCATCATCTACTTGGAGTAGCTTTATTGGTATTTCAGGAGATACTGTATTTTCTCGCAAACCGTTTAAGCTCAAGAAAATGAGTAGAACTGAATATAAATTAGCAAAACAAACATTCGGCGAACATGGGAAAAAGAGCTTTGATGAACTAAAAAATTGGATGTGTGATCACAGCAATATCCCAGAGAGAAAGTCTACTAACGGTTTTCCACGACCGATCTCATTAGAATCAATTCTGCGTCATGCGAACTACTCAGAACAAGACATACAAGAAATCATTGAAGATATAGAGCTTCATCAATCGGCGAGCGCACGATTTGGTATTTAGTCCATGGGGCGACTGAAGATCAACTATGAAAAGAGATTTTCTGCCTATCCTTTGAAAGAAGAGGATTTGTATGAGGGAATGACTTTTGGCTACTTTGAGAATATTTCTCAAAACATAACTCATCTCTACATAGTGTTGACAGAGCCAGAAGAGCATGGAGGAAAAGTCGTGGTCGCTACTGCAAGCGTTACATCAATGAGTTCAAGTCAACTATCTGGGAGAAAAAAGAAAGTTGATGAGACTGTTGTTTTGAATAAAGGTGATCATCCTGCGATATCACATCCTTCCTTCGTTTTTTATAAAAGAGCAAAGCTATGGTCGGTTGACGAATTGCTTATTTACTTAAACGATGAGCAAGCTTTATGTAAAGACGCTATGAATGAAAAAGTTTTGGAGAAAATACAGTACGGTCTATTAAGCTCTGATAATACTCCAGAAGAAGTAAGAGAATTTAGTGAACAGTACTTTTATGGTTCAGAGTAATTGCTTCGATATAAAGATGTGTAAAGCTTTATCCGTAGTATGTAGTTTTCAATTTTTATGAATTTAATATTTCTTCAAAGAACAAGAGCGATCGCCCAGTCGTCTTAAGCCGGAAACCGTTTCGCAGTAGCATGGAAGGGTCAGTTGTATTAAGCGGATGGGTAGGCAAATGCAAAAACCGATTTTGGTTGGCGGACTGGGTTTGTCCTTAGGGTTAGCGGTTCTAAGCCGTTGGCAAGCAAGCGTTTTTGACCTTGGGGAATGGCTTTTCTGGGGGGCGATCGCCGTAGGTGGTTTGATGCTCTGGAAAAAAAAGCAACCGACTGTCGCAACTGATGATGTGACGAACCCTCTCACCCGAAAAGATGTAGAACAAACCATTACCAACGCCCAGGATTGGGTAAAAGCATTAGAAGCAGAAGCTCCTGATCAAAATTTTTCGCACTTCACAACAAAGTTAGCTGACCTCCCAGAACAATTTGACCGCACTGAAATCACTGGGGCGATCGCCGGCGGACGTGGCACAGGCAAAACAAGTTTGAAACAACACCTTGAACAATCTGATTTAGCCTGCTCTTTCGTTGAAACCCAACCCCTCTTTACCGATTTAGTCAGCTACGACCAAGCAACTCAGTCTCAAGTTTTTGCCGCGGATTTTGTGTTGTTTCTCGTCACTGGCGATTTAATGGCTTCCCAGTGGGATACCCTCAAGCATTGGGCACAGGCTCGCCAAAAAATTATTCTTCTCTTCAATAAACAAGATCAATACCAGTCCGAACAGCGAGAATTGATTTTGTCGCAACTCCGTCGCCATGTTTTTCCTGCGATCGCCGCCCATAATGTGATGGGAATTACTGCTGCACCGCAACCGATTAAGGTAAAAAAAATCCAAGCAGACGGCACAGAAACAGAATATTTTGAGCAACCGGAGCCGAATTTAGAGCCGATTCAAGCTTCCCTAGAACAGCTCTTAGACAATCCTGAAATTAAGCAGCAGTTAGTTTGGTCAACAATTTGGCGTACCGCGAGACTCGTTCAACATCAAGCCAAAGAACAACTGACAAAACACCGCCGTCAAAAGGCAATACCCGTTCTCGAGAAATATCAGTGGTTAGCCGCAGGCACGACTTTTGCCAATCCTGTAGCCGCATTAGATCTCCTTGCCACAGCCGCCGTAACAGGGCAAATGATTATTGACCTTGGCGTCATTTATCAACAGCGAATCTCTCTATCCCAAGCACAAACCATCGCCACCGCCCTCGGCAAACAGATGATTCAGTTGGGGTTAGTGGAACTCTCCACTCAGGCGATCGCCGGGGTTTTAAAAACGAATATTGTGACCTATGTCGCGGGGGGAGCTGTACAGGGTATTAGTGCAGCCTATCTCACTCACATTGCGGGTTTAACCCTCATTCAATATTTCCAAGAACAACCTCTCCACTCAAAATCTGACGCCATCAATCTCGATAAACTCGGACGCATTCTAAAAACAATGTTCGAGCAAAATCAGCGTGGTCAATTCCTCCAAGCTTTCTCTCAAAAAGTTCTAGCACGGCGATCGCCCCAAACTACTACGTAAGTGGTCTAAGATCGAAAATACTCTTTAAAACTCATAAAAGTAATGGATATCGAACTCGAAAACCTTGAAGCATCAGTCGAGAACCTGTTATCCGCTGCCAAAACGGACTTAGAAGAACGAAAATTACAACAACAAAGAGATTCTCAATATCAAGAAATAGTCCGACAGCGCGAAAGTAAATTACAGCCTTTGCTCAAAAAAGTCGAAGCAATGATTAGTACCTACCGGGCAGAGGGTTATCAAAATGTCGAGATGATTAGTCAACTCCAAGAGAAAGCGGAAGACATACGCCGAGAAATAGCAGAAATACCAGAAAAAGCAGCAGAATTAGTCGATAGTCAGCTTGTATTACGAGAAGAAAGACTTTTAGAAGAAAAAGCTCGCGAACAACTGCAAGGTTGGCAAGCAGATCTCCGGGACGATTTACTGGAAATGGTACATGAGCAAGCCGATTTCTTTAGTGCCACAGACGCGGCGATCGCCGTGCGCAGCTATGTAGAAGACCTCAAGGAAATAGGTGCTTTAGAAGAAATTGTCGACGCGCTGATTAATCAGATTAATGAATATAGCGAAGAAGGTCCCGTTGCGAGGTTGCGGGGAACCCATGAACAAACTCTGAATTTCATCTATAACAAAGCCCTCGAAAACCGTTCTCGCACTGACCATCACCCCAATATTCAACCCAAATCCCGCCACCGTAAATCAGATAAACGTCCTGAACTCTATGCCAATCTCGAAGGAAAAGTTCTTGTTTTTGGAGGACATGACCGTCTCCAAACCGCCGTTCGTAACCGTCTGCGAAATTCTCAAGTGGAGCTGCAATGGTATAGCGAGCAAGATGGTCTACAACTTTCCGCTCAAGGGGAAGCTCAAGTCAATAACTACGACTTAATTTTGATCATTACAGGTTATGCCAGCCACTCCATGACAGAACGGGCAATGGAAGCTTGTAAAAAAGCAGATAAATCCTTTGAAATTATTAAAACCACAGGGATGACCCGCGTGCTGGAAACTATTGAGGCAGGTTTAAAAGCACAACAGTTAGCGCAATTGTGGAGTAAATAGGTTCGCGAAAATCATGGCAATTCCTCCCAAGTTTCTGATTCAGACAGCACAATTTGTCTGGAAAACCATGTGGCAAACCATGATGTCACAACTTGCGCCGAGTGATCGCCAAGGCAATTTCCAGCGGGTAGAAAGTCAATTTCGGGATTCCATTGGTTCCGAACAATTTCCCGCAGCCAATAAACGTTATCGACTTTATGTCGGTTTAACTTGTCCTTGGGCCCATCGCACAATGGTGACGCGGGTTTTAAAAGGCTTGGAAGATTGCATTGAGATGAGTGTGGCGATCGCCGATGTATCGGTAGGTGGTTGGCGATTAGAAAATGACCCGACGGGCTGCGGCAGTATGAAAGAGCTTTATAAATTGGCTCAACCGGGATATTCAGGCAGATGTTCTGTACCTGTGTTATTGGATTGCGAAACAAACTCGATAGTTAATAACGAAAGCTCAGAAATTATTGTAATGCTGAATGATC
>CAZXBK010000154.1:0-9879 GCA_964638765.1 uncultured Synechococcus sp. | reverse complement strand
AGATATCGACAAACAATTTGCCCCACAAATCCAGTAGCACCGACAAGAATTAAATCAAAAGGTTGGGACATGACTCACACAAAGAATTTCCTACATCAAGGATAGACTTTTTGGATTTTGACTTTCATTCCGCATCTAGTAATGCCAAAGCTTCAGCTTTACATAAAGGAGTTTCATTTGCCGTCTTCGATATAGCGGTGTAAAGTCCATTATCCTCCAATGCTTCTAGCGAATGTTGATATTGTGTGGAGTCAAGAATTACTTTAGTGATTTGCCCTTCGCTATCGGTGATAAATTCTTCTGCAAAGGAATATTGAGTTGAATTAGTCATAGATTTTGTAACTATCCTCAATGCTCAGTTTCAGTTTAAATCGTGATTGTGGGCGATCGCCTAATTCTCCAGCCGTTGATCCTCTGCTTCTACCAATTGCATGATGGCTTCCAAAGCACCATATACCCTTTCGATGCGGTCAATCGTAAAATTTTCGGGATGCTGCGTAAAAACATCGTCATATAATTTGCCAAATTGCCAGAGATTTCCATCGGTCACGATGCCATAAATCGTTCGGTGGCGATCGCCATTAATCTTCTGCGCTGCGACCAATTCCGCTAGACATTGACCCCAACCCTGCTCAAAGTCATTTTTCTTAGCTTCTACGACTACGACTAAGGGAGGCTCTAAAACAGTTTTGCCGAGAGGCGATCGCCGAGAAAATAGATAATCAGGTGTCCCTGAAAGCTCATCATCGTAGCGAATACTTTTCTGAATCCAAAAAGCGTAATTTTGATAATGCTGTTTATAAACTTCTCGAAGTAACGGTGAAATTACTACTTCACTACGAGCTGCTTCAGATGAGAAAACATCAATATTTTGCTTACTGAATTCAAAATCACCAATAAAATTCTGAGAAGGTGGTAATTCCTGAAAAATCATGAAGTTATCTTCTAAGTAACGAATGCCAAATTCTTGTTGAACTTCTGCAATTCCTTTAAATTTGCTAAAAGACATAAATTCCTTCCTTTACACGACTAAAGACAGCATTTAAAATTCAAGTTCTTCTCCAAGAATTGTTCTCTCTTTTTCTACTTTTTCTTGCCAAGTCGCGATAAGGAATGATGACATTGAGCCAGCAAGATTAACGGATAATTCTGCATGTCTAGCAGATGGCTTCGCTGCAACTTTTCCTTTTCCATGTGCATCACCAAGCTGATTTCGTAACGTGCCTAGTCCTTGAACAACACCATAGCAACCTTGAAGAATTTGCTTGAAAATCTTTTCTTGGTGCTGTGTTGGAGCCATATTTAATTGCTCAGCGGTTTTTTTATAAAGCTTTGGCAAGTCATCATTATTGTGAGAGATACCAGACTCTTCTAAAATATGCTTACACACTGATTCTAAAAGTGTTTTCGCAATTGTAATAGCTGCTTCTGGATCTTCTTTTCTTCGTTCTAAGGCCTTGTGCCATATGGAGTTGATAGACTCAGAATTATACTCTTGAATATTATCCAAAACAGGAGTATCTAATGGATAAGAAGATGTATTCTCGTGAACATCAAGATATATTATCGTTTGACTAAATTGATCGATAATAAATTTTTGTTTGGCTTTACGTTGTTTTCTCTGGTAAGTAGAATAATTTCTGTGACCTCGAAAATGCTCAATGGGTTTGTCAAAGGCTTCTTTTAATGCTTTGTTTGCGAGAGAAAATGTATCGTATTTTTTGATAAATCCTGGCAAATGTTCTCTTAATTCTGCATCTCTAATAAGTTTTTTCCGAAGATCTGCATATATTTTTTCAGCCTCATCATGCGGGTTTCGAGCCAAAGGATCTATGAATAATTTACGCAGCAGCTTAATTTTAGATAATTGACTTGACATGTTTCGCACCATTGATGTTTTTGTAGGCAATCCCGTTGATCTTTGGTAGGCTTAGAGTCGCTTTAAAGTTCTATGCCTTAACTATATATATCTAAACCTATGCGTACTCATTATTGTGGGGACCTGCGTTCCGAGCATATTGACAAGACTGTAACCCTTTGTGGTTGGGTTGATCGCCGTCGTGATCATGGTGGCGTAATTTTTATCGATTTGCGCGATCGCACCGGGATTGTACAGATTGTGAGCGATCCGGAGCGTACCCCCGATTCCTACAATAATGCGGATGCTAGCCGTAGTGAATACGTCGTTAAGATCGTTGGTAAGGTCAGCCACCGTAAAGATGGTGCGATTAACCCCAAACTCCCCACGGGTGAAGTCGAGATTTATGCAGACTCCATCGAGATTTTGAATGGCGTAAATAAGCAGCTTCCCATTTTGGTCTCTGCCAGCGCTGATGGTGACCAAGTAAAAGAAGACTTACGTTTGAAATACCGTTATCTCGATTTACGTCGGGAAGCGATGGCGAAAAACCTCCAACTCCGCCACACCGTTACCAAAGCAATGCGCCGTTTCCTTGAAGACGAAGAGAACTTCATGGAAGTGGAAACGCCAATCCTCACCAAGTCCACTCCTGAAGGTGCCCGCGATTATCTCGTGCCTTCCCGTGTGAATGCTGGTGATTGGTACGCTCTGCCCCAATCCCCTCAACTCTTTAAGCAATTGTTGATGGTTGCTGGCTGTGATCGCTATTATCAGATTGCCCGTTGTTTCCGCGACGAAGATTTACGTGCAGACCGCCAACCGGAATTTACCCAGTTGGATATGGAGATGAGCTTCATGTCCCTCGACGAAATTCTTGATCTCAACGAGCGTCTTGTTTGCGCGATCTTTAAAGCAGCTAAAGGCATTGATTTACCTCGTCCTTTCCCTCGCATCACCTATGCCGAGTCGATGGAAAAATATGGTTGCGATCGCCCCGACACTCGTTTTAGGTTGGAGTTGGTGAACGTTTCCGACATCGTTAAGGATATGGGCTTTAAAGTCTTCTCCGGCGCAGTGAAAAGCGGTGGTCAAGTAAAAGTTCTGCCGATTCCCAACGGAAACGATGCCATTTCTAACGTACGCATCAAGCCCAAAGGTGACCTCTTCAACGCCGCTGTGGAAATGGGAGCAAAGGGTCTTGCGTTTATTCGTGTCCGCGAAGATGGTGAGATTGATACCATTGGCGCAATTAAAGACAACCTCAGCGAAGAGCAGAAAAAAGAACTCCTCGAACGCACTGGCGCGGAACCCGGTACGCTCCTTCTTTTTGGCGCAGGTAGTACTGATATCGTCAACAAGTCCCTTGACCGCGTTCGTCAGTTGGTCGGTGCAGAGATGGGATTAATTGATCCTGATGCTCTCAACTTTGTTTGGGTGACTGAGTTCCCTATGTTTGAGTACAACGCCGACGAAAAGCGTTATGAAGCGTTGCACCACCCATTCACAGCGCCAAATCCCGAAGATATTGACGATCTCATGACTGCACGGGCATTGGCTTACGACATCGTATTGAATGGTATTGAAGTTGGTGGCGGTAGCCTACGGATTTATCAGCGAGACATCCAAGAGAAAGTCTTTGCAACCATTGGTCTTTCGGACGAAGAAGCCAAAGAAAAATTCGGGTTCTTGCTAGAAGCCTTTGAATATGGCACACCGCCTCATGGTGGTATCGCCTATGGTTTGGATCGTTTGGTAATGCTCATTGCCCAGGAAGATTCGATCCGTGATGTCATTGCCTTCCCCAAAACTCAACAAGCAAGTTGTCTTCTTACCGATGCACCTGCCAGTGTGGATAAAAAACAATTAGACGAACTTTATGTCGCTTCTACCGTTCCAGAAGACGATGACGAATAGATAAACAAAAAAATCGCCCTACTTACGGGAACAAATCCCAGGGCGATCGCCTCAATATAAGAATAATGGGGATTCTCCAGTCGTTTGGAGATACTAGATGATAGTCAGACTCTTCTGTTGTGAAGGGTCTTTTTTTTAGCAAACTCGGATTTTTGGCGATCGCCCTAAAGACTAGCCATCCTTTTCACCGAAGACCATCTGGACTGCCATCGTCGTTTCACCGCGCTTGTGATACTTATCAGCCCAGGCTCGCATTATTTCATCTAGTTCCGCCTGAGCCGCAGGCAAATCCTCATCAGGAATATCCAAAGACTCAAAAATACGCATCACATTAGACTTTTTCTCAGACCACTCTCGCATCAAACGAAAATACCGGGCCGTATCCTCCACCATTGTGTAAATACGCTCAGCTTCTCCTTCAGGTTCATAGGTTGGTCGCCGCAGGAGATAGTAGGGCATGCCCCAAGGATTATCGAGGCGCATTACCGTCTCCGCATAGAGTAAACGCCGTTTGATATGTTCTCCTAGAGCTTCACTTAAAGGCATCCGGCGCTCTTCCGGAAACTTCTCCTGGGATCGCTGGTGTAAAAATTCAATGAGATCCGAAAATTGCAGTGAGCTAATAACCTGTGCTGGAGGGATATCCTCAGGAAGACGCTGCTCAAAATAGTCTCGATGCTCAGTCGTAATATTTAGAGCTTGTAGAGGAGATTTATTTTTTTTGAGTGGAAAATGCTCTAGCCAAACATAGGGAAACTCAATCAGGTAGGAAGGCTCCTGTGACCCCAACATTTTGAGGAGTTGACCTTCACGCAATGCCGCCTCGATTTCTTTAACAATGGCTTTAACGCGTTTCGGCTCTATGTGGTGCAGATGACCCGTCATCCGGAGATTGCCATCCTGCTCTTGATAGGTCGTATAGATGGCACATTTCGCTGCCGTTGCCGCCGCGTCTAGAAAAGCCCCATGACGATAACCATTACCCCGCAACACACAAAATGCTAGATATAACAAAATTTCATCGAGGGCACTCGGATTTAAGTCTTTGAGTAAATCCAGTTCAGTTTTCATCACCATGTCGATAGGTCAACAGTCTCTAAAAATGTGGATGAGATAGGAAATTATTGCATTCTCAAGCAAGACGCTTCGTTGTCCGGCATCAGGTTCTTTAGACCCTGCCAATGAAATGATACCGCCTTAATGCGATGAACCCTAGCGACGTCGCGGATTATTCAGAAATTGCACTACCTAATTGTAAGCAACTTTTTCTGCTGGCGTCGAGGTGGAATAAAGATTGTCTATTTTTTGTGAAAAATTTAGAAATTCCGGAGATGTGTCCCTATCCAAGTAAAGAGGAAAGTACTCTTTAAAGTCCATCTGGGCAATCTGCTATGACCACTAAAAATCTGATGCTAACGCTCTTTTCTATCGGTCTTTTTTCTACTTTAAGCGTATTTGGAGTAACAACACAAACTTCTAATTCTGAAACTACCCAAAATAATATTTTTCTTAGTGATTCCAACTCCGTAGAAGTTGCCGAAAGAGGTAGCGGCAGAATTGAGCCGAGTGCATCTTCTAGCGCTTTTGAACGTCATTCTTTGAGTTAGGTATTGTGAAACTTTATCAACTTGAACAGATGACAAGCATGTCAGCAAATAACGTTTTGTTTCTCATCAGTCAGGGTCTATTTATCACCATACTTACTACTTTTCGGGAGTTTCGGTGAAAAATCTCACTATTATTAGCGGTTTGTTGCTAAGCGTTTTTCTGATGCCAGCAGTGGCTAGGGCTAGCGACTTGTCTGCTTGGATACCAACAGAACAAAATTTATCTTCTAAAGAAAGCGATACTTGTACCTATGTCCGTGGCTGTGGTCGCCGCGATAAGGTTTAGGATTGTGATTTTCCTTGATGATTACAGGGCACAGCGAAACCCTGAAAAGATTTCCCTCGTCCACGGGTGATACCAGTTGCGAAAGGTATTACGCACTCCCCATTTCCGGGTGACCCAACTGCCACCCCGCAAGACAAAATGCTCGTTATCAAAGTAATTCGCTGAATAACCTTTGTAAGGATAAGCAACAAAATCGGGATAGGGCTTAAATGTTGAAGTTGTCCATTCCCAGACATTTCCCAGACAGTCGTGACAGCCGTAGAAGCTGTTATTTTTTTTGTGAAAATTGACTGGCGTTAGCCCATCGTTTCGTAAGCTATGGTTGCAATCGTCATCAGACCAGACATTACCCCACGGATAAAGTTGAGTTTGTTGCAGTTCAGGATGCCAAGCTGCGGCTTTTTCCCACTCGAATTCCGTTGGTAATCGCTTTCCAACAAAGTTGGCATAGGCTTCGGCTTCGTAATAGCTGACACCACAGACGGGATAGTGGGTAAATGTTTCTGGCTCTAACCAATAAAGGGGCTGCGTGACTTGTGCTTCAGTTTGCCATTGCCAACCTTCTTCACTCCAGTATTTTTCGGATTTATAGCCATCTGCATCAATAAAGTTTTGAAATTCTTCGTTTGTGACGGGATAGCGATCAATTTGATAGGTGTCGAGATAAATCCAGTGGGGCGATCGCTCGTTATCTTGAGCAATAATATCGTCTGAGCCACAGCAGAATTCCCCAGCAGGAATGGTGACCATTTCAGGTTTTACTGGGTCACGGTCAAAAGTCTGAACTGGTTTAATAAAAATAGGCTGTCCAGCGTTGAGCTTGTGGAGCGCCAAAACAAAGGCGATGGTTTCGTTGTGCTGGGTTTCATGTTGCAATAACCACCACCACAATCTTGCTTGCTTCTGCACTGGGGCGATCGCCAAATAATCAAAAACTTGTTTTCTGACAACAGCTAAATAATCTTTAATAACGTCAAAATCAGGTAATTCTTGGCGTTTTTCCTTTGGTAAGCCATCAGCTGCAAATAATTGACGATATTCCGTAAAGATGGGGGCTTTTCCGGCAAGGTGCTCTAAAATCCAAAGGGCTTCGGTAAAGGCAATATGTCCTAAATGCCAACCGATGGGACTAAAGGTTGGGTGTGCTTGCTGACAAAAGGTTTGCTCGTCGATATCGGCAAATAGTTTTAAAGTGAGCTGTCGGGACTCTGTATAGGCTTGTTCGAGTTGGGTTTTGAGGTCTGGTTTAGTGGGCGATCGCCTCGATGTGTAGCTCACGATTTTCGTCGATTGTGATTAAACTTTGCTCAGGAAAAGATTGCCAAGATTCACCGTCTAATGGTTCAGAGGCAAGGGTGATTCCTTGATCATTCTCTCGAAAATATAACGTAGGTACGGGAGCACGGTGGGAATATCGAGTCGCAAAAAGGCGTTTGCCATCACTTAAAACGACATTAGCCGAGAAGTGTGTATCGTATTCTGTTGCCAATAAAACTAATTCTTTAATTGCTGTTAATAATGCCGTTTTTAAACAGTCTTTGTATTCAGTTAAAATCAACGCAAAAATATGTTCTGAATCTGTCGTCCCGTGGACATTTTGATATAAATAATCATTTAAATAAGCACGAATTGGGCGGTATAAAGTTTGCCGAAAGTTATTAATGTAACCGTTATGAACAAAGCTGATTTTTTGCTCGACAAAGGGTTGGCAATTTCCCAAATCAACGGGCAATCCTGGTGTCGCACTACGTACATAGGCAAGTACGCAATGGGACTCTAAATAACGACTGATTTGCGGTAAATTTACGTCGCTCCAAATGGGTAATAAACTTTTGTAGGTATAGGGTAAATCGTCTTTTTTCGGGTGATACCAACCCACACCAAAACCGTCGGCATTTAGCAAGCCAGCTGTCATTTCTTTCGGCTGATAGCTTTGCACTTCGAGGGAATGTTCTGGCTGTAAAAGGAGGCGATCGCCTTGGATAGGTTCACCGATGTAAGCAAGCAAACGACACATAAACTGAACGACGATAAACCGTAAAACTTTTGACTATCCTACTATCCTAAAGACTTTTTACTCCCACAGACGACGACGGGGTTTACCGTTGAGTTTTGTGTGGGCATCGCTCAGTAGTTGGGGGATCGCCAGCTCTTCTGGGCAGCGAGGTAAACAGTCGCCACATTCGGTACAGGCATTACCTTTTTTGCCGGGAAACCAATGGCCAGCATTTTCCAGCATTTGATAACGATACTCGCCGTAACCTTGCATGTCGTAGGCGATCGCCAAATTCCGTAACCGCAAAATTTCGGGAATATTGATCTCCTCCGGGCAAGGTAAGCATTCATAACATTGAGAACATTGATCCGTTTGGAGGGTTTGGGTTTTGTGTTGTTGGAGGCGATTAAAAACCTCTAATTCTTCAGGTGTTAAAGGTTCCGTCTGATCGGCGATCGCCAACAAAATATCTAATTCCTCTGGTATTGCTGCCCCAAAACTTAGGGTCGTAATGCGGGGATCGGCGAGCAAAAATCGATAGCTCAGGAGCAGAGGATCGTAAGGTTGGCAAAGGTTTTTTAGTGTTTCTGGGGGTTGGTATAATTGCCCACCTTTATCGGCTGGTGAGATGATAAAAATCCCCATGTCCCGCTCAGAAGCGGCGGCGATCGCCTGTTCGTGTCGCTGAAAAAAATAGTAGTAATGGAGATTAACAAATTCAAAAAGATTGGTCTTAACCGTTTTTAAAATTAGCTCTAAACTGCCGTGGGTCGAAAAACCAATATGCCGAATTTTCCCCGCTGCCTTTAGCTCTGCTAAAATCTCCAAACCATCATTCAGAAACCAATCCAAGTGCTGGGGGAGATTAATGCCGTGGATCGCCACTGCATCCAGATATTCCGTCCCTAAAAGTCTGAGGGATCGCTCAACACGTTTGATAATGCCTTGGCGGTTGCCTTTCGGTAAAACCTTTGTTGTGAGATAAATTTCTTCTCTCGGTATCGCCAAATCACTAAGCGATCGCCCGAGAAATTTCTCACTATTGCCATAGCTCGGAGCTGTTTCAAAATGATTAATGCCCAGCTCCAGAGCACGACGCACCGTTGCAGACATTGTTGCTTGATCCGCCAACGCCCGCATTGTGCCTAGGGAAAACACCGAAAAATCTAAATTTGTTTTCCCAAATCGTCGATATTGCATTGTGACTACCAGCCCTTAACTGTCTTCAATGGCAGCCAGTAGCGCCTCAATTTTGCGTTCGCCCTGCTTATTATTTTGCAGGCGGTAGAGTTTTTTCGCTGTTTCTAAAGCCTCGACTGCTTCGGGAGTTCGATTACGCCCTTGGAACGATAAACCAAGGTTTTCAAAGACTTGCGGGTCGTTTGGTGCGAGTTCGCTCAGTTGACGATAGGCAATAATCGCAATGAGATAATCTTGATCTTTAAAAGCAGCTGAAGCCAAGCCAGCCATCGCAGCGGTCGATTGAGAATCTAATTCTGTCGCGCGTTGGTAAGCATTAATCGCTTCGGCGTAAACCCCTTGATTTTCGTAGATTTGACCGATTTTGAGCTGGACTTTAAAGTCTCGTGGCGAGAGACGACGGGCTTCGTCAAGGAAGGCGATCGCCTTAGCTTTGTCCCCTAAACCGAACCAAGTGATGGCTGCCTGTACCCGTAAATCGCCATCGGTGGGCAGGGCACGAAAGGCATCATCTAATAAATCAGCGGCATCTCGATTACGGCGCAGTTGGAGCAAACTGGCAATGCTGTTACGGATGGCATCGGCATTATTTGGATTGAGCTGTAAAACACGCTGGTAGGCACTGTGAGCTTCACTGTAGCGTTCCCCACGGAACAGCACCGTCGCTAAACCGAGATTATATTTAATGTTGTCGGAATCCAGCTCTACCGCACGGCGATAGGCATTAATGGCGTTGGTATAGTCGCTGCTGTTACCCAAGCTAAAGCCGAGGGCATAGTAAAACTGGGAATTATCGTTTTCGAGTTGAACTGCCCGCTGATAGGCGATCGCCGCCTCCTGAAAATTCCCGAGCTGGGCATGGGCATAGCCTAAGCCTGCATAGATGCGCGCGTTATCACTCTCTAGCCGCACCGCATCGGCATACCGTTCCACAGCAATGACGAAGTTTTGGCTTTGTACAGCCTCATTGCCTTGCTCTAGCAAAGCGTCTAATTCTGGGTTTGCCCGTAACGCC
>CAZXBK010000153.1:0-10131 GCA_964638765.1 uncultured Synechococcus sp. | reverse complement strand
TACACTCTTTCTCTTAAAAATTTAGCCTCGCACTGCCTCCCTTCCAAAGGGAGGTGCCGAAGGAGGAGGGATTCTTTACCAATTCTCGCACCAGACAAAAAAGACGATCGCCGAACTTTCTTCTAAGACTTGAACCACAAAAAATCCCATCCTAAAAAGAACGGGACTCACTGAATTTACAAAGCTTGTTTTGTACTAAACCGCTTAAACTTTTACGTAAACTTCCTCACCTTCAGTTTTCACTTCGTAGACCGTCAAACCAGCTGTTGCGGGGCCTGAAACATAGCTGCCATCAAGCTGGAATAGAGAACCATGACAACTACATTCCAGTTCGCCACCAGCTAGTGCAACCGGACAACCCTGGTGATTGCAAGTGGGGTCTACAGCCACAATACTTTCATCGTCAGGATTCTGGAAAACATAAACTTTTTTGCCGTCAATCTCTGTCGAAACAGTATTACCGCCCGAAAAATCCTCCACCATACCGACACTGCTATAGCCAGCTAGTACATTACCCGCTTCCTCTGCCTTGGCGATCGCCGTGTCACCAGCCTCAGCTGCCGTTTCTTCAATCGTTTCAACAGCTTCTTCCGGGGTTCCAGAGCAAGCAGCGAGTACGACGGGCAAAGACGATGCAAACATCCCGACACCAAACAACCCCATAAATTTGCGGCGTTCCATATTTTTTCCTCATCAAGTGTGTTGAAAGCCTGCTGCTGTTATAGCGAACTTGAAACGCATTATTCAGCTATCAATGGGGTGATTCTCGAAAGTTTATAACCCTTTGAGTGTCAGCTCAGTTTTTTCTGAAAGGATTTTCCTGGATCTTAAGTTTGGGACTGACTCGTAAGTTCTGGGTAACCCGCTTTGATTAGCGCTTCATCACGAATCCGACAAGAATCACATACACCGCAGGGCTTTTCACCACCTTGGTAACAAGACCACGTTTCAGCAATATCGACACCGAGGGCGATCGCCTTTTTAACGATTTCGACCTTACTATCCAGCACGAGCGGCGCAACAAGCTTGGGTGCATGACCTTCGATGCCCGCTTTTGAGGAGAGATTCGCTAGCTTTTGATAGGCTTCGAGATACTCCGGTCGACAGTCGGGATAGCCAGAATAATCCACTGCATTAATGCCAAGATAAATCGCCTCCGCGTCTTTTGCTTCTGCCAGAGACAACGCCAAAGCTAAAAATACCGTGTTGCGCCCCGGCACATAGGTGGAAGGAATGACATCTGCTTGCACACCGTCCTTTGGGATTTCCTGAGCCGCATCGGTGAGTGAAGAGCCGCCCCATTGCGACAAATTCACATCCATCACAAAATGCTGGGCAATGCCTAACTGAGTCGCAATATTTCCTGCTGCATCCAACTCACGACTATGTTTTTGACCATACCGAAACGACAGGGCAATCACTTCAAAACCGTCGGCGATCGCCTGCGCCGCACTCGTTGCCGAATCAAGACCACCGGATAGTAAAACAACTGCTTTTTTCATTTACTGCACCCCCAAAAACTTGTGGGTTTGTAAGCCTAACCGCCATTCAGGATGCTTCAGAATGTACTGAAAAATTAGATCTTGACTCGCCGGATTTTCCCATTGAGGTTGCAGATATTTTGGCACTGTCGAACGAATTTTCTGTGCTTCAGACTCTGCCCACTCCAAATCCGCTTCGCTATCAATCACAACCTTCAGCTCATCCACATGGGCGTAAATTTCAGGTAGTGGTTGCTTAAAAGTCTTCGGCGACAGCGTAATCCAGTCAAATTCTCCACTTAAAGGATGGGAACCAGAAGTTTCCAGATGGAGCGGAATATTGAGAGATTTCAATGCTGCCGTTAAAGGTTCAAGACTATGCATTAGCGGTTCCCCACCCGTAATCACGATAATGCGGGATTTTGCCTCTTGCACTTGCCCAACCAGATCGGCGATCGCCATGTGAGGATGACGCTTGGGACTCCACGAAATTTTTGTATCACACCACGGACAACCCACATCACAGCCTGCTAACCGAATAAAAAAAGCAGACACCCCAAACCATTTCCCTTCACCTTGTATCGAGTGGAAGGTTTCGACAATGGGATAGGTTTTAGTTTCGAGCAAATCAGCAGGAGAATCGAGAACAGTGGAAGACACAGCGTCGGCGGCAATTGCCATAAACAAAGTGGAAGAAAAAACAATACATTAACCTCTCCGTATTGTAAAAGGTCTCCCTTATAAAAGGCGATCGCCACCAGACTAGACAGAGTTCCCGAGGACTATTAGGGAAGTTCTAGGCCTTTTCTTCAGCAGGCACTTCCGCTTCTTTCACAGGCGCTTCCGCCGCTTCTGGCGCAACTTCTTCCGCCTTAACTTCCACTTCCTCTTTCGCCTCTGCTTCCGGTTCTGCTTTGACTTCCTCTACAGAAGTTTCCACCGTTTTTTCAACTGTTTCAACAGACTTGGTGACGGTCTTAACCGTATCGCCATCCTCTTCCTTCTCTTGCTCTTGCTTCTTCATCATCTCGGCGTTGTAGCCTTCCACATCTTTTTTGATGATGTTTTCTACGTGTGCCGCGAAGGTTTTGTAAGCATGGGAATGGCTGTTTGCATCTTCGTAGGGGCCACTAAGCTGGAAGAAAGACCAACCTTCGATTTTCATCCCCTCTGCCGTATTACGAAAGCGACGATAACTTTCACCGTATTGGAAAAATTCTTCAACCGCAGCACTAATCGCCACCGTCAAACTCGTCACAAAGGTGACCCAGCTAATGGCATTACGTATTCTCGTATTTTCGATATTATTGAGACTGACTAACGCCGGAACGATCACACCACCAACAATGGTCACCATACGGAGGCGGAAATATTTTTTTTGGTCTCGGCTAGCACGCTTATCTGCGTAAATAAGTTGGTCAAGCCAACGCCCTTTAATAAAGGTTTTTTCTCGCTCGGTAAGGTCGAGCTTGTCGATAACTGGTTCGAGGGAGTCCTGGAGATAATGTGGCATGGCAGATTAAAGCGGGCGAATCCTGTCGGAAGAACTTTAGAGCATGATAGGAAATTTCTCGGAATTTTTGGTAAAAATGATGGCTCAATGATGAAAATTTAAACTTTCAACAAAATTGATCCCAAAACATCGTCACTTCTTTGCTGAAAATTCAAAGGACACCGACTCACTCATTACGAACTTGATTAGTCACTGCCAGCCAAAAACAGGGGGCGATCGCCTTTACTTTTTAAACGATTCCAAACAAGCTCAATAAAGCTTCGTTAGGTTTTAGGACAAAGCGGTGTGGAACAAATCTGCTAATAATGTCTTGAGTTCTGTCGGGGAAGTGTGCATTGAGATCGCGTGAACTTTACCCTGCTTGAGAATTTTCTCAGCGCGTTCGTCTTGGGCATTACCGCGCATGGTTTCTGCAAGGAGATCTGCTGTTCTGCCACTTCCCACAAAGGTAACCACCGGACGATTTTCGTCGATGCTGCACTGGATATCTTGCCAAGTAATATTGCCGCCATTAATAACAAAAGTGACCGATGGGTGGTGGGCGGCGATCGCCGTTGCTGTGCGTGCGAGCCAAGGGGACTCATCTCCCCATTCTCCGCCGGGAACTAAAACAAAATGACTGTGGTGGGGTTCCAGTTCAGCTGCGTAGGGATTAGTGCCGGGACGTTCTGGTAAATTTACTGTCCCCTCTGCCACAACACCAATTAATGGAAAATTCCCTTGAATCGTATCCCTTGCGACCCCGATAAACCGCATAATTCCGGCATCAGTACCACCATCGACAACGGCTAAACCATTTTCCTCTGCCCACGGCGCAACACAATCGATAAATAACTGTTGGAGCGTTTCGCAGTCCTCATCGGCAATACCGCCAGCGCCACCGACAATCACTAAAGTGGGTCTCGGTGTACCAATTTGCCATTGGGTGATCTGTTCGTTTAGCTCTGCCTCGGACTCAATGGCGATCGCCTGAGAACGATACTGCTGGAAAATCTGAGTGAGGGGAAGTTGCATTCTTGACTCTGCCCGTAATTGCGAAAATCTCCGGGGCGCAAAAAGATAAATAGTGTGTTTCTAAAATCTTAAGGGAAATTTCCCAGATCGGATAATTAAGCTTCTTTACCGAACCTGAGTGAAGCTTCCCGGTGATTAATGTGTCAGTTTATCGTTAGAAACGACAACGCACCGTGCTAGATAAACATCTCACCAGACAGTTGGGATAAGATATGGCGCGTAGTTTTACACAAACATCTTTCTTGAAACACCAGAGATTATGACTGAACATTCATCATCTCCGCAGACAGCGGCAATTTTCCGGATCTTAGACGCTAATCTTGACCGCGCTCGCGAAGGCCTACGCATTGTCGAGGAGTGGTGTCGGTTCGGTTTAGATAATGCTGAGTTGGCCGCCACCTGTAAGGAAATGCGCCAAACTTTAGCCCAGTGGCACAGTGAGGAATTTCGGGCAGCACGGGATACCCCCAATGATGTCGGTACTGATCTGAGTCATCCCAATGAAGAAAACCGTAGCGATCTTACCCATTTACTCCGTGCCAATATTTGCCGTATTGAAGAAGCACTGCGGGTAATTGAGGAATACAGCAAACTCTACAACGCCCAGATGGCTCAGAGTTGTAAGCAAATGCGCTATCAGGTTTATACCCTTGAAAGTCAGCTTTTTGCACCACAGCTCAAACAAAAGCTGAAGGAGTCTTACCTCTACCTTGTCACTTCTCTCCACGACAATTTACTGGGTGTCGTAGAAGAGGCATTACAGGGCGGTGTTCATATTGTTCAATACCGCGATAAGGACAAAAATGACGATGAACGTTATGCCAATGCCCTTGCCCTAAAACAGTTATGTGATCGCTATGGTGCATTATTTCTAGTCAATGATCGCGTTGATATTGCCGCGGCAATTGATGCTGATGGGGTGCACCTCGGACAAACTGATTTACCGATCGCCGTGGCACGAGACATTTTAGGTGCAGGAAAAATTGTTGGGCGTTCTACAACCAATCCCGAAGAACTAGATAAGGCTCTCAAAGAAGGGGCAGATTATGTGGGCGTCGGGCCTGTATACGAAACACCGACAAAGCCGGGGAAAGCAGCGGCGGGTCATGCCTATGTCAGCTATGCTCAGGAATATTGCCCGGTACCTTGGTTCGCCATTGGCAGTGTTAATACCGATAATATTCACGAAGTTTTAGAGGCTGGCGCTGAACGGGTGGCGGTAGTGCGGGCGATTATGCAGAGTGAGCAACCGACTCTAGCAACGCAATTTTTTGTGGCGCAGCTCAGCCGTAAGCAAACGTTAATGCGTATCGAGGGGGCAAACTAAACCATGATTGAAGTGTGGGTCAACGGCGATCGCCAATCGGTTCCCGGCGAACTGACCATGCCAAAATTTTTAGAACATCTAGGCACAAACCCTCGCCTCGTAGCTGTGGAATATAACGGTGAAATTCTCCATCGTCAGCTCTGGGACAATACAACGATTCAAGAGGGCGATCGCCTAGAAATTGTCACTATTGTCGGCGGCGGCTAAAACGTTACACTACGGTTTTGAACCCCTGTTGATTTACCGACCGAAAAACCATGACTCAAACAGTAAATTGCGCCGTCGAATGCGTGAATGGCTGTATTCTCGGCGACGAGTGTCCCAATAAAGAGTACGCCAAAGAAGCTAGCCAATTTATGCAGGAAACCTCCCTCGACCGGATGCTCGAAATGGCAGAAGAAGCTCGCATGAAAAAGCTTGCAGAGCCGCCCAAGTGGGTGATTCCTGACGAGCTCTAGAGGCGAGAAATTATTGAAATGAGCTAAACAATTTAATTTTTGTCATTTCAGTCATCTCCCAAGGGCGTTTCCCGAAACGCCCCGACAAAGGCGTAAAATCAGACCACAGAAAATTCCCTTAACCTTCCCTAAAACGCTGTGTTTACTGGACTCATCCAAGCTCTCGGTACTGTGAAAGCCCTCGGCGGCGATCGCTTTGAAATTCAGATTTTGCCTGACGGTGCTAAACACATCATGGTGGATTTGGCGATCGGTGATAGCGTTGCCGTAGACGGCGTTTGTCTCACTGTCGAGGTGATTTTAGAGCAAGGATTTGTCGCCACAGCCTCCCCCGAAACCCTCAAACGTACGATCCTTGGCGAAGCCGTAGAGCGAGCTGGCCGAGTCAATATTGAAACATCCCTGCGGGTAGGCAGCAAAATTGGCGGTCACTTTGTTACCGGGCACGTCGATAGTATTGGCAGCCTCGATAAATCCGTGCAAACGGCCCAAGCGTGGGAAATGTGGTTTACCCACAACCGCGACAATGAAGATACATGGTGGGAAAACATTGCTCCTTGCCTTGTCCCGAAAGGAAGTATCGCCGTGAATGGTATTAGCCTGACTATTGCTGAGTGCGATCGCCAAGGTCATTGGTTTAAAGTTGCTGTCATTCCCCACACCTACGCCGAAACAAATCTGATTTATCTCAAGCCCGGCAACTGGATTAACCTCGAAGGCGATGTCCTCGGGAAATATGTACAACGATTTATAAGCTATCAAAATCACCCTAAAAATAATCCCATCACGGATGATTTTCTAGCGGAACATGGCTACATGTAGTTTTTATTCTTTCTATAAAAAAGAGTAGATATGGCTTATCTACCCTGCGCAAACTAAAGTTTTATCTTAATACGTGATTTTTAAATTAAAGCGGAAAGTGAAAAACAAAATTTATCGATAAACTAAACATAAAAAAGTAATTCAAAATTGCCGCGTAAAGCTTCAATATTTGCTACCCGCGCGATGACGAGCTGCGGTTCACCACCACCTAAACTCAAATCATCCTCACAGGCTCGCACCCGATCTTCGTGGCGAACCCAAAACTGAACCATTTTCTCCACTACTTGATCCCAGTCCCACTCAGGCTTTTTTGGGATCATATCCATCGCGTCAATAAAACTGTCTAGAGTGCAGTGATAGGAACCAACGTAGGCTTTGGGACGGTATGGATCCTGCTCATTTTTTTGTTGATACTCGAAAAAGTTTAGGAGTGGCGTTACGCCGAGTAAATCGAAAGAATATGACATAGATCAAACCTCTCTTTGGCAAGCATTTTAAAGTTTGGACAGAGTTAGTCCTTACAGCCATGTTGCGATCGCCCTTATATGTATAAAAATAATAAAGGGCAATTTTAGGAGAGCGCTCATCCCTACAATGTTCAAGGTCTGTAGGGGCTATTAAATAGTTATTTTAAGAAAGTTTTTTTAGAAAATAGTTATCTATAAACTTTTTGCAATATTTAGCAGTCACAGAATTTGAGTGCTAACTTTTTCGATATAAAATATTAGTAAGAAACAAATAAAGTCCTTGTTTTGCGAATAAAGACATTGACTGTAGACTATTTTTTTAGGCCAGTTCAGCTTGAGGGGACTTGTGAAGTTGCAGAAAACTCTCGAAAATTGATCTTCAATATTCGCTCTAGAATAAAAAACAGCAACGCTATGACCCGAAAGGGAGCAGTGGAGACTCAGTGGAAACCCAACTCATTTTTTTACTTGTCCTTTGCGGCTCTGTCGTCCTTGGGATCTTTTATCTCATCTATAAATCCATCCATATCATCGAAGAAAATGAACAGGCGATCGTGACCCGCTTTGGCCGTTTTAGACGGGTTCTTCGACCGGGCATGAATTTGATTTGGCCGCTATTAGACAAAATCGCTTTTAAAGAAGGTTTGCAGGAACGGGTGCTCGATATTCCCCCACAAACTGTGATCACAAAAGATAATATTTCTATCGAAGTGGATGCCATTATCTATTGGGAAATCTTCGATGTGTATCGGGTCTACTACGATGTAGATGATTTGATGGATTCCCTCGCTAACCTTGTGAAAACAATGTTGCGCTCAAAAATCGGTAATCTCGAACTCCAAGAAACCTATAGCTCCCGTGAAGAGATCAACTCTAAATTAATTAATCAACTAAGTGCTGTAACGAGCAAATGGGGCGTACGGGTAACCTTGGTTGAAATTCAAGACATTATTGTGCCGGAACGTCTACAGGAATCGCTAGAGCTACAACAGGAAGCGGCGAGTCGTAAGCGGGCAGCGTTAGAAGATATAGAAGCGATCACGCTATCGGTCAAGGAATTACTGAAGATTATCGAGGCAAATCCTGAAGAGGGTGCGGAAATTCTGCGATTTATGTTGGCGCGACAGTATATGAATGTCAACGAAGAAATTAGTAAGAGCGACAATACAAAGATTCTCTTTATGGATCCAAAGGTAATGACGGAAGCTTTATCAAATTTGCTAGAGGGAGATGTGAGGGGAATGGAGTAGTAATTGGGAGTTTATCTTGTTAAAAAAGTCATAAATCCCAAACCATGGTGATTTTAGTCAAGATTTGATGTTTTTTTGACTTGTAAAGACCTATAAACAAATACGAAAAAAATCTACTGCTCCAAGGGGATCTGGCTATGATTAAGACAGATCAATATCCAAGGAGTAGTTACTTTTATATGGATGTCAAATTATTACTAGTTGTATTAACAGGTGTATTCACTGTTGCTTGCCTGTTTTTCGGTACAAAGAATGGTTTTTACGATTCGGATGATTACCACGGTAATGGCTCTGCTCACTAGACATGAGCGGCTGTTCTGGGCGATCGCCGGATTTCCCTAGGGACGTTATTTTTTTTGCAATTCAACAACTTATCGGGTCTGTGAACCCAAGACACTGCTAGGATCTGAACTGTGGACTAATAGCCACAGCGATCCTAGTTTTTATTTGAGAGAAATGCCCACTGCGCCAGCTTTTTCTACTCAATCAACGCCATTTTTCTGCCTCCCCTACGCCATTGGTCGTCAAGGGGAAGGGGTTTGTTTGCTTGTGCAAATGGGGCCGTATCGAGTGCTGCTGGATTGTGGACTGACGGATTTAGATCTGTTGGAAAATCGCACTATTTTAGCTGATGGAGCCGGTGCTCCTGTTGATCTGGTTTTCTGTAGCCATGCCCATCGTGACCATGCTGAAGGCTTGCTGGAATTCCAGCGCCGTTACCCCCAAGTTCCTATCTACACGAGTAATGCCACAAAGTCGTTACTGCCCCTAAATTGGACTGAGCAGCAACCAGTCTCTCTTGATTTTACGGTTACTTTACCGTGGCGATCGCCAGTAGAAATTGCCAAGGGACTGACGATCAAACTCTTCCCCGCCGGACATTTGCCCGGAGCAGCGACAGCACTCTTTACCCTCGAAACAGCAGAGCGAGACTACACCTTGTTCTACACCGGAGATTTTTCCGTTTCCCATTTCCAGTTGGTAAATGGTTTATCCGTTGAGGAGTTGAGGGGACTAAAGCCTGATGTTCTAATTGTTGAGGGAAGCTACGGTACTGTACGCCATCCCCACCGTCGTCAACAGGAAAAATACCTCACCACCCGCTTACTGGAAGCCTTAGCAGAAAAGCAATCGGTTATTTTGCCCGTGCCCCGCTTGGGATTGGGTCAAGAGATTCTAAAACTGCTGCGATCCCACCACCAATTTACCGGCAAGAAACTAGATATTTGGGTGGAAGGGAACGTCGCTAAAGCCTGTGATCAATACCTCGATATTTTGGCAGAGCTTCCTTCTACGGTCCAAAATTTTGCGAAGCACCAATCCCTCTTTTGGGATGATCGAGTTTACCCCCGTATGCATCGTCTACGGGCGGGAGAATATCCCAATGTCGATGAAGGTCAACATATTATCATTACGGATTACACCAGTGACTTTGGTAAATATTGCGATAATCCAGAAAATTCTTACCTATTACTCCTGCCTGAGCATCCCGGCGTTTGGCTAAATTTTGAGGAACAACCCCTCGCGGCGATCGCCCCGAAACAACACGTCCAAATCGAAACCTATCTCCTCGCCGAACATAGTGACGGACGCAACACCACCCAGCTCATTCACAATCTCCGTCCCCAGCACGTCATCTTTTTCCACGGCTCAACAGACGATCTCGCGAATCTCACAGCCCTTGAAGAACTCCAAAATCGTTATCAACTCCACTGTCCCGCCGCAGGCAATCTCGTTGAACTACCTGTAGGCGATACGTTTATTCAGCCCGCGGGGCAACAATGAATAGACGATGAGCA
>CAZXBK010000152.1:0-10295 GCA_964638765.1 uncultured Synechococcus sp. | reverse complement strand
TCCATCGAGACGGCTTGTAACGGCCAAAGTATGGATGCGGTTCTCGCGATTGGTGGTTGCGATAAGAATATGCCTGGTGCGGTTTTGGCGATCGCCCGGATGAACATTCCTGCGATTTTCGTTTACGGCGGCACGATTAAGCCCGGTCACCTCGACGGCGAAGATTTAACAGTTGTAAGTTCCTTTGAAGCGGTTGGTCAGTTCAGTGCTGGCAAGATCTCCGAAGAGAAATTGACTGCCATTGAGAAAAATGCCTGTCCCGGTGCCGGTTCCTGCGGCGGTATGTTCACAGCGAATACGATGTCTTCTGCATTTGAGGCGATGGGTATCAGTTTGCCTTACTCCTCCACTATGGCGGCAGAAGATGAAGAGAAAGCGGTTAGCACAGAAGAATCTGCGAAGGCGCTTGTAAATGCCATCGAAAAGCAAATTTTGCCGAAGGATATTCTCACCCGCGAAGCCTTTGAAAATGGTATTTCCGTCATCATGGCGGTCGGCGGTTCCACAAACTCGGTACTGCATTTGTTGGCGATCGCCAATACGATTGGTGTACCGCTCAGCCTCGATGATTTTGAAGAAATCCGTCAGCGTGTGCCTGTCTTCTGTGACCTAAAGCCTTCCGGTAAGTATGTCACCACCAACCTCCACAAAGCAGGTGGTATTCCCCAAGTGATGAAGATGCTTTTGGATCAGGGCTTACTCCACGGCGATTGCATGACCATCACAGGCAAAACTGTTGCTGAAAACCTTGCAGACATCCCCAGCGAACCTCCTGCTGACCAAGATGTCATCCGCAAGTTCGACAATCCCCTTTATAAAGTCGGTCACCTCGCAATCCTCAAAGGTAATCTTGCCCAAGAAGGCTCTGTTGCAAAAATCAGTGGTGTTAAAAAGCCTGCGATTACTGGCCCCGCACGTGTTTTTGAGTCTGAGGAAGAATGTCTTGATGCGATTCTCGCTGGCAAAATTCAAGCTGGTGACGTGGTTATTACCCGTTACGAGGGTCCTAAGGGTGGCCCCGGTATGCGGGAAATGTTAGCTCCTACTTCCGCAATTATTGGTGCAGGTCTCGGCGATTCCGTTGGTTTAATCACTGATGGTCGTTTCTCTGGCGGAACCTATGGCCTTGTGGTTGGTCATGTTGCCCCAGAAGCCTATGTTGGTGGAAATATTGCGCTTGTTCAAGAAGGCGACAGCATTACTATCGATGCCAACCAACTTCTCCTCCAGATCAATGTTTCTGATGAAGAACTCGCTAAACGTCGTGCAGAGTGGACTCCTCGTCCTCCCCGTTACAAGCGTGGTGTTCTCGGTAAATACGCAAAAATTGTATCTTCCAGTAGTAAAGGCGCAGTAACTGATATCGATTTATTTTAGTTGTTGCTTTATTTTTTGGATTAATACCTATCCCCATCGTAATTACGAGAAGGATAGGTATTGTTTATAATTTAAAAGTGAATATGTAACAACTTCAATTACGTTCCTTTGGCTTTACATTGGGAGTTTAGTTTTATGGAAAAAGTTGAAATTACAACCAATGGTATTAAGCAAAGACTGAAGAGTCATGATGTAAAAGAAGCTCTCTGTGAATATATCTGGAATGGTTTTGATGCTGGGGCATCCAAAATTGAAATATCTTATGAAGCAAATCCACTTTTTGGTTTAGATAAACTTTCCATCACTGATAATGGTTGGGGTATACAAGACTCACGTAGATTTAAACTATTTCTCGAGTCACATAAAAATCAAGGAAGCAAGAAAAAACAATCTCGCTCTTCTTCTAAAGTTAAAGGTCAAGATGGTATAGGTAGACTTTCCTTTTTTAAATTTGCCGAGCGTGCTGTCTGGGAGACTACAACAGAAGAACAGAATGTAAAATACAGATATACGATAGAAGTAGACTCAAATAATCTAGATCGCTATCAAAAGAGTGATATGACGGAACTAGATCAAGGAGGAACGGGTACTAAAGTTAGCTTTTTTGGCTTAAAAGGGTTAAGTAGTACGCAAATGACAGGAGATATTGCTAAGCATTTGTGCTTTACCTTTGCATGGCTATTAGAGTTAAACAAGGAGAAGAAATACGCGATACATATAAATGGAGAAGAATTAGATTACAGTAATATTATTTATGATTCCGAAAAGAAATGTCTTGAGATTCAGGATTTCCAATTTACAATTTCATTGATTTTATGGAAGCAGAAGCTCAAGGATGAATATTCTAGATACTACTTTCTGAATAATAGTGGAGAAGAACTCTACACTGAAACCACTAAGCTAAATAATAAATCGGATAATTTTCACCATAGTTTGTATATAGAAAGTTCATTCTTTGAGGATAAGGATTCTTCATTTTTTAATCTTTCTCGTGAAGGTAATATCTTTTCTCAAACACGTGATGGTCAAGTCTATGACAAACTAATCAAAAAAATAGAATCTTTTCTTTCTGATAGAAGACGAAATTTTCTAAAGAGAAATGCCGAAAACATTATTGAAAAGTACGAAAAATCAAGTGTTTTTCCTAAGTTCACCAAAAACTCGTGGAATAATTATCGAGAATCTCAGCTGAAAGAGTTTGTTAAAGAGCTATATGTCGTTGAACCAAAAATCTTTAGCAATTTAAACGTGGAGCAGAAGAAGATTTTTGTTCGCTTTATAAACTTGATTATTGAGTCTGATGAACAACGAGATAAAGTAATTGATATTCTAGGAGAAGTAGTGAATCTTAGTACTGACGACTTAGAATGCTTCCATGAAATATTACAACGCTCGAAATTATCTAGTATTGTTAAAACAATTAACCTTATACAAGCAAGATGTGAAATTATTGCTCAATTAAAAGAATTAGTTTTTAATAAATCACTCAAGGCAAATGAAGTAAAACATCTCCAAGGTTTTATTGAAAATCATTACTGGATTTTTGGTGAACAATACCACTTAGTTACTTCGGCTGAACCAAAATTTGATGAAGCATTGAGGAGGTTTGTTCGTTATCACAAAGGGCAAGACCACAAAGTAATTCCGATGGATCACCCGGATAAAAATAGAGAAATGGATATTTTTATGACTCGACAAATAGTCTCAGATAACTCTATTCAGAATGTTGTGGTTGAACTCAAGCACCCGACAAAGCTATTGGGAGAAAAAGAGGTTGCTCAAATCAAACGCTACCAAAGAGTTCTTGAATCTCATGAGCAGTTTAACGGTGACAATATGACTTGGCAGTTGATTCTTGTTGGGAATAGATTCGACACGAGTAATTACATAGAAGGTGAGCTAGAGAATTGTAAAAACCATGGGAAAAAACATTTGATTTTTTGTAGACCTAAATTTGAAATTTATTGTCGTACTTGGAGCGAAATATTCACGGATTTCGAAATTCGATATAATCATATTCTCAATGTTTTAAAGTTAGAGAGAGATAACTTGATATCTTCTGATAAAACTGCTGATGATATTCTAAAATTATCATCGGAGAATACAGCTAGAAAATCGTAAAGTTCTTGTTTGTGCGTTACGCTTCGCTAACACACGCTACACACAACTGTATACAAATGATGAATCGGCGATCACCCAATTTTCAGTAATGATAGCGGCAGCCAATTATCACAATTGAGTTATCTGTAACCTTATAAACAAGACGATGCTCATCATTAATTCTGCGAGACCAATACCCGCTAAGCTCGTGTTTTAGAGGTTCTGGTTTGCCAATGCCGATGAAAGGGGAGCGGTCAATGTCTTTGATGAGTTTAACAATCTTCCGATATAACTTTTTATCTTGAGTAGCCCAATCATTAAAATCTTCAAAAGCAGAACTCTCAAATATGATTTTCCTACTCATTGAGATTGACTTCAACTAGATTTTCCGAATTTTCGACATTGTTTATCGCATTAATTAAGCGTTCCCGATTTGTTCGTGATTGTAATAAATATTCCGTTTCATCTACTGCCGAAACAATAATTTCAATTTGCTTATCCTTAAAAGTAAGTTTTAACCCTTCAAGGAAATCCACATTTAACTCTTCAGCTTTGAGACGGTAAATACTTTGCATCACTCAACCTTTTCTCTTGGTACTTCGATTATACGGACAATTTCCAATGAATCGGCGATCCTCCACCTCGTCAGTATCTTAATCAAATATCATTGTTACGCTACCTACTGGAGTCCATCCCTCTTGACGCTATGAGGGCTTAAAGATTTGGCACAAATCGTCACCATGGCGAAACAGAGCATCTAAACTGGATAGGGAAACAGGTTGCGGTTTGGTTACAATCTCTACGATATAAGCTTCTCTCTTTTAACCTTATTTGAAAGCCACGTTCGTTAGTACTTGATTCAGAGGCGATCGCCCCCACAAACAATGTCTGATTTTTTGCCTTTCTCTTCATTTATCGCGCTTTTTATCGCGATTTTGGCAATTAATCTATTTTTGTTTATCAAGCTTAGTGGCTGGGATAAGCTAGCCCAGAAATACGGTTATCACAGCCAATTCTCTGGAAAGTTAACCCGGATGACGACGGCCTATATTGGCATGGTTCGATACCGTAACTGCATTAGCATCGGCGTGAATGCCCAAGGTTTGTATATTAGTCCTTTTGCCTTGTTTCGCCTCAACTATCCACCCATTTTTGTGCCTTGGGGTGACATTAGTCGCTTTGAAAAGAAGCCGGGAATTTTTGGCTTGGGACAGTATTATGCCCTTGATATTGGTTTTCCAAAAATTAGGACAGTCAAGCTTTCCCCAA
Source organism: uncultured Synechococcus sp. (assembly GCA_964638765.1). Taxonomy (GTDB): domain Bacteria; phylum Cyanobacteriota; class Cyanobacteriia; order Cyanobacteriales; family MRBY01; genus MRBY01. The sequence continues at coordinate 5,549 of CAZXBK010000152.1, read as the reverse complement.
GGGTTTTTCGAGATGCACCTGAGATCGTAGATCGCCTATCGAACTGACATAATCTCTGAGCTAAAGCCTGCATCTTTAAGACGTTCTTGTAGCTCACGCGCTTCGATTTCGTCGGCAAAGGCACCTGCTTGCATTAGTCGGCGATCGCCTACCCAAGTGTGAAAGGCATCAGGTACAACTTTTTTGAGGTTATCTTTTTGCCAGTTGGTTGTTGCATTGCTCACAATCACGCGATATTTCAGACCGAGGGACTGCGCTAGAGAAATCGGTGGCGGCGGTGGCTGAACGCTACTGGAATTTAGTCGGACATAACCAGACGAATCTGAATCATTTGTGGGAATAGAACGATTTGGTACAGGTAATGGTGCAAGACCTGTTGTGGTGTTTGTGACTGTATTGGCAGAAAAATTACTCGCTTGAACAGTCGGAGCTGCGGGAATGGAGATAGCCGTTGATTCTTGTGGGGGCGGTACAAAAATTTGAATGCTACTGGAGGTACTACGACTAGTGACATCGCGATTGGTTTGAGTACCTATATTGCTCTTATTGTTTGTTGGGTTGTTCGAGCTAGAAGGTCGGCTAGGCATACTCGCGATGAGCTGATTAGCTGACTGCTCATTCACCATATAAATATGCCCAAGGGTTTTGCCTTCATAGGTGCGTTTTCCAAAACTCCAGCCGTCATTTAGATGAATTTTTAAAGTGCCCTTTGCTAAGCCTTTCGTGCTACCGATTTCAACGGGCGATCGCCACGGATTTTCTGTATTAAAAGCTTTTAGTTTGAGTTCATTTTTCTCGAAGACAAGACGCAAATCATATCGCCAAGCCATGTCTTCATTACCGAGTCTGACGGAGTAACCATTAGAGTCTGTGCTGCGCCCACAAATCCCCGTAAAGTCAAAATTTAGTAGCAGTGGATCAATCGTCGTGGGGGTATTCCCCTGCTCACGCCAACAGTCTCGCTGATTATTTAATTGTTCTAGAATCACCAGATTGTAAGACTCGCCGCCATTAATCGGCACGGCGATCGCCACAGCTTTAGACTCATTAATTTCCCTTGCTCCGAATAGGGCGGCGTGAGCTGGAGAAGGACTTAAAAGCCCCAAACAGATACTTGCACTAGCTAACAATAATTGCCAAGACTGTTGGATTTTCATAATGGTGCGGTGTGAGTCGAAAGCAGTTGTCTACAGGTGTCATAGACAAATAAAACCTAAAATAGTTGCCCATTTGCCCGAAATTCTACCACTACTAAACGATATCAACACAAAAATATTGATTTTCCGAAATGTTGACTAGATTGTGTTTTTTAGTTGATATTTTGCTGCTTTAGTTATTGTTTATGTCCATCAAGTGATGCTGTATTTCCATATTTTTATGTGTGTATTATTCCCTACTAAAAAGAGAAGTTTTCCATCGATTAAAAAATAATTTTCCTTTAAGTTATTCAAAGCAAACCGTCTACTTTCTCTAAAGCAGGTTTAGCCTAGTAGTAGTCAAGAATGTGACAACGGTCTACTGCTAAAGGTGTTTTCTAAGCTTTGACCGCACCTAGGGGCGATCGCCGGGGTTACAGGAGTTCTTGTACCGTCACGACTATCCCCGGAACAGCTATGAAAACCCTCGATAAAAATAAGCAACTCTTCAAAATTCTCTGTAGTGCGGCATGGATCGATGGTGAGATTCAAACCGAAGAACGGCAGTATTTACATAAGATGGCCGAGCAAAATAATTTGGCGGATGACCCAGAGATCCGCGGTCTGTTATCAGAGGCTGTCCAGACTAAACCTGATGAATGCTATCGCCTAGTAGAAGAATATGTGGGTGATCAGGCAACCGAAAAAGAATATCAAGAGCTAGTCGATGCGGTCAGTAAGCTTGTTTATAGCGACAGCGTGATCGATACCGAAGAGGCAAAACTTCTCCACCGCATCCAATCCCTCGAAACCGAAGTGAAAAACGGGAAGTCTCCCTTCCAGCAGGTTCTTAAGTCTATTCAGAAAATGTATCGTGGGGCGATCGCCGAGCTTGACTAAGCAGCATTGCAACTATAGCCAATGTCTTACAATGAGAAGTCATTAATTTTTCATTGAACTGCTTTCCATGTCTGACCTGCTCGCTACGCTCAATCCTTCCCAACGTCGTGTTGTGGAGCATTTTTGTGGGCCGCTGTTGGTGGTGGCGGGCGCGGGTTCAGGTAAAACCCGGGCGCTAACCTTTCGCATTGCCCATTTGATTCGGCAACATCGCGTTGACCCGGAGAATATTCTGGCGGTTACCTTTACGAATAAAGCAGCGCGGGAAATGAAAGAGCGGGTGGAGCTGCTCTATACCCAGCAGTTGGCGGAGTTGCACCACGCAAAACCCTTTAATGCTTTACCGGAGTTTGAGCAGAAAAAGTTACGGTCACAGGTTTATAAGCAAGTTACCAAGCATCTATGGATTGGAACATTCCACAGTTTGTGCTGCCGAATTTTACGTTTTGATATTAATAAGTATCAAGATGAAAAGGGGAGAACTTGGAAGCGGAATTTTACGATTTTTGATGACAGTGATGTCCAAACCATTATTAAAAAGATCGTTACTCAGCAGCTTAATTTAGACGACAAAAAATTTAATCCTCGCAATATCCGTTACCAGATTAGTAATGCGAAGAACTTAGGTTTATCTCCTAACGACTACCAGAGAAAAGAAGGTGGTGGCTATAAGGCAAAAATTGTAGCGGAAGTCTATGAAGCGTATCAGAATTCTCTAGCGGCTAATAATGCTTTAGATTTTGATGATTTGATTTTAATTCCAGTGCGTTTATTCCAACAAAATGAATCCATTCTCGGCTATTGGCATAGTCAGTTTCAGCATATTTTGGTGGATGAATATCAAGATACAAACCGGATTCAATACGAACTTATTCGGCTGCTGAGTACCAATAATGAAATGAATCGCAGTGAGTGGAGTTGGAAAAACCGTTCGCTCTTTGCTGTAGGGGATGCGGATCAATCTATCTACTCATTCCGGATGGCGGATTTTACGATTTTGCTGGAATTCCAAGAGAATTTTGGTGACGGTTTAGATGACGAAGATACCCGCACTATGGTGAAGCTAGAGGAGAATTATCGCTCTCGTGAAAATATTCTCAAAGCAGCTAACGCTCTTATTGAACAAAACAGTCAGCGGATCGATAAAGTCCTCAAAGCAACGCGGGGAGCTGGCGAAGAAATCTACTGCCATAAAGCCGATAACGAAAATGATGAAGCCCGATTTGTGTTGGCACAAATGATGGGGTTACGGCGTAATAACCCGGAATTAGATTGGGGGGACTTTGCGATTCTCTACCGCACCAACGCCCAATCCCGTCCCTTCGAGGATTTACTCATTCGCAACAATATTCCTTACAAGGTTGTGGGAGGTTTCAAGTTCTATGACCGTAAGGAAATTAAAGATGCACTTTCTTATATGAGGGCGATCGCCAATCCAGCAGATACTGTCAGTTTGATGCGAGTGATTAATACGCCAAAGCGAGGTATTGGTAAAACAACGGTTGACCGTCTGAACCATGCGGCGCAGGAATTGGGATGTCCGTTGTGGGAAATTCTTAGTGACGAAACTTCTGTTGCAACCATCGGTGGTCGGGCTGCGAAAAAGATCAACCAGTTTGCTGGTCTTATTCAGGAAATGCAGGAAAAGATGAGTGATATGCGTGGCGCAGACATCCTTGACTATGTGATGGAACATTCTGGCTATATCGATGCATTGAAGATGCAAGGCACAGAGGAAGCAGATAGTCGGGTGGAAAATATTTCCGAGCTATATAATGCGATGCTCCAGTTTGCGGAAGAAAATGAAGATGCCAGTTTGGGGGGGTTCCTTGAAAATGCGTCGCTAGCTTCTGACCTTGATAATCTTGATGATGATGCCCAACAGGTTTCGCTAATGACCCTCCACTCAGCTAAGGGTTTAGAGTTTCCGGTGGTATTTCTTGTGGGACTAGAACAAGGCTTATTTCCTCACACGCGATCGCTCAATGATCCGGTTGCCTTAGAAGAAGAACGTCGTCTTTGCTATGTCGGTGTGACCCGTGCCCAAGAGCAACTATTTCTGAGTTATACCCGCGAACGATATATGTGGGGTTACCGCGAACCTGCAGTAGCTTCTCAATTTTTGGCGGAGCTTCCGAAAGACTTGGTTGTAACCAATGTGCGATCGCTGCAAAAAGAAGCTCCCAGCCAAGAACCGAAAAAGCCATCCATCAGTCAGCGACAGCGATCAGCTAAACGGACTGAGCGACAGACGGCAAGGGCTGAAGTGATGCAGCAAAAGTGGGAAGTGGGTGACAAGGTTCATCACAACACTTTCGGGGAAGGGGAAGTAACTCATATCTTTGGCGAAGGGAAAAAAGTGAACCTTGCAATTTTATTTCCTAGCCTTGGCAAAAAGATTATTGATCCTCGCGTTGCACCTATGCAGAAAATTTAATAACTGTGTATGCATTTGCGAACTGTACTTGGTAGAAAGAAAGTTCATGATTAACTAAACTGTCGTTGTGGCAAAGATTATACGTGTTTGTCCACGATGACAAATGGTTGTGTTTTTTAGATCGTCAAAAAATATAGTTGTTTTGAATTAGGGTTGTTAGAAAGTTCTCCTCTCGTGAGGGGCTGAGGTGGCAGTAGCCTGTGTAAGCTATCGATATCCCTGCTGCCTTTGTTGGTCCCTTTTAAGGAAAGAGTCAAGAATGCCCTCTATTTTTTGATCGAAACTACTGTAGTCATTGATTTTGTTTGATACAAAATTTTCTTTTTTGGGAGAAAAGAATTCAACAAAAAAAGTGGGTGATAAAATACAGCCCACTTTTTTGAATTTTATTTATATTTAGCTTTGCTAACTGAAAGATAATTTAAAAAATTCTCTCGTTAAGCTGATAAAACTAAATTACTGACCAACGTTCTGGGCATTTTCTCCAAGAACAACTGTATCTGCTTCACCGACATTACCTCGGCATGTAACAGTATCGTTTGGACTATCCAAAGTTTGGAACTCGGCATCAGAGAAGCTGAAATCAGTGTCACTTGCTAAATCTTCCTCTTCACAAAGAATCGCAATAGTAGTTGCTTCATTAGTACTGTCGCCAGGAACCAAGACTGCGACCCCCATGTAGTCACGAACTGCCTCTTGATTTGCAGAAATCGCGAATGCAGTAGAGTAGCTGGTATAACCGTCGAAACCATTTCTGTCGGTGGTAAAACCTGCACCGTAAGTGTTAGTATCATTTACGCCGCCACCAGCGGTGTAACCAAGAGTATTGTCCGTGTCGTTAAGAAAGTCAGTACGAAAATTACTGTTGCCGTAGGAGTAGTTCTCTGTGGCAAGTTGTAAACCGAGACCGAGACCGAAGATATTCTCAGAGAAAAGCTGCTTTTCTAGGTAGTAAGCTTGCTGACCACGGTTGATTGCACCGAGAGCTTGCTTTGCTTCGGATTGACGTGCTTTGTTTGCTTGGTTCAAGAAAGCAGGGAGTGCAATAGCAGAAAGAATACCGATAATGATGATTA
>CAZXBK010000151.1:0-10358 GCA_964638765.1 uncultured Synechococcus sp. | reverse complement strand
CTTGCCGGAGGGATAGGGAAACATCGACAGGGCATAGAATTTTGGCTTATCGCTTTTCGCAGGAGTCTGATCAAGCCCAAGTTCTAGCCATTGTTGTTGCCATTTTGATTCGATATCGGCAGCACTGTAGCGCGTTTCCACTGAATGTATCTCCGTTATAGGGGTCAGTCGCCTATTTTAACCCCGTTCGGTATGGTCTGGAATAATGGCGATCGCCAATTCTCCGAAGTCTAATTAGCATCAAGTCGATCACCTCAATGTTCGAGGTTTAACTCTTATAATTCAGACAGAAACCAAGGTAAAGTCCAATGACTATCGCAACTTATAAATGGACAATCGAGGATTATCATCAGGCGATCAATGCAGGTTTATTTATCGATAAGCCCATCGAGTTATTGCGAGGAGAATTAGTCTTAATGGCTCCGGAGAAACAACCCCATGTTTACTACACGCGAAAAACGAGCGACTATTTGAGGCAAATTCTGGGTACGAGCGTCGAAATTAGTGAAGCGCATCCCATTACCTTGCCAAATAGTTCTGAGCCGGAACCAGATATTGCAATTATTCAACCATTAGATGAAGAGTATTTACAGCATCACCCATATCCAGAAAATATTTTTTGGTTAATTGAATGTTCTAAAGCGACCCTTAGAAAAGATCTCACTACTAAAAAAGAGATTTATGCTGAAGCAGGTATTAGAGAATATTGGATCTTAGATTTAGAAAACCATCAATTAATTGTTTTTCGAGATTTGCTAAACCAAATCTATCAAACAGAGTTAACGCTTACTACTGGCTCGATTTCACCGATTAGTTTCCCAGATCTAGAAATTCCTGTGTCAGATCTATTGCGAACATCCTCTAAAAAGACATCATAAAATCTAACAATCAAGTCGAATAACTGTCGCAACTTAATAAACGGACAATAGGCGATCGCCACTTTTATTTCTATTCGACATTTTGTAGTGGTGCTTCAGGTGTAGATTGCAAATCCTCTTGAAAGGCTTTAACGGCAGTATTAATAGTTGGAAAAATGCGATCTTTACCAATTTTAGAGAGCATCCCAGAACGTTTTAGTTGAGCGTAGAGATCCTGTTTGACGCGCATCATTGCAAAGGTAATATCTTGCGAACTCAACTCATGCATAAATTCTTCGAGCATATCTGAAGCCGTAATATCGATTTCGGCGATCGCCTCGGCATTGAGGACAAACCACTTGACAGGCTCTTTTTCTGAATCAATGGCAGCTTTCGCTCGTTGTTTGAAATTTTCGGCATTGGCAAAACAAAGAGGCGCATCGTAGCGATACAAAACTAAACCGGGAATCGTTACAGGATTATCCCAATCATCGATATCGTGCCAGCCAGCTAATCCTTTAATTTTTCCCAGTACTGCATCGTGGGGACGGGCAACACGGCCAAATAACTCCACAACCGACAAAGTAATGGCGATCGCAATGCCGACCAACAAATCGGTGGCCAACACACTGATCATCGTGATAATGGCTAATGCAAACTCAGAATTTCGAAATCGCTGTAGCCGTTTAAACTCGTCAATTTCAATTAGTCTTGTTGCCGCAAAAATTACCAATGTGCCCAATGCCGCAGTGGGAAAAGATGCCAAAATAGGTCTCAGAAAGAGCAACACCAAAACCACGGAAACCATTGCTACCAGTGAAAATAACTGGGTTTTGTTGCCCAGAGCATTACCAATTACGGTGCGGCTACCGCTACTACTAATTGGAAATCCCTGCATTACACCTGCTCCCATATTTGAAAAGCCCAACGCCAATAATTCTTGGTTGGCATCAATGGTGTAGTTATTGCGAGCGGCAAAAGCACGAGCCGTCAAAACATTATCTGAATAGCCCACAACGGCAATTCCGACCGAAGCAGAGACGAGTGATAAAAGCTGACCATTGGCAAAATCCGGCAGACGCGGCACTGGTAAACCGCTAGGAATTTCTCCCACAACCGCAATCCCCAACTGATCAAGCTGAAAAATTCTCACCGCAGCGGTAGCCGTTAAAACTGCAATTAAAGGGCCCGGTGCATTGGGAAAGCGCGATTGAATAGCAAAGAGAAAGATTAAAAGAATGATCGATAACACAAGAGTGGGAATGTGGGCTTGGGGTAACTGGGTTAGAAAGCCTTGAATTTCGCCGGGAATCGTCTCAGCATCAATTGATAAGCCTGCAACTTTGCCCAACTGACCCGAAATCATAATCACGGCGACCCCTGCCATATAGCCAATCAAAATGGGCTTGGACAGTAGATTCGCCAGAAAGCCCAACCGCAGAAAGTAGCCTACGACGTAAACGCCCCCGACAATTACGGCCAGTAATCCGGCTAATGTCCCATAATCACTGCCGTCCGCAGCAGCAAGGGGGGCGATCGCCACGGCGGTCATAACAGCAGTTGTCGATTCGGGGCCAACGGATAACTGAGGCGAAGATCCTAAAAATGTATAAATCAGCATTGCAGGCAAAATTGCCCAGAGTCCGGCGACGGGACGCACGCCAGCGAGTTCGCCGTAGGCCATACATTGAGGAATCAGATAAGCCGCTACCGTCAAGCCTGCGAGAATATCTCCCCGCAACCAAGCCTTGTCGTAGGACAACAATCGTTTTAACCCTAATGGCGCTGCAAACATAAACGTGACGAGAACTTTGTGACTGTTTCTTATCGTAGCGTTCTGCCTTTGGGAACTTCTCTAACTTCCTACCCATCCGGCGATCGCCCTTTTGAGAGTTGTATGTTTGCAGGGGAAATCGATAGGATCAAGTTATTAATTTCATCTCAAAATTACTTTTCATTCAGCGAGAGACACATTTTTCCACATGACTTTAGACCGTGATTTTCAACGCCAACTCCTCAATCTTGTTGCGATTATTGCGGCCTTTGTCACCAATGTCCTCGCCAATATCAAACCCTTAGATGGTTTAACGATCGCCGAAATTTCTGACCAATATTTTGCGCCTGTTTTAATTTTGCCTGCGGGTTATGCCTTTTCGATTTGGGGTTTAATTTACGTCGGACTGATTTCTCTGGGCGTTTATCAAGTGTTACCGAGTCAGAAAAATAATCCCCACACAAAGCAACTGGGCTATTGGCTAACCTTTGCCAGTATCACCCAGATTATTTGGGTTGTTTGTTTCCAATATCAACTGTTTGCAGCGTCGTTTGTGCTCATCGGTTTAATTGCTGCTTTCCTCGTAAAGCTCTACCTCACCATTAATCGCGACGGCAAATTACTGCCGCAAAAAATCAAGTGGCTCGTGCGTAGACCTGTCTCGATTTATCTTGCGTGGATTACGGTCGCAACGATTGTGAATGGCGCTTGTCTGCTGCATTTTCTAAATTGGCAAGGATGGGGAATCATGCCTCAAATTTGGACAGTGATTTTATTCTTTATCGGTACAGGATTGGCGGCTTTTATTACCCTGAAACATCGCGATGTTGTGTATGGCGGCGTATTTGCATGGGCTTGGGTGGCGATCGCCGTCGAACATTCCGAGGCAGAAATTGTCCCTATCGCCGCAATAGTTGGAGCTTTGATTTTGGTGGGCGTGTGTCTTGCAACCCTTTTTATGCCGCGCCGTACGTCCTTGTCCTTAAGCGAAGAAAACTGAAATCTGACTAAGACTCGCAAGTAACCAAAATGGGCGGTATTGCATGGTATAAGATGGGTCAGTCTTGGGGATATCCCTTTTCGTTCCTTAATTTCAAGCACTCATGGTCGGCTATCTCGTCTATCTCACCATTTCAGCAGCAACCTATGCGATTTTTTGTCTCGGCTTAAATCTTCAATGGGGCTTTACCGGACTCATCAATTTTGGTCACGTGGCGTTTATGACTATCGGAGCCTATGCCACTGTATTGCTCTCTTCTCAAGGTGTGCCGCTTATTTTTGCGCTGCTCATCGGGATGGCGATCGCCGCATTGTTGGGTCTAATTATTGGTCTCTCGACATTGCGATTGCGAGAAGATTATCTCTCGATTGTGACCATTGGCTTTTCAGAGCTAATTCGACTTGTCGCTCTCAACGAAGAATGGTTGACCCGTGGTGCTTTCGGTGTCCAAGGTTATCCGCTACCCTTGAGAGAATTTCGCCCTAATCAAGTTGGAAAATTGTCGCTGATCTTTTGGCTCACGCTCATTGCAATTTTTGCTGGATGGCAACTGTGGCGCGGTATCCGTTGGCGTTGGAAAAGACTTAAAAAGCAAGGTAAATCCGGTTTGGATGCCGTAGTTTGGGGTGTGATTGGCGGTGGGATCATTCTCAGCTTGTTCATCAATGGTTGCGTTGCACTGCAAAATTACAACTACAAAGCAGGCTTAATGCTGCTGTCGGTAGTGGCGCTGGCGTTAGTTTATGCAGGCTTGGAATATCTTGTTCATTCCCCTTGGGGTCGAGTGCTCAAAGCGATTCGGGAAGATGAAGAAATTCCCCGTGCCCTCGGCAAAAATGTCTTTTGGTATAAGCTTCAATCCTTTATGCTCGGTGGGGCGATCGCCGGCTCGGCGGGGTCATTTTATGCGTGGCAGTTGACCAATGTTTACCCCTCAAACTTTGAGCCACTTATTACTTTTAACGCTTGGACAATCGTCGTGTTAGGCGGCGCAGGCACAAATCCCGGCACATTAATTGGCTCCCTGATTTTCTTTGCCTACGATTCTCTCACTCGTTTTGTCTTACCCCAGCTCGATCTTGTCGATGATGCACGTCTCGGAGCACTGCGCATTATGGTGATTGGTCTGATTTTGATGGTTCTCATGGTTTGGCGACCTCAGGGATTATTGGGTAATAAAGATGAGTTGACCCTCGGCAAATAGACACAAAAACAATTGTGGGTAAGTCGCCAAGGAACTCGTAAATTATGCGTTCACGCAATCTCTGAGACTTCCCCCGCCTTCGACACTCCCCTTAGAAAAGAGGGGCAAACTTGTGTACTATGCTGCTGGTGATTAGTGAAAATGTTCAATGGCAGTAATACCTGTGGGTTCTAAAACCTGCCCTTGATCCACGGTGGCATAAATGAGATGGCGATCGCCGCATTGCATTTGTTGTTGCACCGTACATTCGAGAAAAGCCAGAGCCTCTTGTAAAACGAGACAGCCATTTTCTCCAACAGTGGTTGGTAAATCTTCAAAAAGATTGTCACCAATAATGCTGTGGTGGAAAAAATAACGACGCACATTACGCCCTTCCTTGAGGATATTGAGCGTAAATTGATCGCCTTGACGTACCATCAAATCTGCATTTTGGTCAGAGCCAACGGCAATTACGAGCCCCGGTGGGCTAAAGCTGGCTTGAATCACAGAAGATGACAGTACACCTCTGTGAGTATCGCCATCGCGAGTGGTAACAACACAAAGAGAACCCACAATCCGGTCAACAGCTTGAACCATGCGATCGCCTCGAATTTTTTTGCGATGCAAGCGGGGAGTACGTAATTTTTTATTGGTTTTGAGGGTTTCAGCGAACTGACGGGCAGCAGCTTGGCAGGTATTGAGCACCGTTTCGTCAGGGGTAAACTTGACGCGAATGGTGTCAAACCCAAAGCGATAGTTGGCATCGCGGAGCTTATTTTCTAGGAAACCAATGGCTTCACCACTCCAGCCGAAAGACCCAAAAACACCTGTTAATTTTGTGGGTGTTGCGGTAGACAGAATGATACCGAGGGCTGTTTGAATTTGGGTTGGGGCATGACCACCGAGGGTTGGCGAGCCGATTAGAAAACCGTCACAGGCTTCAACGGCGGCGGCGATGTCGTCGGGATTGGCTGTTTCACAATTAATCGTATTCACCTGAATACCTTCATCTACCAAACCTTGGGCGATCGCCTGAGCAATCACGGCTGTATTGCCATAGGCCGACGCGTAAAATAAAGCGACATTTAGCCCCTGAGACTTTTGCTGCTGACACCATTGACGGTAGTCGTACATCAGACGGCTCAAGCTGTATTGCACAAGGGGGCCATGACCCGGCGCGTAGATCCTTGCGGGTAATTGCTCTAATTTATCGAGGGCTTTTTCCACCAATTTGCTTTGGGGTGCATGCAGACAGTCGAAATAGTAACGGCGATCGCCATCAAGTTCTCGCCATTGCTCATCTGCCGTTGCATCACTGCACACATGGGCGCCGAATAATTTATCTGTGTATAAAATTTGAGTTGTCGAATCAAAGGTACATATTCCATCAATCCAGCGAGGCGTGGGTACTGTCGTCAAAATTAGCGGTTGTCCCTGATGAATTTCTAGTTGGGTTTCACCTCGCACCACCTGCACCCGATCGCCCCACTGGGGAAACTGCATCCGAAAAGTATTCGCGCCAAGGTGAGAACAGACAACGGTCGCTTGGGGCGCTTTTTCGAGCAATGCGGCTAAGGTCACCATCCGATTGGCATTCACATGACTGAGAATCACATAATCCAACGTCGTTAGATCCAGATGCTCTTCTAATGCGATGAGATAAATATCGGTAAAGGATTCTCCCGGTGGATCAATCAAAGCTAGGCGATCGCCTCGGATGAGAAAAGAATTGGCGGTTGTACCCTGTTGGCGGGCATATTCAATTTCAAATTTCAGACGATCCCAAGTACGCGATCGCAACATCAAAGTATTGGGCGCAATTTCTAGCGTTTGAACATCCTTGGGACGAGTGGGATTCGTTACGGCAGTAGCTGTAGACATTGGATATAACCTCACAAAATTAAAGATGAATAATTAATTGAAAAATTTGGGCGAGTGCTTGCTGACAAAAATTGTTGCGACAACTTAAGTGGGCATTCCCCGGAATATTCCTGCATGTCAGTTTTTTGTAGGGGTTGTTCGCGAACAACCCTTCAGAAAGATTGGGAATAAACCGTTCTCTGAAAACAATTGTTGCGATGACCTAGGTGGGCGTTTCCCGAAATATCCCCGCATGTATCTACATTTTTTTAGGGGTCGTTTGTGAATGACCCTTCAGAGAGATTGGAAACAAATCTTTCTCCAACAAAAATTGTTGCGACAACCTAGGTGGGCGTTTCCCGAAACGCCCCTACAGAAGAATTGGTGATTAACCTTGCTCTGGAGAGGATTTGGTATGACGCTGACTAATCGTTTTCTCAGGATCAATGCCTTCAAACGTCGGCGGAATCCATATCCGCACCACCAATAGAACCCCTAACACAATCAAAAAAGCACAGGCCGCCAAAATCTTTGTCCAATCGGTTTCCAGCACACCGCTCACAATAATTTCCCGCAGGACAGAAACGATGGATACTTCCACAGCTACCCCAATGGAAATGCGCTGCTCTTGGAGATAAATGATAAGGAGGCGGAATAGCTCCACCAAAATCAACAAAAATAAAATGTCTGCGGTGACGGTATGAAAATGTACGGGCGGCAACATCGAGAGAAACATATCCCGCATTTGCAACACCATAAAACTGAATAATCCAATGCAGAGGGATACGACAATGAGATCCTGTATCGATTCCAGTACGCGTACGACTCGTCCACGGTTCACTTCATACAGAGAAATGGGCTTTTCGTTGAGGACTTTTGGGGGGCGAATGGTTTGTTGCATGGCGAAAAAGTTTCCTCTGGCTTGAATGGTTTGCAGCTGGGTTAAAAAGATTTAAGGCGATCGCCACATTAGATGAGTAAGAAGGAAAATCCCTCCGGCTTCGCCACCTCCCTTTGAAAGGGAGGCAAGGGGGTTAGATTAGTAATGGCTGCCAAGCTTGCGGTGGTGGACAGCGGTCAAACCATGCACATCGGCAACTCGCCCGGCACAGACGAGGCTGTAGATTACCCAGTGGTCACCACAGTCCATGCGGCTGGATACTTCACATTCGATATAGGCAAGGGCATCAGCGAGGATTGGCGCACCGTTTTGGGCGGGATAGGTTTTAATGCCTGCAAAGCGATCGCCCCCAGGTGGAAAACGCTTCAGGAAATGCTTCATCAAAGGCTGGTAATTATCTTCCTCAAGGACATTGAGCACGAAGCGATCTGACACTTGCAGAAAGGATTCAATAGCTCGATCTTTCGCAACGGCGATCGCCACACCGAGAGGACTGCCGCTAGCCTGAGTCACCCAAGATGCCAACATTGCACTGGAAAGATCTTCTTTTTTGGCGGTCACCAGATACAGACCACTACTAATGCGACCGAGCGCCTGTTCTAAATCTTGATCAATGGCTGCCAGCTTTTTCTTCGTGCGATCACGGGTTAACCATTGCCCCATATCCGTGCCAGCCTCATCACAAAGCCGCTCAATTTCTGCTTGGGGCGCTTCTTTAACCAAAATCGGCGGAAATGCTTCCGTTAAACTATTTTCCTGAAACTTATTGCGTAGCGGATAAATCGGTTCATCTTCACCACCTCCGGTTTCAAAGAGACCGATCGCCTGTTTTTTGTGGGCAGCGGCTAAAACCGTACTTAGAGCTGTTTGGGCAATAGAATCTGATTGGGGCGGCATCCCGATAATTAGTCCAGAAGCCACATCTACCCATTCCCGTAATTCTTGGGGAACTGTTTGCTGTAAATCGACGAGTTCGACCTGCACACCATTGCGGTTAACACCGTGGGCGATCGCCCGAGCGAGCTGGTCACTATGACCGTAATCTTGGCAATAGAAACAAACCACCAAAGTATCGGTTTTTGCCTGCGCCTCACTCCAAGTTTTATATTGCCCGAGCCAGTGAGGGATCGACTCTTTTAATAACGGGCCATGACCTGTGGCAATGAGCTTAATCTCTAATTTGGCAGTCCGTTTCAGCGCCGCTAACACTGAGCGGGCATTGGGAGCCATCAAACAGTCGTAATAGTATCGAAAGTCTTCTTCTAACAAATGAGGATTTTCGTCATAGAGATGATCATCGCAATAATGCATCCCAAAAACATCGCAGGTATAGAGAATTCCTGTGCCGTGGTCGTAACTAAAAATGGTGTCCGGCCAATGGAGATTTGGCGCAGAAACAAATTCCAACTCGTGCCCTTGCCCCAAATCAAGGCGATCGTCACTTTTCACGATGCGCGATTCAAAGGGACAATGCACCATATTTTCTAAAAATTTGATGGCGACCTTCGCCCCAACGATAACGATATCCGGTGCTAAAGCGAGTAAATCTGCAATTAGGGCACTATGGTCTGGCTCTGTGTGGCTAACCACCAAATAATCAATGGTTTTCGGATCAATTAGCCCAGTCAACGCCTCTAGATAGAGCTGCTCAAATTTGCGGTGGGATGTATCGATCAGGGCAGTTTTGTCACCGCGAATGAGAAAGGAGTTGTAAGTTGTGCCGTTGCGCAAACCAAACTCAATGTCAAAGCGATCGCGATCCCAATCCAAAGACCGAATCGCTGTTGTCGCATCAGCAAGCTCGACAGTTTGCATCGTTAAACGCTGGCGAGATTTTTCTAACGTTGGCTGGGCTAAAGTCACCATAAAATTTTCTCCAAGATCAGTTGAAACATCACATAAATCTCTATAACCCCTATGCTGCCTTGGTTTTCGGGAAGTGTAAAATGTCAATTTCTAACCACAGCAATTAGCTAAACCTATGAATGAAGCTTTGTGCGAAAACAAAAGCTGATGTTTTCTCGTGGCGATCGCCATTGTCGTCGGCATTTGAGCGCATCCAAATCAACATCGTTGTAGTCCCTTTGAATTTTGGAAGTTGCGTTGCGGTTAGCCATGAAGTTCAGTTCCCATAAATCAGATCGAGGCTGGGTAATAAGGATGAGTTAACCCTCGGCAAATAAAAATCCTGATCCCCATATGTATCAAGCTTTTTGAGGCGCGTTACGTTACCCTATGTAAAACGTTTTGAGTCTTTTTTCATGAGCAGTGTCAGCCTAATTGCCGCCCAATCCTATGAACTCGACCAGTTGCGTCAGTCCCTAGAAACCCTCCTCGAACCTTTGGGTGGCATCACTGCTTTTGTGAAACCCGGTGATCGCGTTCTCCTCAAGCCCAACATGCTCACTGGTGCTCGTCCCACGAAAGAGTGCACCACGCGTAAAGAAATTGTTTATTGCGTCGCGCAAATGGTGATGGAAGCTGGTGGCAAACCCTTTATTGGTGATAGTCCCGCCTTTGGTTCTGCCCACGGCGTTGCAAAACAAAATGGCTACTTAGAACTCATTGAAGAACTCGATATTCCCCTCATCGAGTTTCACGGAAAGCGTTATGAAACAGAAAGCGATAATTACAAAAATCTGCGCCTTTCCAAGGAAGCGATGGAAGCCGATGTGGTGATTAATTTACCGAAGGTAAAATCCCATATCCAGCTCACCATGACCCTCGGCGTGAAAAACTTATTTGGTTGCGTCCCCGGCAAAATGAAGGCTTGGTGGCATATG
>CAZXBK010000150.1:0-10397 GCA_964638765.1 uncultured Synechococcus sp. | reverse complement strand
AAGTTTGTATCAACTGCCACGGCGTGGAATATAGCTACAACAGTATTTTTGATGATGAGCTTGTGGAGGCGAATTTCGATGCACCGCCTACCCTTGAAATGCAAACGTTTGATTTGATGCGCGCTGCCGAAGAAAGGCGCTCAAACAACAACTAATCATCAACACCAGAGTTCGCTTCTACGAACGTTTTCATATCAGTTCCTCCTCTGTGCTCACGCACAACAAACTTACATTTCCCACACTTAAGGAGATCCCAACAACTATGGCATTCATAGAAAATTGGCTAACAACTATCCGAACTCGGACGGTTGCTTTCATCGCCATCGTTCTCGCCGTTGCCGTTACCGCCGTATCCTGTGCTGGCGGCACACCCGAAGCTTCTGCTCCCGCTGGAATTGATCCTTCCAAGGTTGCAGACTACATTCACACCGTTCTTGAAGCTGACCGTACAGCTTACACCAAGCACGTCATTAGTCGCGCTAAGGTTCTCGAAGGTAAGGAAAAAGACGCTGGCGTTCTCGACGTTGAAGCGACTGAAGGTTGGCAACAAACTGACGGTATCCCTCTTCCTGCACAAATGTTCCGCCTAGGTTCTGAAATTGCAAACGAGTCCGGCTACTTCACCTACAACCTCATCTCTGAGTGGTACATCAACGATAACCACGCTCCTAAAGGTGAGTTTGAAGAAACTGCCCTCGCAACAATGACTGAAACTGGCGAAGCTGTGAAGGATTACCAAGAAATCGGTGGTCAGAAGTACTACTCCGCTATGTATCCCGACATCGCAGTTGCTGAAGCTTGTGCGACTTGCCACAACACTCACCCCGTTCACCTTGAGCGCTACCCCGATAAGGTGTTTGAACTCAATGATGTGATGGGCGGTGTCGTCATCAACATTCCTTTAGGTGATGCCTAAAAAGTAAACCCTTGACTATCACAAAATAATCAAGGGCAGATCCTAATGCCGGAAAGTTCAGTACTGGTAATACCCTTTCCGGCATTTATTTTTTGACTATAACAAAGCCTCTGGGCAGTGATCCGGAATATTGAAATCCTGCGAACTCTAAATCGATGTTGACATCTGACTCTATAGATAAGCCCAAACGTGCACCCAAACGACCGAGTAAGTTACAGCCGACCTTTAAGGTGCTAATCGGTCTAACTTTTTTGACCGCACTGTTGTTATTGCCGTTTGTGTTTAGTGACAGCTACCTCGATATGCTGCGTGATAATGCAGTTGACCTTAATGGCGTGATACGCGGCGAGCTGTTTAAGCAGGCGACAGGATACGTCGGTATGGTCTTTGCACTATTTGAGTTGGTCTTAGTGGCAAGGAAGCGGGGACGTAGTTGGTTTGTAAAGATCAAGCTTCCCGGCTCAATGAATTTTTGGCGCAGTACCCACATTTTTGCCGGAGTTGGCATGCTCGCAATGATCGGTATCCACACACTGGGTGCGACTGGTCTAAATTTCAATGCGGTATTTCTGTGGGTCTTTTTTGCAGTGACCCTTACGGCCGTAGTGGGTGTCGTCGCAGAAACGGGCGTGCTAGAGTCGCCCCGTCGCCAATTTGGTAAATTGCCCTGGATGAGTTCGGCGATGTCTAAGGGTTTTATGATTCGTCACCTCAGGCTGATATGGCTTAATAGCCATATCTTTTTTGTGAGTATTTTCTTCGTAATGTTAGTGATGCACATTGCATTGGTTTATTACTATTAATAATTGCGTTAAGATTTGTTACATTGATTTGCGATAGGGAGTATCTGTTTTGCCGAAAAGCAGTTTTAAGCAAAATTTTGGGGCGATCGCCGTGGCGTTGGTGGTGTTTTTCCTTGGGGCAACCTTTGTATTGACAAGACCAGTGCAGGGTATTCAAACTTCGGCTGTGGCTGGTTTAAGGACTTTGCAGATGACAGCAGCACAATCTACTCCCTACAGTGAGGCGATCGTCAACGGCAAGCCAAGCTTTATTGAGTTTTATGCCGACTGGTGTACGACTTGTCAGGCAATGGCACCAACCCTAGAAAAAGCCAGCGAGAAATTCGCTTCGGATGTCAACTTTGTGATGTTAAACATTGATGACCCCCAGTGGCAGTCAACGGTGGCAACTTATAAAGTGACAGGTGTACCCCATTTCGTCTTATTAGAAGCAGACCAAACAGCGGTAGATACATTTATTGGGAAAGTCCCGCTGCCGATTCTCTCCGAACGTTTAAGCAATCTTGTGAGCTAGGTTCATCAGTTTGTCAAAAGATTTTATTAGTCCTGAGGAAGAAAAATGAGACACGCGAGCGCAATGGCTATTCTGAAATATTTTCTCCAGCTGTTGGAATTTATGGGTCAAGTTGGTGAGTTTTTGGAACTACTCAGTAGCCCTGCTGGCTTAGCTGCAATGGTTTGCTTGACGAGTTATGAGAGTTTGATGCTTTTTGGTTGCGATACCGTAAACTCCGTGGTTTTAGCGCTCGTGGTGACGTTGACATTTCACATCACCTCCAATCGTCCCAATTTTTAGCCCAAATTTTAAAATCAAAGCTTTAAACTAAAGCTTTTACCTTTTATCGAGAAATCAATGAAAATTAGGCAGCAACTCGGTTTAATTGCCCTCGGTGGTTTGTTGGCGATCGCCCCAGCGGGATGTTCGTTACAGAGTACAGATTCTCAGGAAGTACCTGACTTGCCGCCAATGCCTGAGCAGTCGATCGAACCCCTAGCCGCAGCGGATGTGGTATTTCTCGGCGAATTGCACGATAGCGAACAGGATCACGCTGCCCAGTTAGACATTCTTCAAGAGTTGTATGCCAGAAATCCCGATTTGGCGATCGGCATGGAGATGTTCCAGCGTCCGTATCAAGAGGTTTTAGACCGTTATATTGCTGGCGAGATTACCGAAGAAGAATTTGTTGAGCAGAGCGAATACGAAAAATTATGGGGTTTCCCTTGGGAGCTGTACGCGCCCATTATGCGATTTGCTCGGGAAAATAAAATCCCTGTTCTAGCTCTTAATGCCCCCGGTCAAACGGTTAGTCGTGTTGCCCGTGGCGGTGTCGAAGCTCTAACGCCAGAAGATCTAGTTTATATTCCACCCATCAGTGAATTAGACCTGAGTAATAACAATTACCGCAATTTTGTTCAAGGTGCTTTCGGTGCCCACGGCGCCCACGGCAACTTTGACTTTGATAATTTCTTTACCGCCCAGGTGATTTGGGACGAGACAATGGCGGCAATGATCGCCGAATATCGCACCATCAATCCCGAAAGTCAGGTCGTCGTTTTAGCGGGGCAAGGCCACGTTATTTATGGCTATGGTATTCCCGACCGCGTTGAGCGGCGTTTAGGGGAAGACTTGGAAACTCAAATTGTTCTTCTTAACCCCGTACCAGAATTTACCGTTTACGGTTCGGCGATCGCCGATATGTTTTGGTGGAGCCAGAAGACCGAAGAAACCCTGACAGAAGAAGCAAACTAAGCAACATTTAGAGCGCCATTATCCTTGAGGAATTCCTTTTGATCTGCTGTTAAGCCCGTGACATCGCCGAAAATTGCCCCTTCGAGACGGCAATTATCAAAACAGGAACCCTCAAGGTTTGATTTAAAAAAGACGGCGCTACGCAAATCTGCGCCACTAAAATCAATATTGAGCAGTTGAGCATATTCGAGAGACGCACTAAATAATGAAGCGTTACGGAAAGTGGCGCCTTCAATTGTCGACTGCCAGAAATTTGCCAATTCTAACTGGGCATTATCAAAGCAGGTTTCCGTAAATGTACCTTCGTGAAAGACCGTGTTAATGGCATTAATTTGCGAAAGATTTGCCTTGGTGAAATTTGCCTTCGTGAAATCTCCCTGTTCTAGGTCAGCGGAAACAAAGGTGCCATCCGTAAAATTGGCTTCTAGGCATTGGCTGTGGCGCAGACTACTTTGATTTAAATTAGCAGCGCTAAAATCTGCTTTTGTCGCATGAATCTTCACGAGATTTGCCCGCTCAAAATGAGCCTTAAGGGCTTTTACTTCATTAAAATTGGCCTCTTCGAAATTACCCCCGCGCCCTAAACATTGAGAGAGGTTAGCGCCTTGGAGATTAACGTGAGCCGCTTTAACTTGCTGCAAATTGGCTTCGGTAAAATCAGCTTGGGTAAACGTACTGTGTTTGAGATTGGCTTCGGTGAGGTTGCAGGACTTGAGTTGCGCCAAAATGAGCGTTGCTTTAGAAAAATTTGTCCCCACACAGGATGCTGTTGTGAGATTTGTGCGGCGTAGATAAGCGCCAGAAAAGTTGCCACAGTCAAGGGTTTGTCCGCTGAGGTCGAGGGCACTAAGTTCGCTATTGGCAAGGGATTCGTCGGCTTGGAGTTTGGATAATACTTCTGCAACGGTCAGTTGAGCCATGACAAGTTTTTTATTGCCTCAAATTGTGTAGAGACTTTGTATTTTATTGCAACTTACTTTAATGGTTTGTTCAGCTTTGTAACAGTTCTGTGAATTTACCTAAAGAGATTGAGGCGAATACCAGCAATATTGTTACTTTTGATACCAAAGCAGTTTTCCTGTTGCTTTGTTTTGGGTTGTGTCTCGCGGGGCAAACGGCGACTAAGCAAAAGTTGGGCAAAGGGGGCGATCGCCTCGGGGTTGTGGGAGAAAACTGTCGAGTATTTTTGTGCTTAGGCTGAAGGTAAATCGAAATGGAATTATTTTTAGAGCGTCCCTACCGGGAAGTGGCGATCGCCGATTTTGGCAATATTGTTTTAGCAATACCAACGGATAAGCTGATTCAGCCGAATTCCCATAATCCCTTTGATCGTATTTATCCCCAGCGAGTTTACAGTAATAACGGTTGGTTTTTCTATCGGGAAAAGTGGCTCGGACTATTACACAACCTCAGTTTTACTGCCGAACCTGTCCCCGTCACTGAGCGTAATCCCCTCCGGTTTCCGTCGAGCCTTGAGCATGGCTTTTCTGTGTCCTTTGAGGTCAATAGTTGGCGCACTCTCCCTGGGCAAATCGCGGAACAAGCTACTTTGACTTACCAGTTTGAAGACGAAAAAAATAGCTACTACAGTCTTTTCCGTGACCTAAAGCCCCAATTTGTACGTATTTACCCGTTTAAATCATTGCAACAGTTTTCGAAGCAAATTCGCTGGTTATTAGAGGAAGAGTATCAAGCTAACCGCCGCTAATCTTTGCTTTATAACCTTGTTTGGTGAGGATCTCTAGAAGTTGTTGACGGCGATCGCCTTGGATTTCGATGACGCCATCTTTTAGTGTGCCACCAGCGCCGCACTTGCTTTTGAGCTGTTTTGTCAGCTTGGTTAGAGTCGCAGGAGCATGTTGGAGACCGGTGATCACGGTAACAGTTTTGCCTTTACGACCAGAGCGCGTTGCTTGGATGCGAACATTTTGTTGATTGGGTGGTAAATCGACAACCTCTTGCACTTCCGCCTCTGGTGCTGAACCAAACTCTTGGTAGACAATTTTTTTACGTGCCATGAATTTCAGAAAAATAATAGGGAGTCCTTAAAAATTTAACTCAGTTGCAAAGGATATTGAAGTTTGTTCACTAAGCTGTTTTCCTAGAGAAATTCGGTGTCAAAATGGCGAATAAATGAATTGATGCTGGGTGACCCCATGACAGACTCCACTACCGCACAAACTGAGAAGCTCGCTGATCTTCGTTCCGAATTTGACCGTGAACGTATGCTGCAAAAATCTATTCCCACAATGGCAAAAAATGAGGTGTGTCAATTTTTGTTGTTTAAGCTGCAACAGCACTTTTCAAGGGAAGAGGATCTGACCTTAAACACCTTATTTAATGTGGGTGTGCGTACAGGCTTAAAGACATCGCGAGTACCGATGCTTCTCGTTTGTGAGCCGAATTTATGGCGGACGCTACGTCATCGTTCTGGCCCTGCGGTATTGAACTTTGGGGAAATTCCTCAGTTAGTCGTGGAAATTCAGGAGAATCGAGCAGATTATCTCCTTAAGAAAGCGGAATATGCCCTCCTCGAAATTCCGGAGGTGTGGATGATTGATCCCGAGAAAAAACGGCTACAGGTATGGACAAATCCGACCAATGAAAATGGCTATGACCAGGAAAATTTTGTTGGCGAAGAAAAAATTATTTCGCCACAATTCCCAAATCTTGAACTGACTGTTGCCGAAATTTTAAATCCCCAGCCCTTTGCCAAACTGATGCAAGAGGAAGTGGATGCCAATTTTGAGTTGCAGGATAGTTTCAGTCTGGAGTGGCAACAAATGGCTTTAGCCCGCTCTGATTATGAGGAATTACAGGAAAAATATACTGAGCTAGAGACTTTAGTCCATAACGAACTACAGGAAAAGGCTGTTTTGTTGGAATTGCTTGAAGATAAGGGTATTGATCTGGAGGCTGAGCTGACACCGGGTGAGCTGGCGATGCTCCAAGATGACATTGAAGCGCGTAAGTTGAAAAAGCTACACGAGGTAGTAGAGGAAATGGAGGAGGCTGAAAGTGCGAATGGATTTGATGATGAGAAGGAAACGTTAGGGGAGCTAATGGATGATGTGGCTTTAGATGAGTTGTTAACCGATGACAATGGTGAAGTACTGGAGATTGGCTAACGACAGGTATCAAGGCGATCGCCGTGCGGATGATCTGTGCGTCCCGGAGTAACAATTAGCTTAGTTGTCAGTCTAAAGATATTGAAGTTTGTCAACTAAGCTGTTGCGCCTTAGAAATTCGATGCGAGAATGGCGTATGGATTAACAGATGCCCAGTGACCCCATGACAGATACCAGCCTGATTTATAAAGACAACACCCCCGATCTTCGCTTCGAACTTTATCGCGGACGTTTGGTACAGCAGTCTATTCCGACGAATATTAAAAACAAAATTTGTCAGTTTTTATTGTTCAAATTGCAACAATATTTCTCGATACGCGAGGATTTAGAACTGATTACGTTATTTAATGTGGGCGTGCGTACAGGGCTGGATACATCCCGTGTACCGGACTTAATGGTTTGTCCTCAGGAACTTTGGTCTATTGTTGGCGATCGCCCGGGCGCTGCGGTGCTAAATTTTGGCGAGATTCCCGTTCTGGCGATCGAAGTCCAAGAAAATCGGGCAGATTACCTCCTCAAAAAAGCCGAATATGCCCTTATCGAAATCCCGGAAGTGTGGATGGTTGATCCTGAGCAACGCCGCGTGCGCATTTGGACAAATCCCACCCGCGAAGATGGCTATGTCCATAAAGATTATTTTGGGGAAGATCAGATCACTTCAGAGCAATTTCCAGATTTAGATCTAACCGTTGATGACATTCTCAATCCCCCTTCCTATGCCCAGCTAATGCAGGAAGAAGTTGATTTAAATGTTCATCTCCAAGATGGTTTTAGTGAAGAGTGGCAACAGTTAGCCTTGGCGCGTACTGAAAATGAGGAATTACGCGAAAAATACCGCGAGCTAGAGGAAGTCGTCCACAATGAGTTGCAAGAAAAAGCAGTTTTGTTGGAATTGCTAGAGGAGAAAGGCATTGACCTCAAATCTGAACTCAGTCCTGGTGAATTTGCGATGTTGCAAGACGATATTGCTGCCCGCGAACTCAAGAAAGAAAATGAAACCTTGTCTGAGCAATTAGGCGATGAAACGCTTTCCGAAGAAGTGCAAAATGAGGTCATTGAGGCAGCTGTCGCAACCTACGAAACGGAATTGCACAGAAACTAGACTGGTAAAAACTGATTCGTAAGGCTGGGGAAACATCGGTTCACGATGCTTCTCTGGATAATTTTTCTATGCACCACATTTCTATTCGTACGGCTGATATTCATCGAGCGATCGCCTTCTATGGGTTACTCGGCTTTACGACGGAGGTGCAATTTACCACGGGCTATACCCTCGCCTGTTGGCTCCAGGGAGATCTCGGACGCATTGAACTGATTCAGATTCCCCAGCCCAAACCTGCCCCTGATGCCTTTGGAGATGAGCATTATGTCGGTTATTATCATGTTTCTTTCGATCTGACAGACATAACGGAAAGCCTACCCAGTTGGCTTGAAACGCTACAAAAATCTGCCTCGGAACCGCTGACAATTTTGCTACAACCCCAACAGCAAATGATCGGCGATCGCATTTACGAGGTGATGTTTTTAGCCGATCCTGACGGACTTCCCCTCGAATTTATTCGATTGCAGGGAGAACAAGCTTAAGTTCTATTAGACTGAAGAAAATTTTTTAGATTATCGCTACAAATTCTCGACTTTTATGCCCGACGAACAGCTCAATTTATTCTCTGTTGCCGACGCATCGGAAAATCCTTACAAAGTTAGGCGACGACCCACTCTAGAAATGAGTCAGTCGGCGCTGGTGTCATGGAAAAGTCGCATTGCCCAATTTCAAAGTCAAGCCCGTCAAAATCCAGCCCTAGGGCAAACCAGTCTTTTATTTGAGCTGGAAACCAAACCGCCCCACTGGGATGCTGATAAGCTTGACCCCTTTGATTTGCCGCGTAAACCGTGGGATTTTTACCGCGATCGCCCAGATCCCCTCAGCGAAGGACAAGCCAATATTTATTTTGTGCTAGACCACGCAGTGCCGCTCTTACTTTATGTCGGCGAAACGAAATTATCGATCAAACAACGGTGGAAAGGTGTCCACGACTGCAAAGATTATATTGATGCCTATGTCAGCTTGCATCGTAAGTATGGTCTAGAGTTCGCTGTTAATATGGCGTTTAA
The DNA here is from genome assembly GCA_964638765.1 of uncultured Synechococcus sp. GTDB lineage: Bacteria > Cyanobacteriota > Cyanobacteriia > Cyanobacteriales > MRBY01 > MRBY01. Next base: position 1,688 of record CAZXBK010000150.1, on the reverse strand, counting down.
CGTTTCGGTTCCTAGTGACCGTACCCAGCGGTTGGCGCTAGAGCGAGATTTGATTCTACGGTGGCGATCGCCCTTTAATAAAGAGTGTTGGCGATACTGGGGACAGCCATTCCGCAGTTATTCCAAGCCCTAGTTTTTTCTCTCAAATTTTTCCGCTGCAATTATGATGCTCCTCGATAATCCTTGGCTAGTGGCGATCGCCCTTAATACAGTGTTGGTGGCGATCGCCCTAGTGATTCCGAAAAAGCTCCTAACGCCTATGGGTTATCTCAATGCATGGCTACTGGGTGTGTTGGTGTGGGGCTGCTTAAACTGGCAAGGCTATGTTGTCGTCATGTTTTATTTCCTCGTCGGCGTTGGTGTCACAAAAATCGGCAAAGAAATTAAGGAAGCAGCAGGGATTGCCGAAGGGCGCGGTGGTTTACGGGGGCCAGAAAATGTCTGGGGATCAGCCTTAATCGGAACACTATGTGCCCTAGGAACTTTAGTCGCACCAGAATCTTGGCAAGGATTATTGATATTGGGCTACGTCGCCAGCTTTTGTACCAAGTTATCGGATACCGCTGCCAGTGAAGTCGGTAAAGCCTACGGTAAACGCACATTTTTAATCACCACATTTCGACCCGTCCCACCCGGTACAGAAGGGGCCGTCAGCTTAGAGGGAACCCTCGCAGGTATCGTTGCCTCTTTGGCGATCGCCGTTGTTGGGTATGCTGTCGGTATGGTTGATCTTCTGGGTATTTTCTGGTGTGCGATCGCCGCTTTTATCGCGACAAACCTAGAAAGTGTTATTGGAGCCACAGTCCAGGAAAAATTTGATTTACTAACCAATGAAGTCGTCAATATTATCAATACCCTCATTGGGGCAGTGGTCGCGATTTTGTTGGCTTGGTTATACTTATTGACACTTTCCTAAGCCCATAGTTTTTGATCTAAATCCACATTTTTATATGACTATTAGTTCGCCAGACAAACCTAGCATCACTAAAGCCGCCCTCAGCAAAACAAAATTTTTATCGATTGGCGTATCTGCCCACGGCACGATCGCCATTGGGATTTCTGCCCACGGCATTGTGGCGATCGGTGTTGCGACTCACGGTATTGTCTCTATCGGAGTCGTCGCGATGGGTTTGCTTTCAGCTGGCTTAGTCTCAATGGGCGCGGTCAGCCTTGGTGCCGTGTCCATGGGTCTATATTCCCTCGGCAGACAAAATATGAGTTTAATGCAACCCCATAATCACCAGATGGAAATGATGATTGAAGAAAACGGCAGTGGCAACATGGAAATGCCCCAGTCTGGCGATAATCTAAACATGCATGATCACGAAGGCCACTCAGATATGCATGGTGAAGACGGGGAGCATTCCCACTAAATCGCAGCAAAAAAAATCGGTAAAGCCTAGTAGACAATACCGATTACAAACAACTTGAGATGAAAATTTAATTAGAGTAATTGAAGAGACAAAATTAAGCCTTGGGCGTAGCGCCAAATTGCTCAATCAAAATTCCTTTAACCTTTTCCTTAAGCGTGTCGCCACAGGGAACCTTTTTCTCCACGACAGAACCTAAGCTGGCACCTTTACCAACTGTACCGCCAGTATAGAGATTAACCGCCTCAACAATCTTGCCATCAACCTTAGCCTTCGCGCCGAGCATACCCAAGTCGCCAACCTGTGCCTGACCACAGG
>CAZXBK010000149.1:0-10415 GCA_964638765.1 uncultured Synechococcus sp. | reverse complement strand
CATTGATTCACTTTGCTACTCACGCCTAGCATTACTCTCTTGAAACTCTCAAAATTTGTTTGGTCTGGTCAATATCTGCGTCGTAGCTCACACCAAAAATCAAATCAACCCGTACTCTTTTCTTCAGGCTAATATTGATGATTTTGTCGGCGTAAATAGCACTATTCGGGATAATTACCGTTTGATTGTCGGGCATCCGAATGGTAGTTGTGAGGAAGGAAATATCTTCCACAAATCCCGTTGAGTCTGCAATGATCACCAAGTCATCAACGCTAAAGGGTCGGAAAATAATAATCAGCACACCGGAGGCAAAGTTCGTCAGAGAGCCTTGCAACGCCAAACCGATCGCCAAACCCGCCGCACCCAGAACCGTCAGGAATGATGCCGTTTGGACGCCCACCCGTTCAAGAACAGCAACGACCACCAACACGATAAAAGCAACGTAGCTCAGATTTACGGCAAAGCTCGTCAATGTCGAGTCTAGGCGGGTTTTCTCCAAGAGCGAACGCACACTTTTTTTGACCCATCGCGCTGCCTGTAAACCAATGAACAGGATCAAAACGGCGGTCACAAGGCGAATCCCGAAGGTCGTCGCAAAACGGATAATTAAATCAATAAATTGTTGCATCGGTGCTGGGGCAAGTAAGGGCTACAAGAGTTGCGATATGCGCTGAAAAGTAAGCTTTCCAAGGGTGAATTATGATTATTTGCCACCGAGATTACATCAACAGGAAGGGGGATCTTTTTTGTTCCCAAAACTCACAAGCATTATCTCCATCAAAAAAAAACAGCCTCCGAAAAACTCGAAGACTGTCTCGCTAATCTATGTGTGTGAGGAAAAATTGTGGCGATCGCCTAATCCTTCTTTCCAACCTTGGTCACTACACTGCGGCGGGTGTCGCTGCCATACGGGGATTCCAGCGGGAACGACGTTCCTCAATGTGCATGGTTTCCTCATTTTTCTTTAGGTGGCGGGGACTGCTTTCAAAGGACAAAGAAGAAGGCATCGCATCCATGCCATACTCATCGCGAATAAACGCCAAAGTGCTTTCATAATCTGGCGAAAAAGGCTCAGTCTCAGTTTGAACGTCAATGCCTTGATAACGACGTAGAGCCGCAGAAAACATGCCCGTACCATCATCAAAGAAACGTTCAGTCGTTTCGCCGTAGGTTTCGTAGGCATAGAAAGACAATGCTTCCGGCGCTTTTGCATTAACCCAAGAGACATAAGCCCAAAACTCACTAAACGTACCAAAGTCATTTGCAGAGCGCATCATCAGGAGGAGCCAGTGGTCTTCAGATTGGTAGTAGTCATTAATTTTTGCCGCGAAAGATTTGAGATATTCCTGCTTAAACCACATGTGGTGGGGCACAAAGGTTCCAGTAATATCGGTAGCAGCCTCAACATTAAGAACAGAATTAATCCATGTTTCCCACTTAGAGACGATCGCCGGATTACCGTAGGCATTGTGCTGAATAAGTGCGAAGGAATAGGCGAGTTTCTCGTCTTTGTCTTGAATCGCCTGCCAAGTTTCGACTGGAAGCAAATCGCTATCCCACACGAGATACCATTCACTGAGATTTTCGATACCTTCATAGGCTCCCAATTTCAGAAGCTGCTGGTAGAACCAACCGGGGTTGTAGAGAGATTGTCCAAGGTCAATTTCTGCACAGATTTTGTCTTTATCAAGACCAATCGTTGCAAAGAATGGCTCCTCATCATGGACAGTCAGCGGGGCGATCGCCCAACCCTTTGACGCATCCCGGAGATCTTGCGCACCACCTTCTGGGGTAATGATGTGAATATGGCGGGGTTTGTAGTGGAAAGTGAGCCCTTCCAGCACAGCCCTTGTATTCCAGCGCATTTGAAACAGCGGAATGACGATATCAAATTCAGGTTGCATAGGTATTGTCCTAAAACGATCAACAGGTAAATCTGTAAAAAATGAAATCCCCTCAAGGTTTCTCCCCGAAATTTAGGAAAGAAGAACAAGAGGAGAATACTCACTATTGAAATTCTTGTAAAAATGTCTAACTAACATCCTTCCTTGGGGAAGGTGCCGGAGGCGGAAGGGGTTTCGATAGGTTACGTAACTCCACCCCTTTGTCCCCTCCTAAGAGGGGAAACTGCCATGGCACAAGCACTTAGGCATTTAGCACAATCCTTCCTTGGGGAAGGTGCCGGAGGCGGAAGGGGTTTCGACAAGCTACGAGACCCATCCCGCCACTAGACAATTAAACCGACGCTAGAGGCTGACTGCCATTAGTCGTTTCCACAGGTGCTGCTTCCTCAAGCCCAAGGGGTCTGACTGCAACAGTAGAAGGATCTTCCAAACCAACATCACTACATAGAGGATCAATACCTAGACCACCGCGAGGATATTCCGCACAAATAGCTTGGTACTCATCAATTGCAGCATAAAGATCATCTTGCGCAAGCTCATTGAGATAAGCACATTGACCAATCTCATCCTTAGGTAGAGGAATAGCAAGGTTCTGACCACGCTTCTGGAAAATCTTCTCTTGAGAAGACCACAAGGTTTCTTTATTGAGCATAATGTCGTGCCACAAGCTCAAACCAAAGGAACTGATCAAACGCATAATCCGGTGCATCTGACGCTCCGAGAGCCAACCTAACTTGTAGCTCATGTAGGCACCAAAGCCCATACCGATCGCCACCGCATGACCGTGGAGTAGACCCGCCTCAATCTCAAAACCGGGAGACCAAGTGTGACCGTAGGCGTGGGGGCGACATTGGTGAGTTTCGTACATATTGTCGTACTCAGCCGCAACATAGCTGCGCAGCGCACCACCAAGAATCTTCTGAGAGAGGTCGTTAATCTCGTCTTCTACATGGCAATTAACAGTACCGAAGCGTGTCGTAATGAGATTAGGGCCAGCCAACTCCAAATTACGGAACAGTTCAGCATCCTTAACCACCGCCATTTTGACGATTTCAATAATGCCGTGACGCAACCAACCCTCATGAAGGCTCTTAAAGAAGAAGCGATCTGTGATGGAAAGTACAGGAGGATGGTAAGCACCAAAGAGATTCTTATAGCCGAAGCCGTCACAACAAGTTCGGGGAGAAGGACCTGCATCGATACCCGCCACGATAGAAGTAGAAAGCATGACATAAGGCGTATTCCGGTGATAAAGCGCACAAGCTAAACCGCCTGTATCTGCGAGAACACCACCACCAACGATGAGGACAGGCTCATTACGAGAAACACCGAGACGCTTAAAGTCACCGAGCATTTTCTCAACTGTATGGATGCCCTTATCTACTTCCATTGCACGGTAGACAAGCTTTTCTAAGGGAATACCGTGGTGCTCAAAGTAGGCATCTAGCTGCTCGCTGTAGTACTTCTCGACATTCTGGTCAACGAGACAAACACAACGGTCAAGGGAAATGTAGGTATCCCGCAGTAGTGTTTCCTCTGGATCTAGAACCTTATCGACTAGGCGCACAGAAGTGAAGGTACTGGTACCGACGACAGCTTCAATGACGCGATCATCATCAGTACTTTCCACAAAGCCGCGGCTTTCACGGTAGCTAGATGTGGGGAAAATCGCATGGGGGTGAGTTTCTACTAATTCCGCTGCCAATTCTTCAAAGAAAGACGCTTGCTCTGTTTGAAGCAGACGATTGAGAAGCTTAATAGACCCGAAGTTAGATTGGTGAATGCGATTTGCAAACTTGTACCAACTCAATCCTTTCGCTTCATCAAAAGCAGTAATCATCTCTGCGAAAAAGCCGAAAAAACGACTAAGAGAGAGATTTAAACCACTCCTTAAGTTACGGCAAGCGGAAATACCTTCTACCGCTCCAGCAGCAGCAATCTCCGCTCCTAACTCCTGACTAAAGGCAGGGCTATGGATGAGTGCTACTAGTAAATCTTTGAATTTTCCACTCGCACAAACCGCTTCGATAGATTCCTCTAATTTCTGATGGGCAAGGGATTCCGTCTCAAATTCCTTAATAAATTTTTCGATTGATTGTGTCGTCTTACTCATAACTTGATCCAGAAGAAACGGCATTTAAACTATTAGCAGAAACATTTTCTTTCTAATTGTTAACTTACGTTAACACAATATTTTTGCTTTATAGGATCTGAGTTTAATATTTTTTTAATAATCCTTGGTGTGATATTTTATACGATCTTCCAATTCAAAAGATTATGAATGGGTTAATGAAGAACTAAAGCTGTAGTTTTTAATACAGATAATTGAAGAGAAATAACTTTTTGCTGTATCAAATCCGACAAAAGCCATGATTTATAGAGGTTTTCAAAGAGGTGGAGATGTATTGCATTGCTCTGTTCAATACTTAATGGAGCAAGGAGGCAAGATTTTTTGAGTTCGATTTGCTCGCAATAAAAAATTGTCTTGATCAGAGATAAATTAAAATTGGAGTGATGATTTAGATATATTCTGTTGACTCAAATTTGTACTCTCCAATCGAAGATTCAGTCGTTTGTCACGCTTTTTGCTTCTATCAACAAACTCAAGCAAGAAAATCAACTTAAGTTAGAACAGCAAGATTTCCAGCAAAGAAACCCTGTGGTCAATACTTTTGATAGATTGCTTTTTTTGTCGTCTTTATTTTCTGGGTTCACCAATCACAAGGCGATCGCCTTGCTTAACCCTTCTTGGTCAGTTGACGAGCACAGGTTAGTACAAAGTCGATTGGGAGATTTTCACGATGTGACGGCAAAGATTAAGGCTGTTTCGGCAGCGGAAGTTGCATCAACCGTGCTGATTCCGACAGGTGGTACTTCGGGGCAGATTAAGTTTGCGATTCATAGTTTTGAAAGTTTGGCGGCTTCTGTGCAAGGATTTCAGTCGTTTTTTGGCTTGGAACAGGTGAATTGTTTTTGTCTGTTGCCGCTTTACCATGTGAGTGGATTGATGCAGGTCATGCGATCGCTGCTGAGTGAGGGGACATTTTATTTAGGAGATTATGGCGAACTTAAACGAGGGATTTTGCCGGAGGGGGATTTCTCTGATTTTTGTATTTCCCTCGTACCGACGCAATTACAGGTTCTTTTAGAGGTTTGCCCTGAATGGTTACAACAGTTTCGCTTAATTCTGATTGGTGGTGCGCCACCGTGGCGATCGCTCCTTGATAAAGCCCGTGAATATCAACTAAATATCGCGTTGACCTATGGCATGACGGAAACAGCATCGCAAGTTGTGGCGCTAAAACCTCAAGATTTTCTAGCCGGGAAAAATTGTGCGGGTCAAGTTTTGCCCCACGCCAAGGTACATCTTGATCAAGATGGTTTGATTTCGATTCAGGCAAAGTCGTTATTTCACGGTTATTATCCGGAGTTGCGCGGCGATCGCCCATTCATCACAGATGACATTGGTTATGTTGACGATGAAGGATATCTGCATATTGTGGGTCGTAAGAGTCAAAAGATTATTAGCGGTGGCGAGAATATTTATCCAGCAGAAATTGAGGCCGCGATTCAAGGGACAGGTTTAACGAAAGATGTCGCTGTGTGTGGGATTCCTGATAAGTACTGGGGAGAGGCTGTTGTCGCAGTTCTCGTCCTGAAATCTGACGTTAGGATAGAAAAAATTAAGCAGGCGATCGCCGATCAATTAAGTCGTTATAAATTACCCAAACATTGGTTCCCGGTCTCAGAATTGCCGCGTAATGCTCAAGGCAAGCTAAACCGAACAGTTTTGCGCGAAATGATTGAAAAAGACTATCAGTCCCAAGAAAGCTGACTTTGTCTTGTAGATTTGTTAAGGAATCGTAAAGTCTTTACTTCAACCCACGATGACAGCTTTAAGCTCTGCTCATATTAATCCCAGCTACGCTCAGAAACATCCGCTACGGGTTCTCGCGTTTGGGGACAGCCTAGTTTATGGCTTCGGTGATCCGGTACGAGGCGGTTGGGTAGACCAGCTGCGGTTGCAATGGATGGGGAGTCAGCCCGGTCATGTTCTCTACAATCTCGGTGTTCGGGGCGACACGGTAAAACAAGTAGGCGATCGCCTCACAGCAGAATTTCAACAACGCGGTGAACTACGCAATAAACAGCCCGATCTCATTATGTTGTCGGTTGGCGTAAACGATTCAGCGCGTCTCGGTCGTGCCGATGGCAAGAACTATACAGCTTTAGAAACTTACACTCAGGACATCGCCAACTTAGTTGATGCGGCTCAATCTCTTTGCCCGGTAATTTTTGTGGGTATGGTTCCCATTAATGAGAGCAAAATGCCGTTTTTAGATTGCTTTCACTTCAATCACGCTGACCAGCATCGCTACAAAGAAGTGGCTAAACAGGCTTGTCAGGCACGTAATATTCCCTATCTCGACATCTTTGATCTATGGCTTAGTCGCGGCACTCACTGGATAAATGAACATCTTTGTGCCGATGGTTTACACCCAAATACCGACGGTTACAGTATTCTTTTTCAAGACATTATGAATTGGCAGGCGATCGCCCAGCTCAACCAAATTGAATTTGCGCAAGATTATATTATTGCTCAGTAGAAAAGCCGCTATTTCTCTTTTCTCGGCTTAACTAATCATAGAGATTTCAGCACATCAAAAAAAATCCATATGTGAATAAACTCTACATTTTGGACTGAAAATCGCCATCTTTCCCTATCTTTGAGGGGCTTGTTGTGTCTACCGCCATATTTTATTGCTGTTAATCAAAGGACTGGCAGATGAGATTCTCAGTAGCGTTGCAATTACTGATTATCCCGTCTCTCTTGGTGAGGCAAACTCCGGCGGCAGCACAGTCGATTACTCCCGCGAATAATAGTACTGGTACAACGGTTAACCAGTCAGGGACTCAGTTTGATATTGATGGCGGCACAGTATCTGGAGATGCAAAAAATCTATTTCATGACTTTGAAAAATTTGGTTTAGAAGCTGGAGAAATTGCCAATTTTCTTGCTCAACCGAATATCGAAAATATCCTTGGGCGAGTCAGTGATGGTGAGACTTCTCTTATTAATGGTCTCTTGCAAGTTTCAGGTAGCAATTCCAATCTCTACTTGATGAATCCCGCAGGAATTGTCTTTGGCGAGAATGCTCGTCTAAATGTGGCAGGAGATTTTACAGCGACAACAGCAACGGGTATTGGTATTGGCGATCGCTGGTTTTCGGCGTTTGGGGAAAATGATTATGCCAATCTGGTTGGTGCTCCGACGCAATTTTTCTTTGATTTAGATAATCCCCAGTCACTTATTAATGAGGGGAATCTCGCTGTTGCCGAAGGTCAAAGTCTGAATCTTTTTGCGGGCAATGTTCAAAATACAGGCAGCCTTCAGGCGCAATCAGGTCAGATTAATATTCAGGCGATCGCCGACAAAAATACAATTCAGCTTTCTCAAGACGGTTCGCTGCTCAACCTCGAAATAGATGCGGCGGAATTAGGAGATGGCTTGACCGCAGATAATTTGCCCACTTTGCTAACCGGAGTCGGTGAAACCAAGATTACTGGCACGCTCGATGTTTCTGGAAATGTTGGAGGTGAGGTCAAAGTGCTCGGACAGGCGATCGCTCTGGAAAGTGCAACCATCGATGCATCAGGAATTAATGGTGGCGGAAATATTTTTGTGGGCGGTGACAAAAAAGGTTTAGGGGATTTACCCACAGCTCAAAATGTTTTGGTTGATGCCAATACCAATCTCACTGCCAGTGCCATTGAAAACGGAGATGGTGGTCAACTAATCCTTTTTTCTGAAGACAGTGCGAATATTGCGGGTTCTCTTTTTGCGCGAGGTGGGGCGATCGCCGGAGATGGTGGCTTTATTGAAACATCAGCATTGCAGACATTACAGATATCAAGTCAAGTTGACGCTGGTGCACCAAATGGTATTGGTGGTGAATGGCTGATTGACCCTAGAGATATCTCAATCAATCCCGGTTCTGTTGGCTCTCTCGGTGGCAATGTAGTCGGAGCTACTTTGATCAGTGATGCCCTAAACACTGGAACAAGCGTGACTTTGGACACCACGGGCACGGGTGGAAATGGTGATATTGGACAAAGAGGCACAGCAAGTATTCTCAAGACTGCTGGTGGTGATGCAACCCTCACATTCAATGCAGATAACAACATCTCCATTGACGGCTCCATCTCTTCGACCAGCAATCAACTACGCGTCATTCTCAATTCAGACAGAGACAATAGCGGTGAGGGGAGAATTGCTTTAGATGGGGCCGAGATTTCATCGAATGGTGGTGACATCATCTTCGGTGGTGGCAATGATCCATCCAATAATCCAGCGATAGGAAATGGTGTTGACGGTATTACCGTGGAGAACTCGACAATTGATGCCGGTCTAACTGGTTCGATTAATTTACGGGGAGCTGCCGTTGGCGCTGGAACTGATAATGACGGGATTACTATACGCAACACTGAAATCAAGGTTGTTGATGGTGACATCAATATCTTTGGCACTGGTAGTAACAATGCCACTGGAGGAGAAAACAAAGGTATCTTCATTGCTAGTGCATCGAAAATTCAAGCAACAGGCAATGGAGATATCAGGCTTGAAGGTACTGGTGGAGAAGGAACGAATGATAACCATGGTGTCCTAATTCAAGATACGCCCACCCCAGGAACACCTGTTCAGGGTAGTGGATCCACGATTATTGAGACTACAGCTGGGAGCCTCACGATTGTAGGTACTGGTGGGGAAGGTAGCGGAGATACAAATATTGGAGTTTTTATTAACCATGGTCGCTCAGCTGCCGAAGTTCTAATTCAAAGTGCACAAGGGACGATCGCCATTGAAGGAACGGGAGGCAGTGGCTCTGGGGAGAATCGAGGAGTTTTAATTCGTGGAGATTTCTCCCGTGATGAACAAAGTACAGTAATTAAATCTACTGACGGCGGCAACATTACAGTTACTGGTACAGGTAGTATCACTGCAACGGGATCAGAAAATACTGGGATTTTAGTCAATCAAAAAGCCCTTATTTCATCTACTGGGATAGGCAACATTACCCTTACAGGAACTGGTGGCAATGGGACTAACTCTAATGCCGGGGTATTAATTCAAGAGGCAGCAAAAGTTATAAGCACCGCTGGGGCGATCGCCATTGATGGAACTGGTGGTAATGGCAGTGATGGCAATCGCGGCGTTGTAATTAATACAGAAGGAACAGAAATCATTTCTACAAGCGGTGATATTACTGTTCGTGGCGAAGGAATTTCAACGGCAACAGGCACAAATAACGATGGCATCTTTTTTGGGAATGCTTTGGTTGAATCGGTAGATGGAGATATCACCTTAATTGGGAATGCCGTTCCCAACACTCCTACTAGCAGCATTATCAATGATGGTATTGACTTAGATAATGGCGGGGATATTCGTACAGTTAACGGCAATATTTTCTTGAGTGGAGAGGGCAATGTAGGGGTCAAGATTGTAGCTCCCAACCTTACTACTACAGGTACTGGAAATATCACCATAGAAGGAACTTCAAATACTTTCCTTCGAAATCAACCAGGCATTATTCTCAACTCAAGTACTGTGAGTGTCAACGATGGTCAACTCAATTTAGAGGGTTCAGGCAGTCCAAATGGAACTGGTGAAGACCATAATGGTATTCGGCTGAATGGAGCAAGTCTCTTATCTACGGGAAGTGGCTCAATTGCACTCGTTGGAACTGGGGGCGATGGTACAGCTGATAATAATATTGGTGTTTTAGTAAGCTCTTCCGAAGTCATATCGAGTGGAAGCGGGGACATTGATATTAATGGAACCGCTGGGAGTGGAACCAGTGCCAATGTTGGGGTTTTAATTCAAAATAGCTCGACAGTGACCAGTACGACTGGGGCGATCGCTATTGAAGGTACAGGAGGTGTTGGTACAAATAACGACAATGGAGTTGAGATCAACAATTCTTCAATTACTTCGAGTCAAAGCGATATCTCCTTAACTGGAACAATCAACAATTCTTCTGATAATGCTGGAGATACTCCCCTTGCACTATCTAATGCAACAATCACAACAAATCAGGGTGATTCAATTTCTTTGACTGGTGATGAAATTGATCTCAATAGTAGTTCGACTGTTTCGGGAACTAATAACCTTCTTCTACAGCCATTGACTCCTTCTCAGGCGATCGCCATCAATGGCACAACGAATAATGACCCCTTAGCCCTAGAACTAACCGCGACAGATTTAGACTCGTTCCAGAATGGGTTTGCGCAAATTACGATTGGTCGCGGTAATAGCCGTGGCGAAATTTCTTTAGCTAATGATGTGACTTTCTCAGATCCAGTGCTGCTGCGATCGCCTATCGATTCCGGCGAAATTAATACTAAAGGATTCGATATTACAGGCACTGGCAATGCATCCATTAGCCTAATCGCAAATCAAGACGTAACGATCAAAAATATTACGACCCAAGGACGTGCCATTAATTTAATTAG
>CAZXBK010000148.1:0-10448 GCA_964638765.1 uncultured Synechococcus sp. | reverse complement strand
AATTCACACAAACTACAATTATTGTGACTTTAACGATCTTGTGTCAAGCTTTTTAGAAAGTTTTAAGCTACATCGCAAGTATAAAATTTCGGGTTTACATCATGGACAATGCCAATTTAATTCCAGTCGTCATCAACGGTGCGGCGGGCAAAATGGGTCGCGAAGTCGTTAAGGCGGTTGCTGCTGCTGAGGATATGGAAATTATCGCAGCGGTGGACAAAAATCCCAATGTTATGGGTCAGGATGTTGGTGAGGTCGCAGGTTGTGGGCCTTTAGAAGTGCCCATTGTGAATGACCTCGAAGCGTCTCTTGTGATGGCAACCCAATCAAAAATTCAAGGGGTTATGGTAGATTTCACTCACCCCAGTGGTGTCTATGCCAACACTCGTGCGGCGATCGCCTATGGTGTGCGCCCGGTAGTGGGAACCACAGGTTTAAGCGAAGAGCAAATTAATGACCTCAAAGAATTTGCCGACAAAGCGAGTACCGGGGCGTTAGTGATTCCCAACTTTTCCATTGGTGTTGTTTTACTCCAGCAAGCCTCTTTGAAAGCTGCTCAATATTTTGATCACGTCGAAATTATCGAATTGCACCACAACCAAAAAGCCGATGCCCCCAGTGGTACAGCCATTAAAACAGCCCAGATGATGGCGGAACTCGGTAAACAGTTTAATCCTCCTGAAGTCACGGAAAAAGAGGAAGTGATCGGTGCAAAAGGTGCAGTAACCGACGACAATATTCGTATCCATAGCGTTCGTCTTCCCGGTTTAATTGCCCACCAAGAAATGATTTTCGGTGCGCCCGGTCAGATTTATACCCTCCGCCATGACACCAGCGATCGCTCCTGTTATATGCCTGGTGTTTTATTATCTGTCCGCAAAGTCACTGAGCTACAAACTCTCGTCTATGGTTTAGAGAATATTCTGTAAATCGTTATTTGGCACGAATCACCGCAGATGCAGCCCAACAGTCCCATTGGCTCAATTAACGACGCAATACTCTCGTCCCAGCCTAAAACAGAGGATTTTCGCACATCTCCTTTGTTTTGGTTGAGGCGGGCGGAATCCTTAGACCGTATGGTGCTAATCGGAGTTGAGCGTTGTAATGCCGTTTATCAAGCGAGGCTTCAAGGGCAGTCTTTAGTCTCGCTACAGAAAATTCACTTTCCCATTGTTGAAACGTTTTTTACTGCGTCTTTAGTCATCGAAAATTTGCTAAAAGGTGCATTAGTCATTCAGTATCCCGATGCCTTTGAAAATCGCAAGCCAAAAATCAAGGAAATCTTGAGCCACAATTTGAATAAAATCGCCGAGAAAGCCCAAGTGAAATTAACGTTAGATGAAAGCGATTTTTGTGAGTTGGCGAGTCGGACGATTACATCCTTCGGACGGTGTGAAGTTCCGAGTAATGTCTATGGACATCCTGCCTATATCAATGTAGAGATGTATGCTTTCAAGGTTTATCGCAGTCTTTATGGCCAATTGCACCAGCTAATCCTTGATGACGCCTTAGACAATTCAATTGAAAATCAACCAGAGTCGTGATGCTAATATTCTGCGCCGATAATAACTAATTCATTATGCTGATCCCCATTACCCGTGAGAAATTTGACGAGCTGATTCCGCTGATTGCGAGTTCGGAACAGTATCAATATTACTGGGGAAAAACTGAGGATTTTTTACGGCGGGCGTTAATTTCTTTTGTCCTCGTTGTGATTATTTTTATCGTTGGGTCAATCCTCGGGAAAGGCGCAGAACCGATACGTTTAATTTCACAAATTATTGGGGGATTGTATTGGTTTTGGTCACCGATTTATTCGGCTAGTGTCCAGAATGCTCGCTATCGTCGCTTGCCCTATTGTTGTTTTTGGCGCGGCAAAATTTTAGATGTTTATCTCACGGAAGAGATTGTTCGTACCCAAGAAGAAGTTGATAAGTTAGGGCGGCTTCTAAAGGTAGAAAATCGTGAGCGCAGAATCAATATTGACGTCGGTGATAAACAGGGATATTTAGCGAAAATACAAGCGCCTGTTGCCCCGATTCATCGTTCTCTAAAACCGGGTCAAGCGGTAGAACTTTTAGTGCTTTCTAATAACCGCAATCTTGACCGCAACATTAATGTGACGGATGCCTATATTCCGCGTTTGGATTTGTGGGTTGGTTTGTATCCCTATCTGCGTCGGGATGTGTTTTGGGATGTGCGGGAACAGCTCAGATACCGCTATGGCAAAAGTAAAAATAATCCGCCACCACGACCTCGCCCTAGATCAAGATCGCGTCGTCCACTGCGTTTTTAGGTTTCTGTGTAGTTGCACTCTAGGTTGCGCCGTAGAGTTTTTCTTTAGTGATATAGTCGGCGATCGCCTCAATAACGACGGCAGATTGACCCGCAATGCGGTAGTCGCTGGAAGAAACTGGTGGGGGAGTGTAGTTCGCTTCTTGCCAACGACTTTTGAGGGCAGAGAGTTTTTTGATCGCTTCGGGCTGAATGGGGTAGCCTTTACGAGGAAAAATGAGTAGTGTGACTTGTTTCAGTAAATCTTTGGCGCGATACCAACGGGGGATTTGACCCGCAAGATCAGAGCCAATTACTAACAAATATTCAACGTCTTCTCCCCAAATTTCCTTGGCCGTATTAACGGTATTCAGGCTGCGGCGATCGCCTAATCGTTCGTCAAGAATTACATTCTCACAATCAAGATCATCGATGAGCATTTGCAACATGGCATAGCGTTGGTCGATGGTCGCCCCATGCTCTTTAAAAGGATTGTCTGCTGCCCATACAGCCACTTGGTCAAAATGTTGGCTCAGCCACCGCAAAATAGATTGGTGTCCAACGGTTGGGGGATCGGCGCTGGTACCGAAGAGGGCAATTTGGGTCATTTCGTTCTAAAAAAAGGGGAGATAAGGCTAGTGGCAGGTTGAATGTGCAGTCGTTTACATCAAGGTTGAAACGGATGTCTCTAAAGTTCATCATCAAGGATATGACATGATGATTGCGGTGAATGTTCAGATGAGTGTATATGAATTTACCCACTTGGATCACGGTTTCGCGCTTAGCCGGTGTGCCTTTTTTATTAGTTTTGCTGGAAAATCCCACTGAACAACAGCGTTTGTGGGCGATCGCCATCTTTCTTGTGGTGGCATTAACGGATTGGCTTGACGGCTATCTGGCGCGGAAATTAGACCAAGTGACGGATCTCGGCAAATTTCTTGACCCCCTCGTCGATAAGCTTTTGGTGACGGCTCCATTGCTGGCGCTCATCCACCTCCAACAAATCCCGGCATGGGGCGTATTTTTGATCATTGCGCGGGAGCTGACAGTGGCTGGCTGGCGAGTGACTGGTACAAAAAAAATTCAAGGGGCAAATATTTGGGGCAAGGCAAAAACCGTGGTTCAAATTGCGGCGATCGCCCTGTTGATTTATCCCATCAATGAAACAGGTGCGCTGGTAGCCTTAATTTTGTTCTGGGCTGCTGTCGCCTTGACCTTGATTTCCGGCGCTATTTACCTGCTGCCCCAAACCCCAGATACCAGCCAAGAGCAACCAAGCGAAGGTGTTTAGCCGCAGATCGAGGACAGTCACGTCCAGCAGATTAAACAGGGTATAACCGCCGAAGGCCATAAGATAGCTAAACAAAATCAGTTTGTCGGATTTATTTTCTAATTTTCGCCAGGCGATCGCCCCCTGTGCCACAATCCAACCGATTAACCCCATCAAAAAGCCAGCCACCGGAATCCCAATTTCCGCCGTAAGCATCAGGTAAAGATTATGGGGATGCCCCAGCCACAAATTCATTGTCGCTTCGTAGGCTGGCGTAAAACTCCGGAAGCCAAAACCCGTTAACGGTCGTTGCCGAATCATATCCCCCAGAAATTGCCACTGGGTAATGCGTAGAGACTCTATCGGGCGAGTATCCGCATACATCTGGTCAGAGAGTCTGCCCCAGAAATAATAGGGGACAATTTGCCGTAAAGTGTCGCGCCACGGTGCTTGCCCAAAGGATGCTCCCAAAACCGCCGCGAGAAAGCCCGCCGCAAAGGCACAAATCCACCACCAACCGATATAAAAGGCGTATACCAAAATCCCGAGAAAGGCGATCGCCCAGACATTGCGGGAGTTTGTGAGGACGAGTACCACCAAATCAATGGCAAGGGTAAAAGTGAGGTAGAGAAAAAGCTTTGATTTAGTGAAATTTTGCCAGCGAAAATCCTTAAGCCACAGCCCAATCCCTAAGAAAAAACACATCAACAAATAGGCCGCACAAATATTGGCATACATAAACGTTGACGCGACGCGACCTACCGGATTGCCAACACCCGTTAATTCCCAGCCAAACAGCGACCAAATAAAATCAGGGGTTTGCCAACCGAACCACACATCGCCTAAGCCCAGCAAGGACACCACGCTAGAGGGCAAGACAATGAGCCATGCCATTCTCGCCAAATAATCCGCACGATATAAAAAATGGCTAAAGGTAAGAAAAAATAGAAAAAAGGGCAAAAAATTTGCCATGCCCAGTAGCGAATCCATCCGATACGGCGACAGCGCTGTGACAAAAAATAACCACACACTAATGCCGCCAAAGCACCATGCCAGTGGCTCTCGGATTAGCTGTTTATAGAAGTGCTTTGTGGAACGGATTAACTGAATACCAAGAAAAATCGCCCCCCAACCCGGTGCTACGGGATACAGAAAAAGACCCAGCTCAGCAAAGATGGGTAAACGGTTTTCGGGGAAAAGATGCAGGTTTTTCATGGACTAGCAACTGAGGCGATCGCCTCCAAATCCTACCGTTCAATAGACCTCTTTCATAAGTCTGCAATATTACTGCTGGTAATTATTCAATTGTGATTTAGGCTCTTTATGAAGAGACACGGAGACACGGGGATGGGGAGACAAAGGGGAAGACAAGAGAAGATAGAGCAGATCACTAGCCACTGCAAATCTCACCCATTCACCCACTCTCCCATTCACCGCGTCATTATTTATCTTCTATTTTTTGCCAGCACTCTAAATATCCCCCTTTCCCCGAGGAATTTTAGGATTCTTGGCTTTCTGTCACTTGGCGCGCGAGATAGGCCACAGCAAAGTCACCATTTTTTTCTGCGGCTAATTTTTCTCCTAGGGCAAAAACCTCGGTAGCTAACTCATTACCTAGTTTTTGGATTAGGGCTTGGCGCTCACTCACGGAATGTTGCTGCTCTCGAACTTTGTGCTGCCACTCACTCGTAAAAATATATTCAAGGCTGGTGTGCAGTTCCAGCTTCTTCAAAATCTCCCACTCCTGGTGATCGCACCAAAAGCCATTACATTCCGGGCAGCGCTCTAAATAAAACGGTGTCGCGACAGGAATTTTGGCACGGGAGAGATAGCGGCTACATTCGGGACAGAGGGCAGCCTTACTATCAGTTTCACTGGGGCTATAGTCCGACTTCAGTTTTAGGGATGTATTGACGATATTGGGACGGTCTTGGGTATTTTGCCAAGCTTGGTAACGTTCGCCCGACAGCCAATCCCCTTCGCATTTTTCGCAGTGGTAGCTGGTCAGTTCGTCGCCTAGCTCAAAATCTTTTAATTCAATTTCCCGGCACTTTGGACATTGCACGCGAATTTTCCCTCCATTCTTCTCTCGTCATATCCTATCCCACGGCGATCGCCAGAAAAAATCAAGTCTTGTGTCGCCATTTATCAGTGATTTAAATATTGTCTAGGTGTACACTTTGGCAATTTCTTCAGGAAAATTTAAATATAAATTTCTTAATCCCAAGGTTTTTCGGTCAAATCGTTACCGTTTGCAGACATCAAACGCGCCATACTATGCAGACTCCCACCCCCCATGCCGCCATGAACAGAGGACGACACCGTAGATGCTGACAAAATCGGAACAGCTACAGCTTCTCAGGAATGATGTGACGGCTTGGAATCAATGGCGCAATGAAAATGGCAATATTGAGCTGGATTTGTCGGGTGGGGATTTGGCTGGTCTGGATTTAACGGCGGCAGATCTGATCGTCGTGAATTTGACCGGGGCAAATCTTGCGGAAGCGAATTTAACGGGGGCGGATTTTCGCGGTTCAATCCTCCGGGGTGCAAATCTATTTGCGGCGTATCTGGCAGAGGCCTCCCTTTCCCACGCCAAGCTCATCGCAGCGAATCTGGCACGGGCAAATCTAACGGGGGCGACTTTAGCGTCAGCGAATCTGGTAAGGGCGAATCTAACTGGTACGAAGCTGTTTCAGGCGAATCTTTCTTCAACGGATTTAACGGCGGCGGATCTGGGAGCGGCACGGTTAACGGCAGCAAATTTAGCGAATGCGACTTTGGTACAAACAAAGTTGATCGGCACAAATCTCAAACAGGCAACTTTAACCAACGCAAATCTCCAAGGGGCGATTCTGAGGGGAGCAAACCTCAAACAAGCCAATCTGGAAAATGCGAATCTCTCATCGACGGATTTAACGGGGGCTGATTTTTCTGGTGCAAATTTAACCGCGGCGATACTTTCTCAGGCGATCGCCCACCATACGACTTTTCGCAGATCAATTTTGACGGGGGCTTGTGTGGAGAAGTGGCAAATTAATCGCTCAAGTGACTTTCAGGGGGTGCAGTGCGACCATATTTTTGATGAACCCTCCCGGCGATCGCCCAGTAGAGCTGACAAGTCCTTCGGCACATTTGGCTTCAACAAATGGCTAATCGATTACCTGAAAGATTACTAAAAACTAATGTTATTCTGTCCTTCCTTGGGGAAGGTGCCGAAGGCGGAAGGGGTTTCGATAAATGCCGAGACAAACCAGTAACTCTCCCTATTCGACCTGAGCACGCAAGTATCGTTCCGTAATGGGGACTTGAAACGTATAAGTTCCATCAGTTTTGTAGAGGATTTCTTTTTCGATGAGGGACTTAATTTGATTTTGCGGAATGCCATTGAGATGTCCGTCGAGCATAAATTGAGTCAAGTTCTCGCGCTGCTGGGCAGTAAGGGTATTGCGCCACAGTTCACTGAAATATTGACTAGCTCGTTCAATGACTTTATCGATAACGCGGTCTACATCCCCGGCGGTGATGCGATAGTTGCGGGGTTCGGCTTGTTCAAGGTTGATGGTATCGACAAGAACTGTGCCAATCATTTGGATGAGATAGGGCTGGCAGTTCGTCCAGTACAAAACCCGCTCAACGGCGGCATCGGTATAAATATCAGGGAAATCGCTGACGGGATAGCGAATCAGTTCCTCGGCTTCAGGGCGGCGTAGGTAGCTCATGCGGATCGACTGGGCATTAATCAGGGCATCATTCCAGTAGGGTTCGAGTTCGTCGGGGGTATGGGAACCACTAAAGAGCAAAATCCACCGTTTGTTGTTCTGCATGGTGGCACGAAGAAAGTTCAATGGGGCTTTGCTTCCGGTCGCGTCAATAACTTCGCTGAGGCGTTCGTATTCGTCTAGGCACAGCAGGAAACGGGCATGGGGTTTGAGTTGTTCGATTTCGCTAAACCAGTTTTGGAGGGTTGGGAAAGGATCGTCTTCGAGCTTGGCGGCGTTGGGTGGGTCGATGCGGAGATTGTAGCGATCTTTCGCGAAGTCAATAATTTGGCGGGCAAGTTCGGTGGCAAAGCTAGAAAGTTTGTTGCTGAGGGCTGTGCCTTGGAGATCGACGAGGAGGGGAACTAAGCCTGAATCAACTTTGTTGGGGAGATATTTCAGGGATGAGGTTTTTCCGGTGCGGCGACCACCATAAAGTAATAAAACAGGTGGGCTATCGGAGAGGGAAATGTCCTCAATGGAACGAAAGATATCAGCACGTCCTTTAAATCGTTCGGCAGAAGCTGAGGGTTCGAGGCCATTACCAGCAATGTATGCAGGAGGTATTTCAAAGCTGTTGGCGGCTTGGGTTTCGTAGTTTTCCTTTGCTGTTTTGAGAATAGAAATCCAGCGTTGGGTGATTTGGCCGAGGGTTGGACGGTGGCGACTTTTGCTAAAGGCGAGGTTTTGTTGGACGGCTTGTAAGCGTTGGTATGGTCGCTGGGAAAGTTCGAGTTTGCGGTAGGGAGAAGAAGCTGTTTCGACTGATTGAATATCTTTGGCAATTTCGATGAGTTTCAGAATAGCGTCATCAAATTTATAGTCGTCGGGTAAGGGGCTGGGTAACCAAGAAAATTCGTCGGGAATGAGGGTGATTGCGGTGATATTTGTACAGTGATCGAGGCAGTCCACGGCAATGCTAATGCGGGAGTTGGCAGCGAGTTTTTGCTGATTTGTGGAGTTGGTTAAGTAGTCAATTTTTTTGAGGGTAGCGACAGGATTAATGGCGTAATTTTCAACAATAAATCGTTCAAGAAAAGGCAAAGGTAAGATGATCCATTCGTCAAATTGAGTCGGAAAAAAACGAAGAAGGGGAGGAGTTGCAGTAAATAGACTGAAGAAATTCAAGCCTAAAGTCCAAAGCAGCTCTGGTAGCCAGAAGTGAAAACGAAACACTCCCAAAATCCAAGACCCGCCAAAGAAAATACCAAGTGCTATACCTCCAGCCACACCATAATCCGAACTAAAAAATACGCTTGTAAGCGTCCCAGTAACTATGCCTGTAAACACGCCAGCAAGAACATTTACAGCAATACACATAGCCATACCCATAGTCATCGTGGATACGAATGTAACTAAGACTAAATAAAAAAATAGGATTCCAGAGAAATCCGAACCTGCGCCAACGCCAACAAGGATGCCACCCAACATGCCAACAACCATACCCATCGACACGCCTACCGTTACGCCCCCAGCCACGCCAAAAAATAGACTTTCAATCACGCCAAAAACCACACAAAAAATCATGCCTCCACCCATACTTAAAGCTGCAGCATCCCAGTTGAATAAGTTTGGAGTTGGAGTGAACGAAAGATGTAGACAACCTGCAAAAACAACCCAGGTGCCCATGATTAACACTGCTGGAATTGAAGCAAAGACGGTTAATGTAGAAGCTTTCTCAAGACGATAAATAATTTTTTCTTCTTGATTTCTATCAATATTTACACGGGCTTCAAAGGTGATAGGCTTAAAAAAAATCCAGTAGACTAATTGAAAACTTTTCTTTAGATATTCAGTAACCGCTGTCATTAATTTAATCTCCTGATCCGAAATCAAAAAGCTCTATGGCTTGTTCTCAACCCAGAAATCCAAAAATAAATAAAATAACTATTCCTAGAGCTACACCAATTACAAATAATCCACACCAAAAATCCTTTAAATCATCTTTATTCTCGACAAACCAAACACTTATTTTTCCAACTTTAGCGATACTACGAAACAAAAATCCTAAGAACTTAGATTTCGGCTGAAACTTAAATCGGTTAGCTTGCTGCTTAAATCTTTGCTCTGCCCACTTCTGAGATTTTCCATACTGCTGCATCTCCCACAAATTCAAAGCCGCTAACTGCAACAAAAAAGGTTCATGTTTCCCCCATTTCAAGGCAATACTTTTCACATCACCCGTTAACCCTTCCCCTGCCGCATTCGTTAAGCTCACCAACTCCATCGCTTCCTGCTCAGAAAATCCCTCATTCAGACTCTCCATTTGAAAGACATTAAAAAAGTCCGAGGTGATTTGCTTTTGCTTACTGTAGAGATCCAGCATTTCCTGCGATGCCACGATCATCATGAGACAGTTTTCCCCGATCGCCGACCGCAAATTATCATAAAAATCCTTTGGGAATTGCTCTTGTCGTTCCAACAACTCATCAAAATCATCCACACAAAGCACAGGCATTACACCCTGATTTTTTAGACCCCGCAACCAATCTTTAAACCCCTGCCGACCCAAAGCCGTTCCCTGCGGATCATTTAGTACCGTCGTCACTGCCCGATAAAAATCCTGTTCCGTGTGACAAGCTCCATCCTATAGCGAGAGATAGCCCACCCGATACCGATCCGGATTTGTAATCCGTTGCCGATAGGTCTGTTCAAAATGTTTGAGGAGAGAAGACTTACCCGTTTTGTGGCGACCGACAATATTGATGCTGGTGGGTTGAGGCGATGTCATCCGGTCAGAGAGGAGCTTGAGCACGCCTCGCCGCCCGACAAAAAACCTTGGGTCAGTAATCGTCGAACCCGCAAAGAAAGGACAATCGGACATAGAGAAAGAATCATACCAAACACTATTGCCCACATTATGCAAAAGCTACACAGAAAAATCTATGATTAATCCCTCCGGCTTCGTCACCTCCCTTTGGAAAGGAGGCAATGGGAAACCAAATTTTTCAAATGGTTCCCCCCTTTTTCAAGGGGGGCTAGGGGGGATCCTCAGTAGGATACAGAAACTATCGATGATCCCTCCGCCTTCGGCACCTCCCTTCGAAAGGGAGGTAATGAAGAACTGAATCTTTTTACAGTCATTCCGCCAAATTATGAAACAAGCGAAAATCTCAAGTCCCCCTTACAAAGGGGGATTTAGG
>CAZXBK010000147.1:0-10524 GCA_964638765.1 uncultured Synechococcus sp. | reverse complement strand
TACGAAGCCTACGAAGCTGCGGTGAAAGTTTTCGGTTGGGGACAGGTGAGTACCTATCTCTTAGCAGGTTTAGGAGATAGCTTTGATGCTTTAGTTGAGGCCAGCGAAAAGCTTGTAAATATCGGTGTTTATCCATTTGTTGTGCCCTTTGTTCCGATTTCCAACACACCTTTAGCGAACCATCCAGCACCAGACACCGACTTTATGTTTGCGTTGTATCAAAAGGTTGGAGCTTTAATTCGCGACTCCAAAATTTCTTCGGCAGATATGAAAGCAGGTTGCGCCAAATGTGGCGCTTGCTCTGCGTTATCCACTTTCGAGAATTAGAAACCATCTTCATTCCACACAATTCTGAAACAAAAAAATAAGCCAAGTCCCCCTTTCAAAGGGGGATTTAGGGGGATCTCATTTCTCAGGCTTAACCGAAATAACTATTACAGGAGCTTGTACGAAAATGTCTAGAACGCGATATCGGTTTGAGTTAGCACGATCAGAACAGGAAATTCGAGATTATTTCGCGGTTCGCAAAGCTATTTTTTGTGATGAGCAGCAAATCTTTTCCGGTCACGATATTGATGAAACCGACCAATATGCTTTTCCGATTGTGGCGCTAGACACTGAGCAAAATAATCGCGTGGCTGGCATTGTCCGCATCTACGAAAGTGAACCCGGTGTTTGGTATGGCGGACGACTCGGTGTGAGCATGGATTATCGTCGCGCAGGTCGTCTTGGTAAGGGTTTGATTTATAAGGCCGTAACTACCGCCCATGGTTGGGGATGTACAAAGTTTTTGGCGACAGTACAGATGCAAAATGTGCGCTTTTTTAAACGGCAACATTGGTATTCCCTAGAGGAAATATCAATCTGCGATCGCCCCCATCATTTAATGGAAGCAGATTTAGAGTTTTATCCCCCGGCAGTAAATGAGCGACCTAATCTAGACTTGTCGATGTGGCAAGCATCGTAGATATTTCACGAGATTGAGTACATTAAAGCCCGATGCTCTAAAGTAGATTAGTCTTTGTAAATATTCAGAGTAAGTTAGAGAAGTGGGCATATGTCGACGCTGAATTTCAACACGACTAATTCGACCTTTCGGCAATTACTTGGTAACGGATTAACCTACAGAGTTCCTCCTTTTCAGAGAGATTATTCTTGGTCAGAAGATGAATGGGACGATCTTTGGCAGGATATTCTTGGTTTGTTTGAAGAAGATGGCGAACCTGCTCACTACATGGGCTATCTTGTATTGCAATCTTCTGACAGTAAGCATTTCGATATTATTGATGGTCAGCAGAGAATGACAACGCTAAGTGTCATGATCTTATCTGGACTTGCGTACCTCGATAAACTTGTGCGAGCAGGCTTTGATGCAGATAAAAATCGCCGCCGTAAAGAGCAATTGCGAAATAGCTACATTGGCTACCTGGATCCTGTTAGCCTGATTCCTCGTTCCAAGCTTAAATTAAATCGTCATAATGATCGTTTCTATCAAAGGTATCTAGTACCTTTAGCTTCACCACCAAAAAGAGGAATTAGTGCTTCGGAACATTTACTAAGAAAAGCCTTTGAATGGTTTAAAAAACGTTTTGAAATACAGTGTGGTCTTAACCTTGCCAGTGGTGAAAAATTTGCGGCAATGCTCGATTCTCTAGTTGACAAACTATTTTTCACTGTAATTACCGTTACGGATGAACTTAATGCCTTTAAAGTATTTGAAACTCTTAATTCTCGTGGTGTAAGGCTGTCAGCAACTGACCTGTTAAAGAACTATCTATTTTCAATTATTAGTACTGCTGATGATCATGAAACAGAGTTGAAGGCTCTTGAAGATACCTGGGAACAAATTATTACTTTGCTTGGTAGTGAAAGTTTTCCTGAATTTTTGAGAATTTTCTGGAATAGCCGTCGTAAGCTTGTTCGCAAATCAGAACTATTTAAAACAATACGTCGCCATATTAGTAGTCGCCAGCAAGCATTTGAACTCATTCGTGACTTAGATCGATGTGCCTCTATTTATGCTGCACTTAGAGACCCACAAGACTCTACTTGGCAACCGACAGAAAGATCTTCTCTACAGCAATTGCAAATGTTTAATGTTCGTCAACCCTTGGCAATATTAATGGCTTGTACTGATATGTTTGCTGATCGTGATCGCACAGTTTTAGAGAAGGTTTTTCAAGCTATTTCCATAATTTCATTTCGCTACAACATCATCTGTAGCCTACCAGCAAATGAACAAGAAAAGCTATATAACAATATTGCTCAAAAAATCTCGAATAAAAGCTTCCAATCTGTTGAGGATATTTTAGATATACTGAGGGATTTATATCCAGACGATCATTTATTTAAGGCTGCATTTTCTGAGAAACAAATTCGAACTGGTAACACTAGAAATAAAAGGATTGTTCGATATATTTTATTTGAAATTGAAAAGCAAAAATATGGTCATGCTTTTGATATTGAAAGTGCCAAATATAGTGTTGAACATATACTGCCTGAAAATCCTTCAGAGGCTTGGGATTATATAGAAGAAACTAAACAAGAACGTTCCGTTTATCGTCTTGGGAACATGACGCCTCTAGAAACAACTGAAAACAACGCTTTAGAAAATTTTGGTTATGAACTTAAACGTGATGTCTACCAGAAAAGCGATTTTCAGATGACTCAGGCGATCACCGAACATTACGATATTTGGGATGAGCAGAAAATTGAAGCGCGTCAAAAGCAATTGGCGAAAATTGCGGCTGGAATTTGGCGAATTGATTTCGGAGATTAATTCACCCTCGATTATGACAACTTCCCATGTTGAATCAAGTTATTACAGAGTTGCGACAAACTTTGGGTATTCTCCATAAGCGAGATATTCAAGTGGCCTCGCGACAATTTCAAACGCAATTTACGAAGGATAAACAGGCGATTCGCTTGGGAGATGACAGTGCTGCGATTCCCGATGGTGATGATTATTTGCTGTTGGCTGCCGAGGGAATGTCACCTGATTTAATTGCCGTTGATCCTTGGTTTGCAGGTTGGTGCAGCGTCCTTGTGAATGTCAGTGATATTTATGCGATGGGTGGCCGACCAGTTGCCGTGGTGGATGCGCTGTGGAGTCAATCCTCTGAACAAGCTCAACAAATTTGGCAGGGAATGCAAGACGCTTCAGAGCGTTTCAATGTGCCGATTGTAGGTGGTCACACCAATACCCATAGCCAATATGACGCGCTCGGTGTCGCAATTCTCGGTCGCGCAAAATCTCTCATCACAAGCTTTGATGCACAGGTGGGCGATCGCCTTTTACTAGTGGCAAATTTCAATGGGAAACCACGACCAGATCTTCCCTATTGCTGGGATGCAGCAACGATGGCCGATTCAGAAACATTACAAACCCATTGGGATTTATTACCGAAGCTGGCAGAAGCCGGATTATGTCACACAGGGAAAGATGTGAGTATGGGTGGCATTATCGGCACAACTTTGATGCTATTGGAAACATCAAATGTTGGCGCAACTTTAGACCTCGATGCTATTCCTTGCCCAGAAGGTTTAGATTTTTTGCAATGGCTGCTGAGTTTTCCGAGCTATGGTTTTTTGCTGAGTGTGCATCCCGATAATGTTGAAACAGTCCAAGCTAAATTTCACAATGCGGGTTTAGTGGCTGAGGCGATCGCCACGATACAGTCCGGAAATGCTCTCACCCTTAAACTAGGCACTGACTCGCAAGAATTTTGGGATCTTAGTGCAGATTCCCTTACCGGATTTACAGGAGAGCGTTAAAAATTATGCCCGAAGTTATCTTTGATATTGAATGGCCCGACGGATCTCAAGATCAGTTTTATTCGCCGTCAACTATTGTGAATCGATATTTTCAAATCGGTGAAACCTATGAGCTACAGGACTTTGTGAAACGCTCCCGTGAATCCCTAAATCTCGCTAGTGAAAGGGTACGGCAGCGTTATGGTAGTCCCTGCTCCATGGCGATCGCCCAACTTAATAGGATAGAAACCAAAGCCCTGAAATTTGACCAAGAACCCACTGCTCCCGTCAAAATTATTTGAGTTCTACTTCAGAAAAATCTGCTTAATCACAAAAATCTGCATAAGTTTATCAATCTCAGACGATGAACTATTAGAAGCATTCAATTTTTATCGTGATGAATTTAAAGCAGGATTTATTTTGGCTCATTGCCATTTCGTTATTCTTGTCGTCAGCCTTTATTTCCCAAAAATATCACCTATCAGCATCTGAACTTGCTTGTGCTCCCATGCCGGATGTAAAAGGCTCGGTCGCGGCATTACCTTAGTAAAATCCAATCATCAAAACAGACAGTCAACCGCGGATATATTACCGTTTGCGGCTGACTGTTTGCTTATTACAAAAGCTTCTTGTAAGCACAAACCCACAGGGTGTTGGTCATCAAAAAGAAGTGCCTCAGATAAATATGATGTAGCTTTTTGAAACTCGCCCCTATCGAAAAATGAAGCCGCTAAATGACGTTGAACAGCTGCTTGTGTTTTCTCTTCTTCGGTACACTCTAAAGCTTGTTGGAGGTATTTGATGGCATTGGTGAAATCATCGCGAATCAAAAATAAATGACCGAGATCAGCCGCAGCACGACAGGATACCTCGCTTTGATTGTTGTCGAGGGCAATAGCTTCTTGATAATGCTGAATTGCTAAATCGTAATTTTGTAATTCCTCTGAGGATCGTGCCATCCCGTAAGCACCAAAGGGCTTCAAAGTACCACTTCTTTTGTTTTTTAATGCCGTGTAGAGCCATAGGGAACGACTGTAATTTTCAGATTGATAAGTAGAAAAAGCCACTTCATTTAGTTGTTCAGCGGGTAGCAAAACCGCTCCAGCCCTCAATCCGATAGGCAAGAAAATACCTAATGCAGAGGCGAGCGCTGCACCTTTTATCAAGCGAGGTTTGTAAAGACTAAACCAAGCTTGGAGTGGATGAGCATCAACAACTTTCAATAGACGACTAATTTCATTACAGAGCGCCGCTGCACTTTTCGGGCGTTGCTTGGGCTTGAGCTGCGTTAATTTCAAAAGCAGTTTTCGTAAAGCCCTTTGGGGAATCAGCTCTCGCCAATCGAGGGTTTCATAATCTTGAGCCGCAGGGTGAATACCTGTCATCAAATGCATGATGGTGCGACCCGCCGCAAACAAATCGGATTTGAACGTATACTTGCCTGCAAATTGTTCTGGCGCTGCATAACCAGCCGACACGATTCTCGTCATAGGGCGATCGCCAGCCACTTTTTCGACATAGGTGGGTGTACTACGCCGTGCCGTACCAAAATCGATGAGCACCAATTCGCCGTAGGGAAAACCCGCTTTTTCTCGCACGATTAAGTTGGCGGGCTTAATGTCACGGTGAATAATATTTTGGCGATGGATCGTGAGCAAAAGCTGTGCCAACTGGCGTAACCAATCGATCGCCTGGACGGTCGAAATAATGCCTTCTTGTAAAACCTGATCTAGGGATTGACCTTCGATATGCTCCATGACGAGGCAGTGCAAATCATGGTTGCGGCGATTGCCCTTAGTTTCGGATACCGACACCTGAAAATAAGGCTGTGAACCGACACGCGGCACGGCGTAACCCCGCAGTTGCTGTAATAATTCTCCTTCCTGCTGAAATAACCGTTCGGCGATCGCCCCCATATTTGGCTGCAAAATTTTAAGCAGTTGTGGATAATCAGAACGAGCTAAGCCTAGACTTTCTACCACGAAAATTTCACTATTTGTCCCTTCCTCTGCAAAGCCATAGAGTGGTTCGCGCAACAAAACATTATGGGGCTGAACGACTAAAGGTGTGCCGCAGGCCTGACAGTTTTTTTGCTGAAAATTAAACTGATTCTGTCGGCTAGAACAGTGGGGGTTAATGCAATAGCAAGGTGTGCCGCTGGTCATGGGATACTCCTTCAGATACCGAGGCAATCAAGTACAGGCAAAGGGTTGGGGTCGTAACATTGAAATTATGGCACGGAATTTATTTCACTTTTCTCACGAGTAATGCAGCGGCTTCATATAATGCCATAACGTTAGATGCACCATGAAATTGGCATAGTTCAGGATTAGCTTGGGTGGCTGACTTTAACTGCTCAAGGTGAGCTAGGAGGCGATCGCAGTACCCCCTTTGTTTTGCCAGTCCCTTTAAAATTGCCAAGATCACTGGTGCTATGGTTTTTTGGGTTAAAGCTGCGGTCGTATCGTGCATCATCAACCGATAATCGCTGAGCATGTTTAATTTTGTGGGGTCATAACCAGCGGCGATCGCCGCCCCCAATTCTTCACAACATTCCTGGACAAACTCCTGCATTAGATAACGTTGGATTGAAGGCTGCAATGTCAGTACTGGCAAATCTGAGCTGGCACTTTTGTCGAGTAAAAATCGCTGTTCCAGAGAACGAATCACATCCCAAACTTCTGTGGGAAATGTCACCTCACCCGCAAAATACTCTTGGAGTTGTGGCAAGGTGATGGGCTTCCCCCAAAGCATTAGCCAGTTCAGGATTTTCCGTTCCAAGTCCGCCACAGGCTCGGTTAATTGGCGCAAAACATCCCGCAATGTGTCTCCGCCAATAATCGTATTTTGTTGCTTAAACGCTTTAATGGAGCCGCCGTGCCATTCACGGATTTCGTTACACAGTAATCTCAGCTTAAGGGGATTACCCTTATAGGTCTGCACAAAATCTGGCCAGAGCAACGGGTCTTGGAGGCCATATTCCCGCAAGATTTTTTTCGCAGCCTCGTGATTTAGCTCGGGAATATTGATACCCGTCACAAACTCATCGTCAGTACTCAAACTCTCCATCGAGGGTGCAATTTCGCGAGTTAAAACTAAGACCTGTCCCGCTAGGGGATACTGCACGAGTTCTTGCAAAAGGTGCGAATAGTTAAGGTACTGCGACTGATACGTCCCGGACAGTTCACCCTCGGCAAATAGTAGCTCCCACTGGTCAAAAACCAAGACAACTGGATGTTCTCGCAAATATTGGCACAGAGAGGCGATCGCCCCACCTGCCGTCATGGGAAATCGCCAATGGCTACGAATGAAGGCCATATTTTCTGAAAAGGATGACTGCTCACTCAAATTACACCAGACCACGGGAGTCGCCTCCAGATTTTGCAGGAGATGACTCACTAAAGCAGTTTTGCCGACACCGCCTTCGCCATAAATAAACGTTAGGGAATGGTAGTTTGCTTGGAGCTGGTGTTTTAATGCCGCAAGGGTCGAGTCGTGGTTATACAGTTCGTGGGCGATCGCCGGTAATGGGCTACTAGCATAGGCAGTTTGCGATGGAGAACCTTCATTTGTGTCTTGGGTTTCCCCGTCAAAACTGACCTGTATCGGTACGGCTGCCACCTCCGAACGTTCATCGGGAGTTAACTGGGCATAATGTTGCTGTAGCACCAGTTGTAAACGCCGAATCCCGACTCGCTGACCGCAACATTCACTCAGATCTTTCCACAGTCCGGGGGCGACAACACGACCGATATAATTAGAAGAAAAGCCAGGTAGATTGATATCTTTCAGCTTTTGCCCTTGTAGTGCCCCCACCAAAATAGCTTGGCGTACTGCTCCTATCGGTTTCCCCGCCTGTTGACAGAGCCAAATACAAAGCTTGAGGTAAAGACTATTTGTCATGGGAAAAAACAGAATGTAGGTGGATTAGCAACAAAGGTCGATGGCGACAGCAAAAGTACAGAAATCAACACTAAGCATCTTAGTAGCTAGTGTATCGAGATTCTTTGATGGGTTCTAGCCCTTAGATGAAAGTTATGAACTATATGAGTTTTCGCCGCAGAAAAAGGGAATGGATAACCCCCATTCAGATAGGGGAGCAATACAGGCGGCCTATTGAATCAACCCATTAAATGTCCTAGAAGACAGTGACGGCGATCGCCTCAAGACTTTTCATCTACCCCATACATGTATCGTTGCGGTGGGGGGAACTTATGCAAATTGGGCTGCTTTCTCGGAAAAAATCTTTTAGGATCGAGGCTGTGATTTTGCTGGTGAGAATCGATGGATATTAGTGCAGCCCTACCCACTTTTTTTATTACATTGCGGGAAGGCTTTGAGGCAGCTTTAGTGGTGGGCATTGTTTTGGCTTGCCTCTACAAAGCAGGAGAATCCCAGCTCAAAAGTTGGGTCTATGGCGGTGTGGCCGCAGGTGTGGGCGCAAGTGTTTTAGTCGGTTGGGGTTTATGGGGAATTTTGTCGGGAGTCTCGGCGGGAAATAGTCCCTATACGCCTGTCTTTAAGCAAATCCTCGAAGGCAGCTTTGGCATTGTGGCGATCGCCATGTTGAGCTGGATGCTCATTTGGATGACCCGCCAAGCAAAATCCTTAAAATCCGAAGTGGAAGGGGCAATTCAGGCGGCCTTAGCAGAAACAGAAACCGCAGGCTGGGCAGTGTTTTGGCTCATTTTTATCGCGGTTTTACGGGAAGGCTTTGAAACCGTCGTTTTTATCGTGGCGCAATTTCAGTCCGGCTGGGTAATGCCAAGTATTGGGGCTGTGGGTGGTTTGTCCGTTGCGACGGTGATGGGAATCGCGCTTTTTGCCCTCGGTATTCGCATTAATATCCGTGCCTTTTTCCAAATTATGGGCGTGTTTCTTCTACTGATTATTGCCGGGCTAGTAGTCGGTGTTCTCAAACATGTTGATGCTGGTGTAGCCGCTTTTGCCGCCATTCAACCGCAGTACCAAGCCCTATGTGTCTCTCCTGCTCCGTCCTGTGTGTTGGGTATTCAGGTTTGGGATTGGTCAGAGCTTTTACCCGATAAACAATTTCCTGGCATCGTCCTGAAAACCCTCTTCGGTTATCGCCAAACCCTCTACCTCGCCCAGGCGATCGCCTACATTTTGTTCATTGTTTCCGTCGGTAGTGTGTACCTCAATAGCCTTGGTTTCTTTACCAAACAAAAATCCTAGAGCAAGCCATACAACCAATATTGAATTTGGTTAAGTCGTAGTCACAACACCGACGCAGTCTAAATCTAGCTTGTAAGATCAAAGTAATAAGACTGTTTTTTTCCATTTAGTTCATACAAAAAACTATGGTCAAGTTTAATAGGCTAGAAAAAAAAGGCATTAACAAAGGGGTACGCCGCGCTTTATTGAACCAAATTCGACACGGACTGGATATCAAATTTCCTAGGGACTCGACAGCGCTTTTTACCGAAATTCAGCGGGTTGCCAGCCTCCATGCCCTACAGACCGTTGAAGCCAGTATCTACACCGCAAAAACTCCGGCAGCTTTGCGAGCAATCTATCAAAACTATCTCTAACTCAAAGTCCTCACTTTTCACTCTATTGCTCAAAAATTAGGATGAAGCGTCACCGTAATGAGTCTGCTGAAAAATATTCATGGCCTTAAAACATTTATCAGTTCGTTTCATCCGATTATTGTCATCGAAACAGTAGAGGAAGAACGGGTTTTAGATCTCATTAAAGCAGTCACTGAAGAGCTACAAACGCCCCTCTTTGAATGGACAACTAATCTTGGTTTAGCGGCAACACCCGGCACAAAATATGCCCCCCGCACCAATGAATGCGCCCGCCCGTCGGTCAACCAAGCGGTTCCTTTTGACAATACAACAGACGCTCTCGATGCCCTGAAATATATCCGGGGAATGGAACGGGCTGGAATTTTTTGGTTAAAGGATTTTGCGACCTATCTCGATGACCCCAAAGTTCTGCGAGAGTTGCGGGATTTAGCGAATGCCTACGGTGTGATGAAGTCGGCGTTTGTACTCACAGGAGAATCGATTACGCTACCGAAAAGTATTGCTCACGATGCAGTGTATTTTGAACTGGGTTTGCCGGACGGAGATGAGCTGTACCAAGCCCTTTCAGAGATGATGCGGGAGTTGAAACATCGTTACCGCCTCAAAATTGATTTGCAAGGAGAAGACCTCAATGAGTTTGTCCGTGCCCTCTCTGGCATGACCCTCAAGCAAGCTCGGCAGGCGATCGCCTATGCCGCGTTAATCGATGGTGAGTTGAACCGTGACGACATCATCAAGGTCATTCACCGAAAATCACAAATTCTCAAAGAAGAATCACTTTTAGAGCTATATCCCGTCGAAGAAAATAAAGGAATGTTGGGCGGTTTTGTTGGCTTAAAACGGTGGCTCGGTCAGGCAAAGGTCGGCTTCAGTGCGGCGGCGCGGGAAGTAAATTTACCATCGCCAAAAGGCATTCTCATCGTCGGTGTGCAGGGTTGCGGCAAATCTCTCGCGGCAAAAACCATCGCCCAACAGTGGCATTTACCGTTACTCAAACTCGATGCGGGGCGGCTGTACAACAAATATGTGGGCGAGTCTGAAAAGAATTTTCGGCAGGCAATCAAGCTCGCAGAATCGATGGCACCGACGGTCTTGTGGATTGACGAGATTGAGAAAAGTTTTGGGGGCGGTAGTGACGGTGATGGCGGGATAAGTTTGCGGCTGTTTGGCTCATTTTTGACATGGCTACAGGAAAAATCCGAAGAGGTTTTCGTGGTGG
>CAZXBK010000146.1:0-10533 GCA_964638765.1 uncultured Synechococcus sp. | reverse complement strand
GCCATCCACGCCATCAGGAATACAAACGGTAGTTAGTGTGGGAAGGCGAATCTCCTTATCGACATAGCATCTGAGACCCATTTCTTCGAGACCAGCCCAAAGCAGGTCGGCCGCATCTTGGTGACGTTTCCAGCGATTTTCGAGGCCTTCTTCAACGACCAGCATTAATGCTTCCCGGAGGGCATAGTTCATATTGACAGGCGCAGTATGGTGATAAACCCGTTTACCTGTGCCCCAATATTTACTGATCATGGACATATCCAAATACCAGTTTTTCACAGGAGTTTTGCGATTATTTAATGCTTCGAGGGCGCGGGGGCCGAGGGTAAGAGGTCCTAAACCGGGAGGGCAAGCGAGAGCTTTCTGGGTACCGCTGTAGGCCATGTCTACCCCCCATTCATCGAGGAAAAGGGGCACACCACTCAAACTGGTGACGGTATCGATGAGCAACATAGAGCCATGTTTTTGGCAGACTTCGCTCACGCCTTCGAGGGGCTGTCTTGCACCAGTAGAAGTTTCAGCGTGAACTAGTCCTAGAACTTTAGGTTCATGCTCTGCAACGGCGGCTGTAATTTCCTCAAGGGTAAAAGCTTTGCCCCAATCTGTAGAGAAGGTACGTACATCTGCGCCATAGCGACTTGCCATATCAACGAGGCGATGACCAAAATAGCCATTAATTCCGATCAGCACAACGTCGCCGGGTTCGACGGTATTTGCCAAAGTGGCTTCCATTGCCGCACTACCTGTACCACTGGCGGAAATGGTGAATTCGTTGGAAGTCTGCCATGTGTAGCGGAGTAGGTCTTTAACCTCTTCCATGATCTCCAGGTACTTGGGATCGAGGTGACCGATGGGGGGCATTGCCAAAGCGGCGAGTACCCTAGGGTGGGCATTGGAGGGGCCGGGGCCTAATAAAAGGCGAGGAGGAAGATCTAATTGATCGACTTTTTTTAAATATTTTTCGCTAACGGTGGGCATGGGAAACAAGCTCTTTTATAAAAGCAAACTGTAAAAAATTTAACAGGATTATTTTCCCACATCGGTGAGGCTCTCTTTCTAGAGATGGAATTACCGTAGTCTTTCTACAAAATCCCGGCGATCGCCTTGCTACAATAATTCCCTTAAGGCGCTTTTAGCCTATTCTTTGAAAGTTTTATTTTTCACAATTCATCGACAAGAAATCGCTATGACAGAAACGCCGAATCCAGAAACAATAACGACAGAGCAGGAGCAAGAAGATCAAGGCTCTAAAGCTCGCCAACTGCTCGGCATGAAAGGCGCCGCCGACGGTGAAACCTCCATCTGGAAAATTCGCCTCCAGCTTATGAAGCCCATTACTTGGATTCCGCTCATTTGGGGGGTCGTCTGTGGTGCGGCTTCTTCCGGCGGTTATGTTTGGGGTGTTGAGGATTTTGCCAAGGCAATGGCTTGTATGTTGTTGTCGGGGCCATTATTAACGGGCTATACCCAAACCATTAATGACTATTATGATCGCGAGATTGATGCGATTAATGAGCCGTACCGCCCGATTCCTTCTGGTGCGATTTCTGTGCCACAGGTTGTCACCCAAATCGTGGTGCTTTTAGGCTCCGGCATTGCTCTTAGTTATTTGCTTGATATCTGGGCTGGTCACGACTTCCCGATTATGCTCGTGTTGACTCTCGGCGGTTCTTTTGTGGCCTACATTTACTCTGCGCCCCCATTGAAGCTGAAGCAAAACGGTTGGCTCGGTAACTATGCTCTTGGTGCGAGTTATATTGCATTGCCTTGGTGGGCTGGTCACGCGTTGTTTGGAACTTTGACGCCGACTGTCATGGTAGTGACGCTCATCTACAGTTTTGCCGGTCTTGGTATTGCGATCGTCAATGACTTTAAGAGTGTGGAAGGTGACGAAGAGCTCGGTCTAAAGTCTCTACCTGTAATGTTTGGTGTGGGTACTGCGGCTTGGATTTGTGTCGCGATGATCGATATTTTCCAAATCGGTATTGCTGGTTATCTCGTTAGTATTCACCAGCAACTCTATGCATCGATTCTTGTGCTTTTAGTAATTCCTCAGATCACATTCCAAGATATGTATTTCCTGCGTGATCCTCTAAAAAATGATGTGAAATACCAAGCGAGTGCACAGCCTTTCCTTGTTTTAGGAATGCTTGTTGCTGGTTTGGCAATGGGACATTCTGGCATCTAAGAATTAGCGAATTTCAAAAATAGAAGATCCCCCTAAATCCCCCTTTCTTTGTAAGGGGGACTTTTTTTTGATCTTTTTTGTGTTTGAAAGTTTGTGGCGATCGCCTCTCTTTGAGTGACAGAACTTATCGAAACCCCTTCCCCTCTGCGAGGACCTTCCCCAAGGAAGGATATATTTTCTCCCAAACCATTACACGGCGGCTTGGCGCGATCGCGGCGTTGGATGAACAAATCGCTGACATGGTGGTCTTTGGTGTCAACGGCGTATTCGATGAGGGTTTCGCGGAGGAGCTGAGCATCTTCGAGGGAGAGTAAAAAAGCCAAGAGCAAATACACACCCCGGAAGCGAGGATCGTCTAAATGTTTTTCTGGTCTGTCTTGATTTTTGAGGAAGGTCTGCACAATAAAAAATTCCATAATCTTGTCGTGGCGGAATTTCCATTCTTTGGTGGCATTGCCTTCTTCGTCTTGGAACTGCTGGGAAACAACCATTTTAAAGCGTTCCATACAGCGCAGTTCTTCGTAAAATTTGTCTTCGGGAATGACGCGTTGGTCATGGAGGCGCATTTCATAAACAGCTTCGGAGAATGGAGTGAGGGGAAATTCTTCTAGATTCTTTTTGCGATAATCCTCTGCCATCAGCTTGTATTGCTGTTCTTGGAGATTAAATAAATCGGGTTGTTCGTGGTCGGCGATCATCTGAGCAACCAGCGTTAAATCCATTGGGTTGGACAGGATTTGGCGAGCGGCTTGAAGTTCTTCGGTGGATTGGTCGAGGTTGAGGGTTTGCTCTAGGTAAGTACGGCAAGCATGGCAATAATCTTCGCCAGTGACGGTGGCATCCGCTGCCAAAAAGGTTTCGCGGGACAACAAAAATTCGGTGATTTGTTCTCGGTTTAGGGGTTGGAGCACATAGGTCTGGGAGGTGGCAGGGGCGCGCCACTCTAGGGGCTGGGTGGTGAGGATAATGTTGCCTTTAAAGTTGCGTTCGACAAAATCCCGGATTCCGGCTCTCGTTTCGGCGGTGACTTCGTTCAGACCATCAATGCAGATATCGAGCGCACCGCTATAAATCAGGTTACGGAGGAAATCTTCGTCGGTGGCAATGTCGCCGTGGAGTTTGGTTTGAATCGCTATAATCACGCCGACTTCGCAACGTTCTGCCGGAAGGAAAACTGATGCGGCTCGTGTTTTAGCTGAGGTGACGCAGAAATTGGGATTTACCGAGACCAGACTCCCCCTGAAGAATAATTTGTCCCTTTAGTTCGGTGATCACATCAAATTACTCATTACCATCGGAAGCGGTCTATGGTTTAAAGCCTCGATACTGGGGAATAAAGGATTAACTTTCAACAAACCACTCTCAAATGGTCAGACTTTTAATTAGCTGACTACTATTGAATTGATCAACGAGTACTTAACTCCGAATTAAATCAAAGTTACTCAGGACGGCATATGGAAGTTGCGTAATAAATCAATTAGCAAAATATTTAACACTCTATTTATATTTTTAAAAGTTTCTACATTATTAGTTGCGATGGATCGGTAATCATGAACTACCAAATTTCTAAATTTGTATAATAGTATATGAACACCTATAGAATTTCCATCATTTTCTGCTTCTATTTCTTCTAATCGTCCCAGATTTTTCAGTACTTCTTTTAAATTTTCTGTTAATTCATCTTTTAGTTCACATCTAGAAATCGATGAATATCGAGAAAATAACAATTTAATTCTTTTATCTTCGGAAGAAAAATCACTTATTCTACGTTGAAATACAGAAACTATTATTTGTTTATTCTTAAGCTTATTTTCTAACTTTTCTAATTGGTCATATAAGATTTTTTCCATTAAAAGCTCAATTATTTGATACTTGAAATGAAATTGAGCAAGTGGATGTATATCAAATATTAGTTCCTTAAAAAAACTGGTAAGATATTCTTCTTGGCATAGAGATTCTGGAATAAGTTTTATGTCAATATTACTGTCTATATCAGCGCTGTTTAAAATTAAGTCACTTAGCGATTTTTGTTTTGAAAAGTAGCCTTTTTCAAATAAAGAAGAAATCAAAGATAGAGAATTGATCTCAAGATTATATTTTTCTAAAATAAATTGTCTATAAATAACAGCAAAAACTGTATTTTCAGAATAAATATTTCCTATGGTGTAATTGTCAAAGATGTTCTCGCTATCAAGAATTTTTTCTATTTTTTCCGGTGTTAATTCTTTCAAACAGTGTTCGTAAGTAGCATACGCACTTTTCAAAAAAAACTCATTATCAGACTTATCGTGAGAGTTTGATAGTAAAGCTTGAATAGGAAAAATCATTCCTACTGTTTTATCATCTAAGGTCAAATTGAAAATATCACTTTCAGGACACTGTTTATAAAATACAAAAAAATCATATCTCGCACTATTAGTTATTTCTTTAAACTCTAGCGGAGTAGAAAAGTATAAAGGCCGCGATTCCTCTGTTTGATTATATTTTAATATGAATAGATTTTGCTCTTGATCAAAAGATACTAAAGGCATAAATTTAAATCGAATATCTTTTAACCTAATTCATATTGATATTTTTCAAAAGCTCGATTGACTGAACTTTTGAAATTCTGAAATGACTCGCTATCTTTGTTCAAAAGCTCTCTAAACAAGTGAGTTATATAAAATCTCTGAGCCTGACCTATCTTTCTTGCCTTTTCTTTGATATGAGCCATTTTGTCTAAAAATAGATAGATATCTTCATAAGAATTTTCACTAAATTCTATATCTTGAAAATATCTTGTAGCATCACTAAAACTATCTATTAACCCAAAGTCTTTGAGTTTACCTATCGCAGCTCCATATCCAGATAGCATCTGTTTTTTAGTAAATAAGTCTAAAGTATTCTTTGCAAAAGGATTATCTATTGGATGACCAATAATATCAGAGCATTCTTCTGAATTAAAAGTCCATGAATTACTGACTTGCTGAAATCTTTGGGCAATTTTATTGTATGACAAAATGTAATCTCCGAATAAATCTGCACTTTGATCTTCTTTAGCAAGCTTTTCTAAATTCTCGATATTTTCTAATAGTATAGCTCTATCAATTCCCAACTCATTCCGTTCTAAATAAGAATTAAATCCTTCAACAACATCTCTAAATTGATATTGACCTATACCCCGAACTCGTGAAGAGTCTGTTTCGGTAAATAATTCTATGCCATTGTAAGGTTGATC
Source organism: uncultured Synechococcus sp. (assembly GCA_964638765.1). Taxonomy (GTDB): domain Bacteria; phylum Cyanobacteriota; class Cyanobacteriia; order Cyanobacteriales; family MRBY01; genus MRBY01. Next base: position 5,128 of record CAZXBK010000146.1, on the reverse strand, counting down.
TCTATAGTCAGAATATAGGATTTCAATCTGATGTCTTGTTGACATAGGAGTTTGACCTGTATTTAAAGTCAGCATACGATAAAGCACTCCTGTTCTACTTAAACCTAGATAGACTTCAACGCGTAAAAAATTGGAGTGAAAATCTTTTAATCTTTCGGTTGACTCTTCAGAGATGAGGTTCTCTACAATTTGCATCAGTGTATATGTTCTTTGTAAGCCATCAAGAATAATTAACTTTTCCGGCGTTAGATAATTTTGAATTTCTTCATTCGATATATTTTCACTAAAGCTATCACTTGTTAAATCATTAGAATGCACAGCTAACACTATTGGCGGCATCAAGCATCCACTGAGCAAATCATCTTTTAAGAGTTGATAGACAGAAGAGGAGCGACGAACTTTTTTACGCTGAAACTCATTCTTCTCTGTGATTTGTTTGCCAAATTTTAAATATTCTTGAATAGTCATTTCCATTAGGATATTCCAAGCATTAATTCGTTTGTCAAAAACTTGACTTACAATTTTCATGTTTGTTTGTCTCACCAAATAGAAATCTAGATTTCTATTTTAGTGTATTTTTATTTGCTCAAAAATAGAATTCACTAATTGCCTATAGAGCTAATTTTGATCTTCGATCTTCTGTTGGAGTTTGACGATCGCCGCTGGATTTAATTCCGGCTCAGAGCCTACGATTTCTCTAGCGCCTAATGCTGCTTGAAGCTCTTCAGGAGTGGCATGACCTAAGCTATTCACCAATTCTTGAAACAACGTATTTTGCTGCTTCAGAGTCTCGACGGCAACAGACTCGACCACGTAGTTTTGGGAAACCTGTCGAGTCAAGGCATAAACAATGTACTGATTTAGGGATACTCCCTCTTGAGAAGCCTGATGACTTAGCTGTTGATGAAGGGTTTCGGGTAGACGTAGAGTGAGGCGACTCATTAATTATTCATCTCCTGTAAGTTTCAAAATGAGTTCGACGGGGGAAAGAATCGTTAATCCGAGGGACTGCTTAGCGCGTTGAAAATCCTTGAGATTCGAAGTGACGATCGCCGCATTAGCATTCATGGCACAGTCAATAATGAGGTCATCACCAGGGTCAGGGGAAGTCGGTCGCCAAGTGAAATGAATTTCGGTAAATTCCGTTAGTTCCAGCAATGTCCCCAAAACAGGTTTTAAAATTTGCCAACGGGCAGGGGATAGTTTGCGACTCAAAACATCTTGATATTCATAGGCAATCGCCGTGGAGGTATGAACAACAAATAGCCCTGCCAACCAAGCCTCGATAATCAGCCCAGAAGCACTGCCCTGTTTAGTCAAACCTTCTAAAACAACGTTGGTATCAATAACAAGGCGCAATGGATCAGGTTCTGGCATGACACTAATATAGCACCGGATTTAGTGTCTTTGTATTGTTTGGCGATCGCCCCTATTACTGAAAATAGAAAGGAGATTAATCGCCTAATCCACTTTAAGAATTGGCACAAAACCAGCTTCTTGAATTTGTTGTTGACCTTCACGGGTGAGTAAAAGATTTTTATATGCTTCCCCCACCTGTTGATCCACTTGCCCATCCATTTTCACAATGGCAAACAGACGACGCGTTAGCGGATACGAACCATCTTGAAATACAGAAACATTGATGTGATTGTGATTATCAGCGGTGCATTCTTCCCCCGTTAAGCGGGGCTCAACATAGGGCTTAATCGCCTTGTTTCCAAGTTTGGCGGCAATGGCGAGCGGTTTGATACTACATTGCTCCACAACATTCCGAGCAGAAGCAATATAGATACCCGCTTTTTGGGGATGGTTGGCAACAGCCCGGATCGCTTCGGTGGGGGTGTCGATAAAGCGATTTGTGGCGACAAAATCCTTTTGATTTAGAACATTTTTCTGCACAAAAACGGTTGATCCACTTTGGCGGGGTGGACTAAACGTTTGAATGAATAGATCAATATTAGGATTGATTTCCTGCCAATTCGTGATTTGTCCAGTGTAAATGCCCCGTAACTGCTCTAGGGTCAGCGATTCTACTGGTAGCTCCGGATGAACAACGACTGCGACTCCATCAATGGCGACGGGAGACTGCACTAATCTAAAGCCCCGCTGTTGAGCTGCGCTCAATTCACTATCGGTCAGTGCCCGCGAAGAATGAGCAAAGGAAATTTGCCCGTCCAGTAGCATCTGAATTCCAGTCCCTGACCCCGGCGGTAGCGATGGGTGCTGACGGTATGACAATTGAAAATTGGGGAATAAAGTATCAATCGAATCATGGGTCTTCTCGGCGATCGCCGCCCAAGTCGTACTGCCGCTGTAAAACCATGTTCCGGTCGGTAAATCTGCGATGTCTGCGTAGCAAGAGGGCTGCGATCCTGTTGTTGCAGCTTGGTAATTTGGATCTGCTGCTGTTGGGCAATCAACTACAATTTCTGCTTGCCCTGAGAAAGTAGAGGCGATTTGACCAAAGACACCAAGGATTACTTCTAGACCACCGGACATATCGCCGATCGCCGTCAATGCGCCAATAATTAATGCACCGCTCGCTAAGCCTATTTTTAGAGGAGATTTATTTTGATCTTCATCGTCATCGTCGGCTGTGGCTCCGCGCTTTTTACCGCAATATTTTGCCCAGTCGCCAGTGAGTAATTCGTTCGCAGATTTGTAGCGATCGCCTGCCTTTGGTTGCAGTAATTTATCAAGAATTTTGGTGAGCTTTGGGGATAGTTTTTGCGGCAAATAATTCTGCCAATTCTTTGTCCAGTCATAACCTTTGGACGTAAGGAGTTGTTCTGGATCTTTCCCTGTCAGTAGAAAAAATGCTGTAACTCCAAGGCTGTACAAATCGCTGCTCGGATTCGGTTTGCCGTAGATAAGTTGCTCTTGCGGTGCATAACCCTTTGACCCAATTGCCGCCGTGGCAAAAGAAGTAAACGAAGTAATGGCGTTTTGGAGGGTGCTGCCAATACTGAAGTCAATCAAAAACAGCTTTTGGTCAATATGTCGCCGAATAATGTTGCTGGGCTTGAGGTCACGATGAATGAAATTATTTTTGTGGATAAATTGCAAAATCCCCAGCATTTCTTCGAGAACAGGCCGAATTTCCTCTTCATCAAATAATCCTTTTGCTTTAAACTCATCGCTAAGCAGATGCCCGTCAATGTATTCCTGCACGAGATAGAGGCGATCACCTTCCTCGAAATAGGCAAGAAAATCTGGAATGCAGGGATGCTGACCAAGTTTTTGGAGACGCTTGGCATCACGAATAAAGAGATCTTTAGTACGCTGTTGTTCTTGTGGATTATGCAGTCCTGGTGATAGCTGTTTGATAATGCATTTCTCGCCGAGTTTGTCCTCATCTTCAGCAAGGATCGTCAGCCCAAACCCTTTTTTACTGAGGATTTTTAGGGGGTGATAGCGATTGCGGGGTTTCTTTAGCTCTTGGCCACAGCTGGTACAAAATTTTTGGCCAGTGGCATTCATTGGTCTTGCGCAACTGGGATTTAAGCAACAGAGCATCTCATCACAAAAAAATGTCTTTTTTAGTGTAGCGAAAGCAAAGTGTTCCGAGGGACATAACTTACATGCTGAGCAGAAAATCTTTGTCGCTTTGAGTTCAGGATTTTATCTATCAAAAGAAATCTCGATAAAAAATTGCGATCGCCTCCATTACTTAGAACAGAAAGGCGATCGCCAGAAATATTAGAGACGAGAAATCAAAGTCTTATCGTTGTTCGAGGACAAATTCGACTTCTTCCATTTGGTCATCTAGTTCAGACGTGATCGTAACCGTATATTCCTGACCACTATTAATGATGGCGGGGCGGGGCACAGCGATTTCAAAAGTACCATCAGCATTTACCTGTGCTCTGGAGCGGTTTAGTAATGTTGTTGCACTACCAATACTGAGGAACCCACCAAGAACGCTGGGCGCTTCCGACACAACTGTCACCCGTACATCTGCATCAGGATCTGTTTGACCGATCAGCGTAAAGCCATTGTCCGACCGAATCATATCGCCATCTTCATGGCTAGTAACTTCTAGGGTTAAAGGCTCGACAGTCGTTGTCGTGGTATCAGTAAGGGAGGTTTCTGTACCAGTGCTAGTCGTCACTTCTTGGGTAACTACCGCTGCATCACCCGTCGCCGCTGGATTTAGAGCAAAAGGCGCATCAACTAAAGAGAAAACAACCTGTCCAGCTTTCTCAAGACGACCAATCACAATACCTTCGCTCACGCGATCGCCGCTACCGACTGCCATCGAAACACGATAAACGCCGGGTTGTTCTTCCGTTGCGTCAAAGGTCTTTAGAGTTTGACCATTTTGAAGGAGAAGAATATCAGCATCCGCATTCGGCGTACCCCTTAGCTCAGCTTTAAACGTGTCGCCTGTGGTGAGGGCAACATCAACGGCATTGTGATACATCACCTCAATACCAAGATCGACGTTGACGACTTCAAATGACCAAGCCGCACGGTAACCAACGCCAGAGGTCGAGGTGAATTCTACCGTGACTTCATGGGTTCCCGGTGTAAGGAGGGCATCAGGTTTGTAGCCAAAGGTATTGCCGCCAAGATCAATAAAACTGTCACCTGTCACGTCGGTGCCATCGACCATAATTTTGATGGAACCGCTTTCAACCAGACTGGTGTTGTCAAATTTCCAAGTGATAGAGCTGTCATTCGGTACGTCTGTTCCCGAAGGTGTTGCGCTAGTAATTTGTTGGGCGATCGCCGCAGGGGTGAGGAGTAATGGGGCAGAAATAGTTGCGGCACTCAGTAGGAAGCCGAGACCAAGTTTAGACAATGTATTTTTCATAGGATCGTTGTGAAATAAGCAATTCGCTTTGTTTTAATTCGGTATCGATATCCACAAGTTTAGTCAGGAAATAAGCACCGCCACGAAAAATAGACATAATTTCATCCTAAATCCATACGCAATTCGTTAGAGCAACGACTGAGTAACAGAGCGATTAAATTTGTTTAAAACCATCCACAAATTCGGCTGTGGGAATGTAGAGAAAATAACCTGAATAGCGCGGCGATCGCCGATCTGCTTCTGGGATAAATTGTTGTTCTATCGCTTTGTAATCAATTGGGTCGGCGGCAATCACAATCGGCTTCTTGGCGT
>CAZXBK010000145.1:0-10684 GCA_964638765.1 uncultured Synechococcus sp. | reverse complement strand
CCCCATTCTTCCCAGTGCCTCCCTTGTGCCGGAAGATCCCACGGTGCTTCTAACGATCGCCGGAATGTTGCCGTTTAAGCCGATTTTCCTCGGACAGCAGGAACCGCCCGCGCCCCGCGCTACAACGTCTCAGAAATGTATTCGCACCAATGACATCGAGAATGTGGGTCGTACTGCTCGCCACCATACTTTCTTTGAGATGCTCGGAAACTTTAGTTTTGGGGATTATTTCAAGGAACAGGCGATCGCCTGGGCATGGGAACTTTCGACAGAGGTTTATAAATTAGACCCGAAAAATATTGTGGTGAGCGTCTTCCGCGAAGATGATGAAGCCTACGAAATTTGGCGCGACCAGGAAGGCGTCCCCGAAGCTCGAATTATCCGGATGGGTGAAGAAGATAACTTCTGGAAATCTGGCCCCACTGGCCCCTGTGGCCCTTGCTCTGAGTTATATTACGACTTTAAGCCAGAGCTAGGCGACGAGAATATCGACCTCGAAGACGACGACCGTTTTATCGAGTATTACAACCTCGTCTTCATGCAATACAACCGCGACGCAGAAGGCAATTTAACGCCCCTCGCTAAGCAAAATATTGATACGGGCATGGGTCTAGAGCGGATGGCGCAAATCCTTCAGCAGGTTCCTAACAATTACGAAACTGACCTGATTTTCCCCATCATCGAAGCAGCAGCGAAAATCGCAGGCATTGAATATAAAACCTCTGACGAGAAGACTAAGGTTTCCCTAAAGGTTATTGGTGACCATGTTCGTTCTGTCGTGCAAATGATTGCCGATGGCATTACCGCTTCCAATACAGATCGTGGTTATATTTTGCGTCGTCTAATTCGTCGAGTTGTGCGTCATGGTCGCTTAATTGGCATCGATGGTCAGTTTATTAATCAGGTCGCTGAAACGGCAATCCAAATGCTCGAAGCGCCCTACCCCGAAACTCGTCAGCGGGAAAGCTTTATTAAGCAAGAGTTAGAGCGAGAGGAAAACAACTTCCTTAAGACTTTGGCTCGTGGTGAAAAATTACTTGCTGAAATCATTGCCAAGGGCGACAAGCAAATCTCTGGCGTAGATGCTTTCACTCTGTTTGATACCTATGGTTTCCCTCTTGAGTTGACGCAGGAAATCGCGGAAGAGCAGGGCTTAACGGTAGATGTTGATGGTTACGGCGAAGAAATGACCAAGCAGCAAGAGCGTGCTAAAGCGGCTCACAAAACCATTGATCTCACAGTACAAGGCAGTATTGATGCCCTCGCAGAAAAGATTCACCCCACGGAATTTTTGGGTTATACAGACCTGCAATCTCAGGTAAAGATTGAGGCTTTGTTAGTTGATGGCGAATCTGTTGAAACAGCAGAAGTGGGTTCGGAAGTACAGCTTATTTGTAATCAAACGCCTTTCTATGCGGAGTCTGGTGGTCAAATTGGCGATCGCGGGTATTTCTCTGGCGATAATCTCGTGATTCGTATCAGTGATGTGCAGAAAGAATCTGGCTTCTTTGTCCACTACGGCAAAGTTGAGCGGGGTACTTTAAACGTTGGCGATACGGTCAATGCAACCATTGATCGCGCTTGCCGTCGTCGTGCTCAGGCCAACCACACCGCAACGCACCTACTACAGGCCGCCCTCAAAAATATTGTCGACGACTCTATTTCTCAGGCTGGCTCGCTGGTCGATTTCGACCGTTTGCGTTTTGACTTTAACTGTCCTCGGGCAATTACTGCCGACGAACTCGTACAAATCGAAGATCAAATTAATACTTGGATTTCTGAAGCCCATGATGCTCAAGTGGAAACTATGGCGATCGCCGACGCAAAGGCAAAGGGTGCAACTGCAATGTTTGGTGAAAAGTACGGCGCGGAAGTGCGAGTTGTAGATTTCCCCGGCGTATCGATGGAGCTTTGTGGCGGAACCCACGTGAACAATACCGCTGAAATTGGCCTCTTTAAGATTGTCTCGGAAACAGGCATCTCCTCTGGTATCCGCAGAATTGAGGCGATCGCCGGAGCATCGGTACTCGATTACCTCAAAGTACGCGATCAGGTAGTCAAACAGCTCAGTGATAAGTTCAAGGTGCAACCAGACGAGATTACTGAGCGGGTAGACAATATCCAAGCTGAACTGCGCAATACCCAAAAGGAACTCGAAAAAGCTAAAGGAGAACTGGCGATCGCCAAATCCGAAGCTCTGGTTAGTCAAGCGGAAACTGTAGGTGAGTTCAAAGTGCTCGTTGAGAATATGGGTGAACTTGATGCGAAAGCCCTCCAAACCGCAGCAGAGCGTCTCCAACAAAAACTCGGCGAAGCAGCAGTGGTTCTGGCTTCTACTCCAGCCGAAGGCAAAGTTTCTCTTGTGGCGGCCTTTAGCGAAAGCATCTTTAAAGGCAAAAAATTACCCGCAGGCAAATTCATTGGTGGCATTGCCAAACTCTGTGGCGGTGGCGGCGGTGGTCGTCCTAACCTTGCTCAAGCAGGCGGACGTGATGCTAGCAAATTGCCAGAAGCTTTAACACAAGCCAAACAACAACTAATTGAAGCGCTCAGTTAAAAGAACATAGGCTACAACAGAAGGGTGGGGAAAAGTCCTCACCTTTTTTATTTGCAATCACAGCCTTTAGACCCCTGCACCGATGCCAAAAGCAGAATCCCGCATTGCTCTCCTAATTGATGCAGACAATGCTCCCGCCTCGAAAATCGATGTAATCCTCGCGGAAGTGGCGAAGTATGGTGTGGCAAATATCCGACGGGCCTACGGTAACTGGAAAAATCCTAGCCTCAGGCCCTGGGAAGAATGTTTGCATGACTATGCGATTCAACCCATTCAACAGTTTGACTACACCAAAGGCAAAAATGCGACGGATGCAGCCCTAATTATTGATGCAATGGATTTGCTTTATACGCAGAATTTAGACGCTTTTGCCCTCATTTCCAGCGACTGTGACTTTACGCCTTTAGTGATGCGAATTCTTACAAATGGTTTGAAGGTTTATGGCTTTGGTGAGAAGAAAACACCTGCGCCCTTTGTCTCAGCTTGCTCCACTTTTCTATATCTCGAAAATTTAACTAAACCCAATGAAGAGGAAGACCAAAATTCCCAGACTCCCCCACGTAAATCTGGCGCAAAATTAAAGCAAGACACCAAGCTAATGAACCTCCTGCGGGGGGCGATCGCCAATACCCAAGACGAAGACGGGTGGGCAAAACTGGGCTTAGTGGGCGGGCATATTAAAAACCAAGCCTCTTTTGATTCAAGAAATTATGGTTATGCCAAGCTCAGTTCTTTGTTTGAAGCCATTGACCTGTTTGAAGTCAAACGACAGGGCAAAAGTATGATTGCGGTGAGAAGTAAAGACAAAAAATCTTGAGTGCTAGCAAAAAACCAGTTCAAGCCATCGTACAAACAGAGTTTAGGCAATAGCTCAATTCAGTCACTCATTAATTTCGCCCCTAATCTTTATCGAATTATCATCTTGCCTTAAAGAAACTCACCAGAAGTTTATCTTCATATCAAGGTTTTCTTGGAAATATAGTCTTTCGGTCTCAGAAAAAACTTATGTGATTTTTCTAGACTAAGCGCAACTTCATTCGCAAAAGGCCATTCCATGAGCTTTAAATACTTCGTCAACCGTGAAAGGCTACTTTTACGAATTGTCCTTGCTATTTCCCTATTTATGTGGGGATTTCAAAAAATCACAACACCAGCGATGGATGCTGTCTATGTCAAAGATTTTCAGTCGTTGATTTTCCTTGATCCTCGGTTATTTTTGATTATTTCTGGTGTGTGCCAAATCATTATGGCCCTGGGTCTGATCGCAGGTATTTACACACGCTATATCGCGGCAATTTATGTCTTTATGGGTTTAATGACGTTCGTTGTTCCCGGATTTTTCACCATTGGTAATCCCTACAAATTCACCTATGGTTTAGTCATGGCAGGTGCTGGTTTGTCTTTAATGCTGACCGGAGCTGGTTTCCCAAGTTGGGACTCAAAGCAAATTCGTAGAGAGCGCTTACAGGAAGTCGAAGAGTAAATTTTTTCAAATTTAGTTCGCGAAACGAACCCTAGCTTTTAAAAAAGTTGGGGTTTTCTGGTTCGATGAACTGCAGACAGAATACTGTGGTGATCGCCTCGATAACCAAACCTAAATACCTTTGTAGGTAATACTTTCAGAGAGTTCCTTAGGTGTTGGCTTAGGTACATTTTTCATGGCATTTAGCTTTTGTACACCGACTTGATTGGATGCAATACCCAACAGGATTACAGCACCGCCAATATATTGTGCTGTTGTCGGTGCATCTCCCAAGAGAAAATAGGCAGCCAACACACCAATTAGAGGATTAAAAGCCGTTGCAAAGGAAACTTCACTGGCCGTACTTTTTTTCAGACCGCTAAACCATAATAGTTGGCCACCCACAACAATAATGGCGCTGTAAATCAGCATCCATTGCCAGAGGAAAGGTGTCGCAACGTCCATAAAGTGGTGAGGGCCATACAGAAAAATTGTGGCACAGAAAAAAGTTACTGTCCCCACAAACATACGAAAGGTGCTAAAAATCCCCAGTGGAATTTCTTTAAGGCTGATTTTACTAACCAAATTGGCGATCGCCTTGAGTATCGCCGCAATCAAAACTAAGATTTCACCCTGACCGATCATAAAACCTGAGGCATCTGGACTAGACGGCTGTAGTAAAACAGTGAGGCTCACCCCAACAAAAGCTAAACCGGCTCCTAAAATCACCCAACGATTGACCTTTGCACCGAGAAGAAAAACTGACAAAACAAGGACTAGCGGTGTATCAATTTGCCCGATCAAAATGACATTATTCACTGCCGTAATTGATAAAGCGGTAAAAACCATTGTCGGCACAGCAGCAGCCCCTAAAACGGCAACCACGGTCATGGCAGCCCAACTTTTCGAGGATATTTTCTTGATTGTTTCACCTCGCCATTGCCGCCCATAAACCAGACTCAGCAAAATTAATGCGCAGAGGTTGCCCACAAATAGCACATTACAAAAAGAGATCGGGTTACGCCCATCAATAAGATTCGCAGCTCCAATCTCGGTGATTTTGCGCGTTACAGCATTTGCCGCTCCAAAAATGGCGATCGCCGCCAACAAATACGCCCGCCCCGATATCTGCAAACCTTGCTGCTCCTGCACCATAAAAAATATCTACCCAGTGGCAGAAAAACCGTATGCGCCATCAATCTAGCGTGTCTCTCACAAAAATCAACGCCGACTTCAATAAAAAAGAACAACACAAATAGGTACTGAAGACCGCAGTAATGCCCCAGTAAAACCAGATTTGATTTTCGCAATTATGGTGTTAAGGCTCTAAATCTTGTCTTGGAGAGCTTCTATAGATTACTTACCGCCGCCAGCTTCCCGCTCGAATTCTTCGACAGCCTTTTCAGTTCGCTCATTGGGATTATCAAAACCTTCAGAAGGAAACAGACCAAGGATTGTTGAATTGATTGCTGTTTTTGTGTTTTTGCTCGCACTTTTGAGAGGCTCAGGCAAGAAAATATCACCTACGAGAACAAACATAATAACCAAGAAAACAACTAATTTAATCGTGTTGTCTGTGCTTAAAAACTTAATGCGCATTGTTCTAACCTCAAAAACTCTAGGTAATACAAATACAGTGACGACCAATATTTCTCTGTACTGTCTATTTTGCCTTTTACAGTCCGAAATGCCCTCACGTTTTGGCGTAAAAATTGCCAATTATTGTGAAGTATTGATGAATATCACGTCACTACACCTTTCACGCTAAAGACGCGAATACCGCAAAAAATCCCTTGTACTTTTTCTATTCGCCGTCAACCTGTCACAGGGCGATCACCCCTAAGCGACCGAAAATCCCCCTTTTGGCTAGCGCAATTTATTGACAAGCCTTCAACGAAACGAAGAATATATCAGAAGACTGCCGCAAAACGACATCATATTTCCCAAGCACCATGACCAAACCATTTCAATATTTATGCGCCGTTGCGCTGGCGATCGCCATTTGTTTTAGTAATCCCCAGATCACATGGGCATTGCCGAGCCAAACCTTTACCATTGCCGCCCTTGCCCAAGGGGATGCTATTACAGACCCAGAAGCAATTCTGCGCTACGCCTTGCCCATCGACAACAAACAAATTCGTCGCTTGCAAGACAGCATGGAGTTTATTAATAAAGACCTCCGTGCCAAACGTTGGGGGCCGATCTCCTCAGCCGCAAAAAAAGCTAGCCGCGTCCTAACTGTTGGTAAAAGCGCGATTCTCGATGACGTTGTTGCAGATTTCCGTCCAGAAGCCGAGGCTCTACTCACAGAAATTGAGGCAGATGTCGAAGTTATTCGCGATGCCCTGAAAGAAAAAGACCGCGAAACAATCTGGACTAAGCGTCGCGAAATTCTTACCGATGTTGGCACCATCGAAGAAAATATGATTGCCGAGTATCCCACCACAATCCCCACGGAATACGACAATCTCCCCCGCCTCCTCGGTCGCGCTACCGTTGAAATGGAAACGACCCAAGGCAATCTCACGATTGTGCTGGACGGTTACAATGCCCCCATTAACGCAGGCAACTTCGTGGATCTGGTACAACGTGGTTTTTATGATGGTCTACCTTTCACCCGCGCTGAAGATCTCTACATTCTCCAAACAGGTGATCCCGTTGGGCCGGAAGTTGGCTTTGTTGACCCAGAGACCGACGAATATCGTGCCATTCCAATGGAGATTATGCAGAAGGGTGATAGCGAAGCAACCTATGGTTTCACCCTCGAAGATCTGGGCATCTATCTCCCAGAAATCAATCTTCCCTTTAATGCCTATGGTGCATTAGCTTTGGCTCGTCCTAGCGAGGATGTTAACGGCGGATCTTCCCAAGTCTTCTTCTTTAAGTTTGATACAGAGCTATCGCCCCCCGGCTTTAACTTAATGGATGGCCGTTACACCGTATTTGGCTACACCACAGCAGGAGAGGACGTTTTAGAAGCCCTTACCAAGCAGGATAAAATCATCTCCGCCAAAGTGGTAAAAGGTGCAGACAATCTCGTTGTCCCTAGCTAACTAGCCGACATCGAATTTAAGCTCAACACAAAAACGAGAAAGGCCTACGGCGATCGCCATAGGCCTTTTTTATTTAGGTAGTCACTTCAAAAAAAATCTTGCTAACAAATTTGAAGCTGAAATTTTTCTAGTAGTTGCTATCGGTTAGAGAACCACGATACCGCGCATCGCCAAAGCCAAGTACCGGATAGAAAATATAGGGTAAGAGTAATAACCCGAAGCCATAGCCGAGTCCTTTACCAAAATTATCTGACACCCAAAATGGCAATAAAACAATCATCACAATATTGACGATGGGGATAAAAAACAAAATTAACCACCACGCCGGTTTCCCCACAATCTGTAGTAGGACATACAAGTTATAAATGGGAATTAGAGCAGCCCAACCCGGTTTTCCTGCCTTCGTAAATATTTGCCACCAGCTGGCGATAACAGCGACAATTACAACGATTTGTAGTAGCGAGATTAATCTATCCATAGTGTTTTTCGTTTAATAAAAAAATTCAAAGGTGAGCTTAGATCGCACCATCATTCTAGAATTTCGTTATTTCTGAACACTAAAAATTTACGTTGTGTAATACCGACTTAATTGAGTCTTACTGTAAAACCCGAAGGTAAACACCTACCGCGAGAGGTAGCGTTGGGCTTTCTTGTCACGTCATTCTTTTCTTCTAATCAGGCACAGGACAGAGATTATGAGTTTTTCTGCCACGGAAAAAATCTATTGCTAGCATAGGGACATTACAGTTCCACGGCATTTTTAGGCATTTACAATGGTTTTTCTGGCTGAAGTCGCTGAGATTTCAATCAAGGCAAATTTGCAGCAGTTTGTACTGGTTTTATCGATATCACTCACCGTTGCCACCTTTTCGAGAATTTTCAGTTGGCTTAGACAGATTCCTTACACGTTGCTACTGGTAATCGTGGGTTTAGGCTTGGCGTTTATTGATGTGCGCCTTGTTAATTTATCGCCAGAGCTGATTTTAGAGATTTTTTTACCGCCATTGTTATTTGAGGCGGCGTGGAATATCCGCTGGCGAGAACTGCAAAAGCAATGGCTACCTGTAGCCATGTTTGCGCTGGTGGGGGTGGCGATCGCCATTTTCGGTATCGGTTTTGCCCTGAGTCAATGGACAAGTTTACCGCTCGCGACAGCTTTATTGGCGGGGGCTGCCCTATCGGCGACGGATCCCGTATCAGTTGTGGCACTCTTCCGAGAGTTGGGGGCGAGTAAAAAATTAACCGTGGTGATGGAAGGAGAAAGTCTTTTCAATGACGGTGTAGCGGTTGTCGCATTTTTATTGCTAGTCGGTATTCCCCTCGGGACTCAGAGTTTGTCGGTATCGGCAACGGTTGCCACTTTTCTGACATTTGTGGGTGTCGGTGTTGGCTTGGGCTGCCTCATTGGTTACGGTATTTCGTTTTTAACCCAGCGCTTTGATATTCCCCTTGTAGAGCAATCGATTACCCTTGTTTCGGCCTATGGTACTTATCTTTTAACGGAAGAGCTGGGCGGCTCCGGCGTCATTGCAGTTGTGACGGTAGGGATGATTCTCGGTAATTTTGGCTCAAATATCGGCATGAATCCCCGTACTCGTCTCGTTGTATCAGAGTTTTGGGAGTTTCTTGCCTTTTTCGTGAACTCTATCGTTTTTCTATTAATCGGCGACCAAGTTAATTTTTCGAGCCTCGGCAACAGTCTAGATCTGATTTTTGTGGCGATCGCCTCGGTTTTAGTCACCCGCGCCATTTCTGTATTTGGGTTGGGCTGGCTTTCCAATCGTTTTAGTAATGACAAACTCTCACTATCAGAACAGGTGGTGTTGTGGTGGGGCGGTTTACGGGGTTCTGTATCCATCGCCGTGGCTTTGAGTGTGCCTGTTGTGCTGGGCGATCGCCAAGAAATTATCAATATCATTTTCGGGGTGGTGCTCTTTACCCTACTTGTCCAAGGTTTAACGACCCAGTTTGTCCTCGAAAAGCTTAATCTTATTGGCGACCAACCCCTCCGCCAAAAATATTCAGAGCTACTAGCGCGGCGGGTTGCCCTGCGACGGGTTCTAGACTATTTGAGTCAGCTTGATATTGCTCCCGATGTAGATGAGGAATTTTACAATTACGAGCGCGATCTAGTGAAAGGAGAACTCCGCACAGTCGACGAAAAAATTGAAAAACTAAAAAACGAGCACCCACCCCTCAGAGAACTCGATATGCAACAGCTCCGCGATACGCTCCTTGATATTGAAGCGGATACCTACGCTGAATTTATTCGGGTCGGTCGCCTTAACAAAGACCTTTCGCCGCTGCTCCAAGAAGTACTAGTGAAATCCACAGAGCGGGAAATCAAGGGCTAGGCGATCGCCTATTTCTCCCATCAATTCACACAAAAAATCTCTCTACTAAACATGCGAATTCCGGCAGTAGTGGTGAGGTAATCGTATCTTCTGCAAAAAGAGTTGCGGTCAACTTCAGCACCGCATTTTCACGGCGATAAACCTCAGCCTTTTTTTGCCGCCAATCCGCAATCCAATATTCCAAGACCCCTTGGACAGAATAGAGTTTTAATTTGGCTTGGCGGTCGCGCTTTTCATTGGTCGCGCCAGCCGATAACACTTCCACCACCAATTCCGGTGCGCCAGTTAAATGCCCCGCATCGTCGAGTAACGTGGCTAATTTCTCACGGCTAATCCAGATAACATCGGGAATCACGTCATCAGAACTGTCGAAAAGCACACCTGCCCCAGCAGCAACTTCTCCCAAATCAGAATTTAATGACCAACTTCTCAACTCAGCCGCAACATTGTTACAAGTTTTTTGGTGATTCCAATGAGGCGCACGAGTCATGTGCAAATCTCCATCGACAATTTCGTAGCGAGTGCCGTTATCCGGCAACAGCTCCAAATCCTCCGTTGTCCAACGTACGCGTTCTGTAGCAACCATTGTTTTTCCTCAGGGGCAAATATCCATAAATCGGCGATCGCCTCACCTTGAGTTTAACCACCCTTAGCAAAACAGATCATTACCGCAAAGGAGAGAGCCAAACCGGGGCTGAGTAGCGTGATTAATGTGGTTAATTCTTCACCAGACATAAAATTTTCCTCAAAGGAACAGTGCAATTCCTACGTTAAAACCCTTTTCTGGTGACTGACCCGAAGCATCACAAAAACTTAATCGTGTATCAACAAGCCCTCACACTTAGATCTGTACTTCGGAACTATTTCCCCTACCGCCACACCCCAAACCGCCGCACCAGGCAGTCATAGTGATTGTGCTAGACTCGCAGGCGTGATTCTGGGAGAAGCGATGACTACGGGAATTTGGGTACTGGGGGATCAACTCTGGGCGGGGCAAGCGGCACTTTTACAACGGCAAAAACAGCAGAAAAATACACCCGTTATTTTGATCGAAGCGGCAGATTATGCCCGCCAGCGTCCCTACCACTATCAAAAGTTAGTGCTGGTTTGGTCGGCCATGCGTCACTTTGCAGAAGAATTACGCGGCGACGGCTGGCAAGTAGAATATGCGATCGCCGAAGATTTTCTTTCTCCTCTCCAAGCTTGGATTAAAGAGAACGAGATTACCAAGCTGCTAATTATGGAACCCGGCGATCGC
>CAZXBK010000144.1:0-10740 GCA_964638765.1 uncultured Synechococcus sp. | reverse complement strand
GAAGGTATTTTCGGCGGTATGTTTAACAAGTAATGAGTACTCCTGAATCCTTGACTGCTGATGCTCGCTTAGATTTGCGTGGTACGCCTTGTCCAATTAATTTTGTGCGGACAAAATTACAGCTAAAAAAAATGTCTCCAAATTCCCTACTGGAGGTTTGGCTTGATGCTGGGGAACCGATGGAACAGGTTCCGGATAGCTTAACGATGGAAGGTTATCTCGTAGAGCAGACGATCGCCCAAGAAGATGGTGAGTATTATGCTCTTTGGGTGCGTTGCCCAGCTGAGGAATAGTTGCTGTGGCACAGGCAGATAATTTGTCGGTGACTGGAATTGTGACTGCTGTTCAGGCAAATTTTTATCATGTGCAGCCCCAAGATGGTTCTGCTAGCTTGCTCTGTACAAGGCGATCGCGGCTAAAAAAGATTGGGCAGCGGGTAATGGTCGGTGATCAGGTGGTCGTCGAAGAAATCGATTTGCAGGATAAACGCGGGGCGATCGCCAAAATTTTACCCCGAAAAACCGAATTAGACCGTCCGCCTGTGGCTAATGCAGATCAGCTATTGCTGGTTTTTGCGCTGGCAGAGCCGCTTCTTGATCCGTGGCAACTAAGCCGTTTTCTGGTGAAAGCTGAATCGACAGGTTTGTCTCTGCTTTTGGCTTTAAATAAGCAAGATCTTTTAACCGCAGACGAATGTGAGACTTGGCAAAAGCGTTTAGATCAATGGGGCTATGAAACAGTTTTTTTGAGTGTTGAGCAACGCACTGGTCTGGAATTACTAAAAGAAAAATTAGCGGGCAAAATCTCTGTAGTCGCAGGCCCGTCTGGAGTTGGCAAATCGAGTTTGATTAATTGTTTGATTCCAGAGGCAACGCTACGGGTGGGAAGGGTTTCTGGCAAGTTACAGCGTGGCAGACACACGACGCGTCATGTTGAATTATTCGAGTTGCCGAATGGAGGTTTGTTGGCGGATAGCCCCGGTTTTAATCAACCGGATTGGCAAATTTTACCGCAGGAATTGGGAAATTATTTTCCTGAAATTCGTGCTCAACTCGCCCAAGAGCAATGTCAATTTAAGAATTGTCTCCATTTGCAGGAGCCGAATTGTGCGGTATCTGATGATTGGGAACGCTACGAGATTTATCAAAAATTTCTGGACGAGGCGATCGCCTACAAAGAGACAGTCCAGCAGCAAAAAGATGCCGAAGCGCAATTAAAAGTCAAAATGACAGCCGATGGCAAACAGCATGAGCCGAAGTTGGCAACGAAAAAATATCGCCGCTCTTCCCGCCGTGAGCGTCATCAAAATCTCAAGGATTTATACGAAAAGCAGTCAGTAGAAGATTTATTTCGTGACGAATAGGGGTCGCGACTCTCCTAAAATAGGGGATCGAAAACCAAGTCAAAAAATTTATGACGGCATCTTGGCAACGCTGGGTATTTTTACAATTTCCCTTTGAAGTTTGGCTACGCAATAGCTACGTTTACAGCGGTTTTGGTCTGCTCGCGCCGTGGCGTGGCGGCAGTTGGTTACTGCAATGGGCTGAACCTCTGGGAGCGTTTATTCTCTGTGCGTTGCTTTTGCTAGCACCGTTTGTGTCGACTGGGGTCATTGGTTTTTTACTCCTTGCTGGGGCGGCCTACTGGGCTTTACTCAGTATTTCTGATCCGCCCGCAAATTATTTAACGTCGATCCATATTCTGGTTTTTCTTTACGCCAGTGTTGCCGCGATCGCCGCAGTGATTTCCCCTGTAAAAGCAGCCGCTATATCGGGTCTAATTAAACTCTGTTTATATTTAGTTTTCTTTGCTCTTAGTGCCAGAGTCCTGCGATCACCAAAGATTTTATCTGGCGTGATTTGGATGTATTTAATGCTGTCGTTGGTGGTCAGTGGCTATGGCATTCGTCAAGAATTTTTTGGTGTCGAACAACTAGCAACTTGGAATGACCCTCTTTCCGAACTGGCCAACGATACCCGCGTGTACAGTTACCTCGGTAATCCGAATCTTTTAGCCAGTTATCTCATCCCGGCGATCGCCTTTAGCGCTGTCGCGTTACTTGTTTGGCGAACTTGGCCGCAGAAAATTTTGGCTGTCGTCAGTTTTTTTTGTAATACCGCCTGTGTCTTTTTTACTGATAGTCGCGGTGGTTGGCTAGCCTTAGTAGCAGCGGGTGTTGTGGGAGCGTTGCTACTGTATGTTTGGTACGGCGATCGCCTCAGTCCTTTTTGGCGGCGATGGTTATTACCGCTGTGTTTTGCCTTTAGTTTAGGATTATTAGCCGTTGCCCTAGTGGCAGTGGATTCAATTCGGATTCGGCTCTTTAGTATTTTTTCGTGGCGCGGTGATAGTAGTAATAACTTTAGAATTAATGTTTGGTACGCCGTTTTTCGGATGATTGGCGATCGCCCTTTTCTTGGTATTGGGCCGGGGAATGAGGCCTTTAATTTGATGTATCCCCGTTATATGGAAAGCCGTTTTTCTGCTCTCAGTGCCTATTCCGTAATTCTTGAAACTGCCGTTGAAATTGGCTTCATTGGACTCAGTATTTTTTGTTGGTTATTGGTTAATATCTTTGGGCAAGGTTTAAAAGTTGTGAGATATTTTCGTGACCATAAAAGACAAGAAGGTCTGTGGCTTGTCGGGGCGATCGCCGGGATGGCAGGCCTAATGACCCAAGGGATGTTTGATACAGTTTGGTATCGTCCCCAAATCAATACTTTGTGGTGGCTAATGGTGGGCATGGTTGCCGCATATTATCCCCAAATCAAATCAGCTGAAGCAGAGTAGTCAGCACCCGCAAAACGAAAGAAATTCCACCAAAAATTCATATTTTCTTGTGGCATCGATAAGGTCTAACTATATACAATAAAAGCTAGGCTTATTTTAATAGGAGATAATGTGACTCTAGTTCAGTAGAGACTGTCTTTACTCAATTTCTTTCGTTATTTAGAGCTTCACAACTTTATCGTGACAAAAATACAATGATTTTAATTGGTGACAATCCGGAATTAACGCGCGATTTTTACAAACAAATTGCCCTTGGTTTTAAGAAGGTTTATTTCGAAACCACTGTTACCACCGTTCTTAAGCAGGCGATCGCCCTAGAACCAAGATTTATTATTTTAAACTTCGAGCTTTTCGGAGAAAAAATCTATCGACTTTGCCACAATTTAAAAGAGCAACATGTTCTCGCTAATACGCCGTTAATTCTTACAAATGTCCCAAATGAAGTCATAGCAAAATCCCGTGGCTTTAAAGCTGGTGCCGACGATGTAGTTACCCAACCCTGCGATTACATCGAGCTGTTTGAGCGAGTTAAACAGCAACTACGCCACCAAGAAGTGCAAAGACAACAACAAAAACAAAACGAATCGCTACGGGAAATTATTAAACGCCAAAAAGTTTTAAGCGTTGTCATTCGTCGAATACGTCGCAGTCTTGACCTCGACAAAATTTTCTGGAGTACAGCCGAAGAGCTGCACTATGCCCTCAAATGTGACCGTGCCGTTATTTATCGTTTCAACCCGGATTGGAGTGGTAATTTTGTTGCCGAAGCGCTATCACCCAATTGGCGATCGCTGATTGATAGCCCTAATGAAACCGTAGAAGAGATGCAAGCGAATTCTGCTACTGAAGCGGATTCCGGGGAATGTATCGTTAAGCTATTCAACGGCAAACAGGACAGTTGGGTGGAGGATACCTATCTCCAAGAAAATCAAGGGGGCATGTATCAACAAGATGGTATTTCCTATCGCGCAGTGGATGACATTTATAAAGCGGGATTTTCCCAGTGCTATCTCGAACTTCTAGAAAATTTTCAAGCAAAAGCCTATGTAATTGTGCCAATTTTTCTGGGCGATCGCCTGTGGGGTTTACTCGGCATTTACCAAAACGATGGTCCTCGCCAGTGGCAGCCGGAAGAGAAAGAAATGCTTTTGCAAATCGCCAGTCAGCTTAGTATTGCCCTCCAGCAGTCTGAACTCCTAGCAGAGCTACGCGTCGAAAAAGAAAAAGCAGAAGCAGCCAATAAAGCAAAAAGTTTGTTCCTCGCCAATATGAGTCACGAGTTAAGAACACCTTTAAGCTCGATCATCGGATTTACAGAATTACTTAGTCTTGATCAAAACTTGGATGACGACCAACAGGACTCTTTAAATTGTATTTATGAAAGTGGCAAGCATCTACGCGATCTAATTAATGACGTGCTTTCAATGTCTCAGATTGAAGCGGGGAAAGTGACTTTAAATCCCGAGACCTTCCAATTAGATCAGTGCCTAAATACTATTAAAGATATTATTCAAATTGCAGCCCATCAAAAAGAGCTAAAGCTATTATTTGAATTGGATAAAGATCTTCCCAAGTTTGTTTATTTTGACCAAGCAAAGCTGCGACAAGTCTTAATAAATCTCCTTAATAACGCCATTAAATTCACTAATACTGGCCATGTCACATTAAGAGTCTCGAATCAAGGATTAACTGATCTCCCCTTAATGCTGCGTTTTGAAGTTATTGATACAGGGGTCGGCATTAAACCAACCGAGCAGGCGATGCTTTTTCGAGCTTTTCAGCAGACAACTTCTGGTCTTAAATCAAAGCAGGGCACAGGTCTTGGTCTAGCGATCAGCCAAAGTCTTATCGAAAAAATGGGGGGGCAAATCAGAGTAGAAAGTCACCTGGGTGAGGGTTCTCGCTTCTGGTTTGAGCTACCTGTAGATCCTCAGGATAATTTTGCAACGCCTGATTATAAGTCACGGAATAACAAGACGAAATTAGAGTCAGCTTCTAACTTAAACGAGCAGGATAGTCCCAAAGTTCTCCTAATAGAAGAAGATCCAGAACAACTGGGATTATTACAGGAACAACTCACCGAAGTTGGACTTCAGGCTGAAGCGACGATCAATACAGAGATTGCAATTCAACGATGGCAAAAGTGGCAACCAGATGTGATTTTGTTGGATCTGCGGATGCCTTCCGTTAATAGTCAAGATATTGTTCAAGAACTTAATCAGGCGATCGCCAAGCACCCTGAATATAAAAAGCCCAAAATTGTATTACTGACTGCGGATGTTTTTTGTACCCAAGACTCTAGCCAATCATCTTTAGATTATGACGATATTGTTTATAAACCTGTGCAGCCAAAGAAATTGTTGAGCATTATCAACCGTCATATTGATTCAACGACGTAAGTTTTACCGCATGATTAACTTATTCATTGCAACGCAAGCCGTTAATTTCACCTATTAAAACAAACAACAATCAAAAAATTAGCGGGGAGGGCGAGGCTGGCAACCTAAACTTTCTCGTGTATTCTTGCGAGTGAAGGAATTCCATGTGCCTAGTTCTTTCGGCGATCGGCTACAAAGATAAGACCGTTCTGCATCACTCAGACCACGAACCTGACTAAAATCTGCGCCCGCTAAACTTTCGATTTGCTCCAGCATTGCCCCAGTAAGATCCGCCCCCCTAAAATCTGTCATTTCCAATTCTACATTCACCAGCCGAGCATCCCTTAAACAAGCTCCCGTGAGAAAGGCTCGCTTCAAATTAGCACCACTAAACGCCACTCCCGTTAAATTAGCGCCAGTAAAATCAGTACCGCTTAAATAGGCTCCCCGGAGATTTGCTCCTTGCAAGTCAGCGCCCCGTAGATTAGCGGTGTTGAGATAAGCTCCAGCTAAATTCGCCTTAGGGCCTACAGCGCCAGAATTACGATAATTAAATTCCTGTGGCCAGACGGTTTTGGAATCATAGAAAGTCAACGTTAAGCTTGAACCCTCAAGGGTCGCATCAGTCACATCACAATTATTCAGAATGGCTCTCTGGAGAAAAGCTCCTGATAAATTTGCTTTTTGCAGAGAGGCACCGCTGAGGTTAGCACGACGCAAATCGGCATTTTGTAACTGTGCGCCGGAAAGATTGCTTTCGGAAAAATTGACACCGATTAGAATGGCCCCCTGTAAATCCGCATTACTGAGATCAAATCCCGCTAAATCTAAACCTTCTAAATTTGTATTTGCCAAGCTCTTGCCGCTCGCCAACAGGTCTTTGATTTCACTGGGGAGGTAATGCTTAAAATTGAGGCGATTTGCAAGGGAGCTCATGAAACTAACAATGAGATAAAACGAAAAAACATAATGATTGTAAAATCCAGTGAGTCATTCAGTTGGCTTTTAATATTTATTTATTAATTTTGTTGAATTTTTGTTCATAAAATACGTGAGGGTGAGAAACAAATGTTAAGTGAAACGCCTATGAGTATGATGGCTTTCTTCCGTAAGAGTGAAGGCACATGGTTCTCTCAGCGGACAGTGCATCGTTTTGATTCGGCAGCAGATGAGTCTGGCGAATCGAATTTAATTATTTCTGTTTTAAGTAAAGATGACCCCCGCGTTTTAGAAATTTGTGAGGCACAAAGTACCGATCCAAAACTTGTTAGTGGCGGTGCAAGTTTCCAGTGGCAGGGGAATTTAAGTGAGAAGGAACCTGACCCAAACTATGAAGCTATTTTGGTAGATATTCCCAATCCAGATGACCCCTGCAAGGGCAAGTTTTTGCGTAATAAAGGTTATGTTGAGGGGATTCCTGTTGTTGGTGTTTACAGTTTTACTGACGGTGGTGTGATGACTATCGATACAGAATATGAACGCAATCAGGGACGTGAACGGGCTTGGTTTATTACAGACGATTTCCGGGTACGGGTTAGTACTGTACAAATCATGAATGGGGTCAATTTAATGACCTATTCGTCAGAGCGGCGCTGTGTTTCTCCTGAGTTTCTTAATAGTTTGATGCAAAAACAGTACGCCTAAGTTTCACCTCAACAAAAAAAGGTCACCTGCAATCTATGTGATGTGATTGGAGGTGACTTCTGTTTTATAGAAAGATTATTTTTCAAACTTCTAGAAAACCCGGTGCTGTAAACAGGGCATTTGTTGACGCACTTGTTTTAGACGTGTGGGATTAATTTCGGCGATCGCCACACCGGGATGAACACCGACATCATTGAGGATAGTGCCCCAGGGGTCAACAATCATGGCGTGGCCGTGGGAGTAACGCATGCCGTAATGTTTACCCGTTTGGGCGGGAGCAATCACGTAGGTTGTATTTTCAATGGCACGGGCTTGGATCAAGGTTTGCCAGTGGTCTTTCCCGGTATAGGCGGTAAAGGCGGCGGGAATACAAATGACATCAGCGCCTTGTTGGGATAGGTGACGATATAGCTCGGGAAAACGAACGTCATAGCAAACGGATAAACCAATGTTGCCAAATTGTGGGGTGCGGCAAAGCTGGGGCAAACTACTGCCGGCCTGTACTGTGCTCGACTCGGCGTAGGTGTTGCCGTCGGGAAGATCTACATCAAATAAGTGGGCCTTGTGATAGCGAGCCAATTCTTGACCTTCCGCGGAGATTAACAGTGCTGTATTGAAAACCTTATTTTCACCAACTGGTACAGGAAAGCCACCACCAAGGAGAGTAATACGAAATCGCTGAGCCATCGTTTTGAGAAATTTTTCACTCTGCTCGGCGATCGCCTGAGCCTCGCTCATTTTTTGCTGCTCTTCACCAAGAAAAGAAAAATTTTCAGGTAACGTGACAAACTCTGCACCTTGATTTACCGCCAACTGGATTAAATCCTCTGCTTCTCCGAGATTGTGAGCCAAGTCTGGCTTACTCGTCATTTGGACGGCGGCGGCGAGATACGATTTCATGCTGATTGTGAAATGGGGCGGGTGAATAATTGCGTTTGATCCAATACTTTGTTTATCAAACTGGTTTAATAAGATAGCAGAATCTAATCATTTCACTACGGGCGATCGCCAGAAAGTTAATTAGCGATTCTGTGAAGCTGTCAGCCGATAGGTGAATTTTTAGCAAAGCTTTTTCGGAACAATCACAGGAGAAACCACAATCAAGTTTCGAAAAAAGCATGCGCATAAACGAAAAATGTCATCATTCATCCCACTGATGGCAGCTAACACCATAAGCCCGGCCATAGGATTCTCAGTAAATTGGCGGAATTTCCCAGATTTTCTGATTCCTAGAGCCATTTTTGAAAATGATCAGTTAACCTATAACCAATCGAGTTTTCCAAAGACTCTTGACAAGCAGCACATCTAACTTAAAGTAGAAATCTCTCAATCTAATGTAATTAGGCGATCGCCCTTTTTGTAGAAACGATCACAAAATGCCTTAGATAGCAGTTATTTCAGAAAATCTCATCAAAGACTGTGCCAGCTTGCAAGATTTTTGTTATAACCGTGTGGGCAATCACACATAAATTAATTAGAATGTCTAGCAATTTCTGCCGAAATGAATAGCTAAAGCATTTTGGCATCAGGGTCTCGCGTCTTATTTTTCGCAAGTCCTGATTGTGTAATTGCAGATCGATGTCTGTTCACCAAAGCAGCATCGGCATCACAATTTCCCTAAGTCGGATATTTGCAGGAGCATCAACCAATGAGCCGTCGCAAGGAATTCCGTTAGACTGATTACTCTCAAATTTTGTACACCGTCATATATAGCTAATAAAGAGGAAACAGGCATGACCCAAGCGAACACAGCACTGGAACTAACCCAAAAAGCGAGTCAGAACAATGCTGAGATTGACTACAGTGCCCTTGCCGAGGCGGAAGTCACCACAGTAAAAGAAGACGCTGAATACGTCGAAATCAAGCTCACTACAAAGAAAACTCGTAAGGCTAAAACCAGTCGTCGCAAGGATTCTGCCACAAAAAAGAAACCCTACACTGAGGATTCGATTCGGATCTATCTCCAAGAAATTGGTCGTATCCGTCTCCTCCGCGCTGAAGAAGAAATTGAACTCGCTCGTAAAATTGCAGATTTGCTCGAGCTAGAGCGCATGCGTGAGCAACTCACAGAGCATGAGTCCCGTGTTCCTACGGACAAGGAGTGGGCTGAAGCAGTCGGTATGCCCCTTAAGGACTTCCGTCGTCGCCTGTTCCATGGTCGCCGCGCTAAGGACAAGATGGTACAGTCCAACCTCCGTTTGGTTGTATCCATTGCTAAGAAATACATGAACCGTGGCTTATCTTTCCAAGATTTGATCCAAGAAGGTTCTCTCGGTTTGATTCGTGCTGCTGAAAAGTTTGACCACGAAAAAGGTTATAAGTTCTCTACTTATGCAACTTGGTGGATTCGTCAGGCGATTACCCGGGCGATCGCCGACCAATCCCGTACAATCCGTCTTCCGGTTCACCTCTATGAGACAATTTCTCGTATTAAGAAGACCACAAAGATTTTGTCCCAAGAACTTGGCCGCAAGCCTACTGAGGAAGAAATTGCAACTCGCATGGAAATGACCATCGAGAAACTCCGCTTCATTGCAAAGTCTGCTCAGCTACCCATTTCCCTCGAAACTCCCATTGGTAAGGAAGAAGATTCCCGCCTTGGTGACTTTATTGAAGCTGATGGCGAAACTCCTGAAGATCAAGTTTCCAAGAGCTTACTCCGTGAAGATCTTGAGAACGTTCTTGATACTCTCAGCCCCCGTGAGCGCGACGTTCTCCGCCTCCGTTATGGCCTCGATGATGGTCGCATGAAGACCCTCGAAGAAATCGGTCAGATCTTTAACGTAACCCGTGAGCGTATTCGTCAGATTGAAGCTAAAGCACTCCGCAAGCTTCGTCACCCCAACCGCAACAGCATCCTCAAAGAATACATCCGTTAATCTAAGTTTGAATTAAGGTTGAATTAAATATTTTGCGTAATTTGAGCCTCACAATTGTGGGGCTTTTCTATTGTGAAGATCACCAAACATTTTCGTAGCAACAGTCCTTAAAAAAGAGCCTGAAAAGAAAAAATTATCGTTAGCATAATGGCGAATTTTTCTTGTGCTTGCTATGTGTCCTACGTCCCAGAAAATTGTACTTGACCCTGCTTCCGATCTTCTGCGGGCGGAAAGACAGCCCCTCAGTTATTTCTTTGAACCTAAGTCTGTGGCGGTGATTGGCGCAACAGACAAAGAAGGAAGTGTTGGACGAACTTTACTGTGGAATCTGATTCAAAATCCCTTTGGCGGTACGGTCTATCCGGTGAATCCGAAGCGCGATAGTGTGCTGGGTATTCGGGCTTACAAAAGTGTTTTGGGCTTGCCAGAAACGCCTGAGTTAGTCATCATTGCGATTCCTGCAAAGTTTGTGCCAGATGTGGTGCGGCAGTGCGTTGAGGTAGGGGTGAAATGCGCCATTATCATCTCGGCGGGATTTAAAGAAATTGGCGAAGAAGGTAAGGCTCTCGAGCAGGAAATTATAGCGATCGCCGCCGGAAAGATGCGAATTATTGGGCCAAATTGTTTGGGATTAATGAATCCCCATAGCGGTCTCAATGCAACCTTTGCGAGTGCAATGGCTACGCCGGGTCATGTGGGCTTTATCAGTCAGAGTGGGGCATTTTGTACAGCGGTTCTGGATTGGAGTTTCCCGGAGAATGTCGGGTTTAGCTCGTTTATTTCCCTCGGCTCGATGTTGGATGTGGACTGGGGCGATTTGATTACCTATTTCGGTGATGACCCCAAAACCAAAAGCATCGTGATTTATATGGAATCTATTGGCGATGCACGGTCTTTTCTCTCGGCAGCGCGGGAAGTGGCGATCGCCAAACCAATTATTGTGATCAAAGCGGGTCGTACTGAGGCTGCGGCAAAGGCTTCGGCGTCTCATACAGGATCGTTGGCGGGAAGTGATGCGGTTCTGGATGCGGCGTTTCGGCGGTGTGGGG
>CAZXBK010000143.1:0-10786 GCA_964638765.1 uncultured Synechococcus sp. | reverse complement strand
GAAAGGACTACTCACTCTATTTTGCTACAACGTTACTTGCTTGAAACTCTCAATTTTGAAAACTACCGCACGATCGCCATATTCTTCTGCGAGCTGATCTATTAAGGGGGCGACCAACTGACAAGGCTCACACCACGCCGCCATACAATCAACTACCAGAACGGATTCACTGCCCAGCAGTACCTCCAGCTCCATTTCGTCTTTTATAAATTCAGCCTTGCCCATTGTAGATATCTTTCAATAGATGAGTTTGCACAAATCGTCTAGAACGTTTCGCTGAAAAGATCACTTAATTTTGCTCGAAGTTTAGCTGCTTCTTGAGGATTCTGCTCTTCGTGGATGGCGATCGCCTGTTTAAAGAATTTGGCACTCTCTGCGGTCTGACCAATGCGGTAAAGAATTGCCGCTAGATTTTGGTGTGCCCAAGGATTGAAAGGGTCATATTTCAATGATTTTTCATAGGCTTTAATGGCATCGCCAGCTTTACCGACAGCCTTCAGAGCCATAGCCATGTGATAGTGCCCCGGTGCAAAGGTGGGGTCAATAAGCACCGTTGTTTGATGTTGGGCGATCGCCTCGTCAGCTTTGCCGATAGTTTGCAGCAATGCTCCAAGATTATGGTGTGCGCCAATTTTCAGTTTATTGATAATCGGCTGGTCGATTGCTTGGTTGTAGTGCTTAATCGCTTTGTCCGTTTCGTCCTGCTTCCGGAAAGCATTGGCGAGATGGTAGTGCAGCTCATACAAAAGGTTTGGGTTAGCGTTGGCGCTACATTTGAGACCCTGTTTTAAAGTTTTTAAGCCCTGTTTTGCTAATCCTTCGTAAACGTAAATTGCCCCCAACTTACTGCAAACATAGGGGTCATTTTTGTGGTCAGCAAAATAGGCTTCCATTGCCCGCTTCGCACGGCTACTTTTTTCGAGTTTGGCGATCGCCTCGCGCTTATAGCCAGTGTGAAAAATCGCGACGGTATCAACATTTTTGACTTGCCACTGGGATTCCGCTGTCATCAATTCCGCCACACTGTCGTCGATCATGGCGTGGTAGGGGCGCTCAAATTTTAAAGCTGGGTGGTTGCGAAATAAGCGTGACACCAAAGAATATGGAGACTGAGCTGCCCCAATTTCATAACGGACAAGGTTTACGACTAGGGTATCCAGTTCGGCGATCGCCTGTTCGATGTCTGCAACAGATTTTGAGTTAAGGGTTTCGTCAGCGTCTAAAACTAAAATCCATTCTTTCGTGACCAGCTTTAATGCCTCATTCCGCGCCGCTGCAAAATCATTGGACCATTCGTAGTGACCAACCTTTGCCCCAAAACTTTCGGCGATCGCCACCGTGTCGTCAGTTGAACCTGTATCGAGAATCACGATTTCACCGACAACATCCTGCACACTTTTGAGGCATTCTGCGAGAATATCAGCCTCATTTTTCACAATCATGCAGAGACTCAGGCGATCTTTCATGGACTTTATACTAGTGGGTGACGTCTAAATATACATTCAGAATTGTACCCGAAAGCTGTCAATCGTCAGTCATCAAATATCTTTATTCAAACAATAACTTTTTATCTTTAAAAAATGAAAAATTTGTTTGTTTTAGAATCTGATTAAAAAGCGAATATTCAAGTAGAAAAAGATAGAAGTTGAGAGGAAAATTGTCTTCCACTAATAGTTTTTAAATTAGAAAAGAGATTTTCCCGCTAAATATTTTGTGTTTAGTAATTTTTGCCAATTGAATCTTTGGTATTGTTGGGATAGGCGATCGCCGCCAAGATATAAGTACTTTTGTCGTGTGCAATAGAGAATGCAACTGTCACAATATTGGCTGAAATTAGGTATTGCTGGACTCCTCATTATCGGTGGTGGCAGCGCTAGTGTCTTTGGCTTTGAGCTTGTGGAAGAGGCTATTTCGGCAAGAAATTGGCAGACAACCGAAGGCTATGTAAAAAACGTCAAGCTAGTCCGCGAAACCCGTGGCAAACGGCAAATCACAACCCACCATTTATCTATCACCTACGGCTATATCGTTGAGCAGACAGCCTATACAAATGATCGCTATTCCTTCGGGGAGGGTAAGGTTGCCAGTGAAAGATTTCGTAGTCGGAGTCAGGCGATCGCCACAAAAAATCAATATCCAGCGAACAGTAAAATCATTGTTTATTACAACCCAGATAATCCTAATGCTTCTGTGCTTAAACGGGAGCTTGAATTTACGACTTTTATCCCAGTAATCTTAGGTCTTCTAGTTTGTTCAGGTGGAATACGTTTACTGTTTTCAGTATTACGCCATTCGCCTCAGTGACATCTTTTTGATATTTTTTATGTCTAATAAATTCAGTCGAATACTTATCTTGATCTACGGGATTTTTTGCTATCTTGCTTTTGTTATCTCAGTCTTATTACTTATTTGTTTTGTAGAGAATATTTTTTTACCGAAAACACTAGACTCAGATCGGGCGATCGCCCTAGGTAATGCTCTACTAATTAATACTGGATTGATTATATTATTTGCGGTGCAACATAGTGGCATGGCACGCCAAACCTTTAAACAATGGTGGGTGAAGTTTATTCCAAAACCAATTGAGAGAAGTACCTATGTCTTAGTTGCTAGCCTGGTCCTAATTTTTCTGGTCTATGTGTGGCAGCCGCTGGGAATACTTATTTGGCATATCAAAAATAAATTTATTTTTTATAGTTTGTACAGCCTTAGTTTTAGTGGCTGGATTCTTGTCGCTTTAGCAACTTTTAGTATTAATCATTTTGATTTAGTTGGACTCAGGCAAGTTTACTTTAATTGGAAAAATCAACCCTGCCCACAACTCGAATTTAAAACTCCAAAACTATATCAAACTGTTCGTCACCCACTCTACAGCGGTGTTTTATTAGGGATATGGTGCGCACCTAAAATGACATTGTCCCACTTGTTTTTTGCGCTATTATTTTCTGGTTACATTCTAGTCGGTATTAGATTAGAGGAAAAAGATTTAGTTGCTAAGCACGGTGAACAATACAAAAATTATCAGAAGCAAGTGCCCATGTTATTGCCTAATCCTTTCAAATAAAATGAGATGAATCAAATCAATATAAATCTGGATGTCCGTTAATTTATATCACGATGCAATGTAGTCGATATTTTATAGTGACTATGATATTTTTACTGAGGTTATTGGAGTCAGAAAATGGGACTTAGATTTAACTCGCGTGCCAAATCTCTCAGCAAATCAAATTTAGTTTGTCTTGCCTATTGTGCCCAGCTTATCTATCAGCCAAAGGATAAGATTGAAGCGTCTCTAAAAAAACTCGGTTTCAACACTGAAGGTAAAAACTTTTTTATCTCTAATCCAGACACCGATACCCAATGTTTTGTTGTCGGCGATCGCCAGAAAATTATTATTGCCTTTAGAGGTTCTGAGAGAAAAATTGCGGACTGGGCAACCAATGCAAAAGCAATTCGGACTAATTTATCAGATAACGACGAAAGCCTAGGGGGTGTTCACCGTGGCTTTAATGCAGCTATCAACAGTATTTGGGATGAGCTTGAAGCAGAAATTAGAGCCCTCAAAACAGCTGATCAAACCATTTGGTTGACAGGACATAGTCTAGGCGGAGCCTTAGCGACTCTTGCCGCCGCCAAACTACATTTAGACGACCCAAAAATTCCTGTAAACGGCTTGTACACCTTTGGCCAACCACGGGTTGGTAGCCAGAAGTTTTCTAGAGCGTTCAATGCACAGCTTAAAAAGAAAACTTCTGGCTACCAACCCGTGGTTGGCCAAAGGTTGGTAGCCAGAAGTTTTCTAGAGCGTTCAATGCACAGCTTAAAAAGATCACGTTCCGCTGTGTAAATAATAACGACGTTGTAACACGTGTTCCACCACAGATTTTTGGCTACAGTCATGTGGGTACACTGATATATTTTGATGCGAGAGGTAGACTACGCAATGACAGGAATTTGTCTTGGTGGGCGAGGTTTTGGGATCGTTTAGAAGGCCGTTATCGGGATGTTTTTGACCTCGATCCAGACGGCATTGGTGACCACAGCATGAAGGATTATATTACTCTCGCTTTTAAAGCCTACAGGAGATAAAAAGTAGATAAAAAAGGTAGAAATTAAAGCCACAGACTCGTCATTTCTACCTTGATTTTATATTTAAAACTAATTTTCTAAATCAGCTTAGACCTTTAGAATTTGACGTTAGAAAAAGTGAAGACTTTTTTACCAACAACTTCGTTATTTTCTTTAGATGTAATTTCACGCTCAGTGAGTACGTAATAGCCATCAATCTTCTCGAAACTATCACGGAAGAAAGTTGTGCCACCTTTTGGCTCTTTTGTCTCAGCGTCAAAGTAAACGGAGTCGTAACCAAGGGATAGATATCCTTCGTCAGTGTCTAATGTTTCGAAGGTATTGATATTGACGATGACATTGCGAATCTTGCGGTTAACGAAGGTTACAGTGTCATTTTTGATTTTGTAGCTGTTGCCCATAGAAGCACCAGTTACTTTAATTTCTTGTGAGCCGTCAGCCTCTTTTTCGCCAAACTCAAAGGAATTTTTGCCGTGGCTCTCTTCAAAGGTACGACGAACACGGTGGACAGTGATTTCCCAAAGTTGTCCTTCGATTTCTTTTTGGGCAGTTTCGTCTTCGATGCCTGTCACTTCAAAGGACATATCAGATTTGATAGTGACTTGACCACTGTAGCTGTCATCGCCATTGGTGAAAGTGACATCGGCAGTGAAGCCAGGGAAGTCTTGATCCCATGTGTAGCGATTTTCGTAGGCGGCACGAAAGGCATCTTGGGCAGTCAATGTCTGCGTCATTGTTTTATACTCCAGCAGTGTTCACGAAATTTTTTCCTTATCTAGGATAACGATCTGCTCTACCTCATTACTAGGGGAATACCGAACCGCCATGAATCCTGTGCTTCAAATTGCGATCGCCACCGTACTGCTAGGGTCATCGGGGGTATTTATTAAGTTTGCTGACCTTTCTCCTTTTGTGACCACTTTTTTCCGAGCAGGGATTCCGTTGGCGATCGTGTCGGGCATATTTTTCTACCGTAAGGAGCCTTTATTCTGGGGCGTCTCACCTTTACTGCTGTTCATTTCTTTTCTCGATGCCATTCGTGGACTGTGCTACGTGATTGGCTTTAGCTACGCAGATCTCAGCAGTGCAGTGATCATTCTGTATACTTGGCCATTGTTCGCGACATTATTCAGCTGGGTCTTTTTGAAAGAGGCGATCCCAAAACGTAATTTGTTGCTTTTGCCTTGTTTTCTGTTGGGGATTGTCGTGATCTATGCCGAGGGAGAAATTAGTCTATCTAGTAGTAATTTTCTGGGTTTAACGAGTGTTTTGATTTCGGCAATTCTCGTTGCTTGTACTGTCGTAATGTACAAAGACAAATCAGACACTTTTTCCGTGTACCGCCTAATTTTCTACCAAAATCTTTTTGCGGGAGTTTTAGCCTTTCCATTTTTACTATTTACTCGTCCTTTCCCAAATTTATTCGAGTCCACGATGGGCATCAGCTATGGATTTTTAATTGGTTTTGTTGGTTTTGTTTTATTCTTCTCAGCACTCAATAAACTTAAGGCTTCGACAACTGCAATTCTTTGTTATTTAGAAGTTTTAAGTACGATTATTTTTGGGGTCTTATTTTTCAAGGAACAGCTTTCACCGAATGTAATGATGGGAGCATCCTTGATTCTGGGGGCTAGTTTCTTCTTGAAAAAATAGCTTGTATGAAACTATGTGGCGATCGCCGTTATTGTGGCGGATATTTCAGCATAAAGACAAACAGCGCAATACCACTGGGGAGAAAGAGCACACCTAAAACAATGGGGACAAAAGTACCGAAATTTGTGCCCGGCTTGAGGATGGCAAAGCTAGGTTCAGTCGGCTTGTAATAGACATCAATTTCACTGCCAAGAGGATATTTATTTTTTTCGGCGATCGCCTCACTTCTCTCTTTAAAGCGTTTGCTGGCAGTCGAACCATCACCAAGGGAATAGCGATCGCCTGTGTAGCTAATACCCTCTACTTCATAGTCGTAATTAATACGAATGTAGTGTCTGACAATAGTTTTGCCCCCATCGCGGTCTACATCTCGAATAACTTGAACCGCTTGAATTTCGCCATTTGCAACAGGCCAGCTTTTCGAGGCTAACGCTTCTCGAATGAAATAGATACCAAACAGAATTAGAGCCACGCCACCGACAGCGGTGAATGCGCCAAAGCCCAAACTAGCCCAATATTGCCAAGGTTGAATTTGTTGTTGTGCCATAGAATTTCATCAATCATCACAATAAGGGGTGATCGCCGTCTCAAGTTTAAGGTTGTACATTACGAGTTGGCTGACTGCGTTGGACGTCTTTGATTATTTTGATGCCACCCCGTACAACAATGACTGCAATGATGCTACCAAGCAGAAGATCTGGGTATTGACTGCCGAAAAGTGCGACTAAAATCCCTGAAATAATAACTCCTAAATTAGCGACAACATCATTACTTGAAAAAATCCAAGATGCTCGCATATGTATACCTGCGTTACGGTGACGGCGAATTAACAGTAGGCAATAAGTATTCGCTAATAATGCAACCATACTGACTCCAATCATTAATATGCCTTCAGGTTCACTGCCAAGAAAGAACCGCCGTAGCACTTCTACCAACACGCCGAGACCTAAAGCAATCTGTAAAATACCGCTAATACCTGCTGCTCTAGACTGGTGGCGATCGCCCTGCCCTACAGCGTAGAGAGAGAGTCCATATACTCCTGCGTCTGCCAACATATCGAGCGAATCTGCGAGTAATCCTGTCGAGTCGGCGAGAAATCCCAACACAATTTCTGCGAGGAACATCACCCCATTTATTCCTAGTAGAATCTGGAGGGTCTTTCGTTCTAGTTTTCTCGCTTCTCCAGAGCCGCAACCACAATCAGACATCAACAACCTCTGCAAAATTATTAGGCATACAAATTAAGGGCGATCGCCTCTTCATTCTAGATTCGGAATAAGCTGTTTGAGATGCCCCGCTAAAGCTGGTAGAGATTTCTGAATTGTTGACCAGATACGCTTGTGATTTACCTTCTCATATTGATGAGCAATGATATTGCGCTGACCAATTAAATCTTTCCACGGAATTTCTGGATGGGCATCTTGATAGTCGTCAGAAATGCGCCTTGCAGCTTCTCCTAAAATTTCAAATTGTCTCTCGACGGCACTCTGAACTAACTTATTTCCACTGTAGTTTTCCCAAGTCAAGTCGCAAGTAAATTCATCAATCCTCAGGCAAGCTTGATACATATCCCAGAGATAAGCATAATTTCTATCCATGACTCGAATAGAGAACTTGATGATTCTCTTCTATGGATTTGAGAATAAAAGGATTAGAAATACTATTTTTTTCTACTAAATCGACTTCTCGATTAAACAAATCAGACAGTTGTCTTTTTAATTCAATAATATCGAATAAATCCCATTGTGCTTCTTG
This sequence comes from uncultured Synechococcus sp., assembly GCA_964638765.1. Taxonomy (GTDB): domain Bacteria; phylum Cyanobacteriota; class Cyanobacteriia; order Cyanobacteriales; family MRBY01; genus MRBY01. Next base: position 3,289 of record CAZXBK010000143.1, on the reverse strand, counting down.
GGAAAACTCGATTAAACAATCTATATCACTCTCAGGTCTAAAATAGTCGCCAAGAACTGATCCGAAGACAGAGAATTCAGAAATAAGCCAGAGATTACAGAGTTCTTCTAAGCTTTGTTGATATTGCGAAAAAGTAATATTCATCTTCAACTTAGATTATTTTTTTGAGGAAGCTTGCTCAGCAAGATCTTGAATACTTGCCTCTAAAACTGAAAGCGAAATCTTGCAAGTATTATAGTCTGGATAAATCTGAGTCTTAATTTGTTCTCTTGGGTGAATCAAGTTGCGAAATTCACGTAGAGCGTGAGAATGCGCCCTTCTGTCAGATTTAAGCCACCCTAAGTGATGAGCGACATCAATCATTTCTGATAATTTCCATTCGGCAAATATTTTGTTTTTCTGGGTCTGTTTATTTTTGGGAGCCAGAGGTGAAGTATTCGATTCTTTTGGGAATTTTTGCAATGTAATCAAGAGAATTGCTTCAAGAATACTACCCATTAAAATTATTGCAGAAAGATAAGCTTCAGAATTAATACAAGCTTGAATCTCAAACCAGCGACTTTTTAAAACTGTTAAATCATTATTTTTCTGAGAAAATGCAGAAAAATCAGGCAAATTAATCGGTTGATTTTTCGCATCAAGAGATTGAGGTTCTACATTGTAGTCAATGTCAATTTTACGAAACTTAGCTTCTAGACCCTCTAGATATATTTCAAAACCTTCAATATAAAAGATTTCATTAAGAGTAGACAAAGCTAATTTTATATCTTCTCTTTTTCCGCCATATTCTTTTGGGGATGCTAATTGCCGAAAAATCTGAGCTAGCTCTTCTCTTGAGCATTCTCTGAGACATTCTAAAACCCAAAGTCTTCTCGTGGAGCCATCATGAACAAATTGAGGTAGGCCAACTCGCTCGAAAAAATCCGTGAGATACCAACTAGAACGATATATTGGTGCTCCTTCCAGATCTCCACAAATAAAATCTGCAACAGCTTTTAAGGTCTGATCGTCTATCGGCATCGGAGCTGCAACTAATTGGAAAGCAAATACTCACCAAAATGCTCTGTTTAGTAAACTCAAACATTTCAGTGAGTAGTATTGTATCGATACTTTCAGCTTAAACATGTAAACGACGGGCGATCGCCAAATTACGCAGCAATAGGTGTGACAGGCTCAAAATGCAGCACCATAAATTGTTCTGGCATTAAACCTAAAGACTCAAACGTTCTACCTTGGCGATCACTAAACTCTACTTCATAAGCTTTACCTTCTGCCAAAATCTCGACGATTGTACCGACTTACCCCTTGCGTAAATTGCAATCTGGCAAATCAACAGTGAGAGCCACAACGTCACGTAACTTAATCGAGTTATTCATGAAGCTTGAGTTTGAATATGTTGCCGTAATAAGGAGTTGACAAAATCTTTTGGTTCTTGGTTTTGGTTATGTAACCATTGCAAAATATCTGAATCTAGCTCAATAAAATTATTGGCTTTACTCGCTGGAATTCTTAGAGTTGCCTCAGCAAAAAAGCTCTCCGTCAGCGGTGGAATATCTGAGTAATCAATCTCTTCCTCCACTTCCGACTCTAGAGCATCCCAATTAGTTTGAGATGTAGGCTTCAAATTGTCTGCGCTCATAACGATTAGCCTTTCGTGCAGAAATAATGCGAATAGTATTTTGAAAGCGTTCTGTCCAAACTACAACTGCAACTCCCCTACGAATAAAACCAATGCCAATCCATCTTTCTTCTCCATAATCAAATCGATCATCGAGTCTAGATAGCATTTCTCGCTCAAACATCGCGGGAACATCGGCAAAATCAATGCCGTGCTTCTGAATATTCGAGAGATTTTTGGATTCATTCCACTCAAATTGCATGGGTTTGAACAGCCACTACTATTTTAGTGTGCTTAATAATTAAGCATGTAAACGACGGGCGATCGCCTGACTCCAGTTTTCAGTCATTGCCTCCACAGAAACATTAATTAGAGCGTTCTCACCAGAATTAATCACAAGAGAACCAGAGTTTGTCACTTCACCAATTTGTTTAACGTTATCGGCAATGGTTGCGTTAAGTTTGGCTTCAAAGGCGGCTTGATTTGACCCAGAAACAGAGACCAAAATTTGACCGCAAGTTTCACCGAATAGGGTTGTATCAAGGCGATCGCCCCCAGCTTCAACATTCACCGTTGCGCCTAAACCTTGACCAATACAAGATTCGGCGATCGCCACAGCAAAACCCCCTTCAGCGAGGTCATGGGCAGAACTGAGTAAGCCTTCAGCTACGCTCTCACGCACCACTTTTTGGACAGCTTTTTCTAACTCAAAATCAACTTGGGGCGGAATGCCTGCAACGGTGTCATGGATCGTATTGAGATATTCAGAACCACCGAGGGTAACTGCTGCTTTTGTGCCGAGCAGATAGATTTTATCTCCAGCATTTTGGAACGCTAAACCACAAATTTTGTTGATATGCTCAACGCGACCCACCATGCCAATTACGGGCGTTGGATAAATGGGTGTGGGTTTGCCATCGCTATCGAGGGTTTCGTTGTAGAGGGACACATTACCACCTGTCACTGGAGTATCTAACTCGCGACAAGCTTCAGAGATGCCCTTACAGGAATTCGCCAACTGCCAATAACCAATGGGCTTTTCAGGACTACCAAAGTTGAGATTATTGGTGATTGCGAGGGGTTCTGCACCGACACAACTCAAGTTACGGGCTGCTTCTGCCACCGCTGCCTTGGCTCCTTCCAACGGATTGAGATAGACATAACGGGGATTGCAATCGGTACAAGCTGCCACGCCAATGGTTGACGCATCAGGTTTGCCGTTGACTGGACGCACCCGCACCACCGCCGCATCCGCACCACCGGGGAACATCACCGTATTGTTTTGCACTTGGTGATCATATTGGCGATAGACCCATTTTTTGGAGGCGATCGTCGGCACATCCAGCAGAGTCAATAACACCTCATTCCAAGTCTTGCCAGCGATACCTTTTTCATCACAACTGGGCAAAGCATCCACAGACCAAACCGCTGCTTTTTGGGCATATTCGGGGGGTTCTGCCATCAATTCACGATGATAAATAGGCGTGTCATCCGATAAAGCCCGCGCTGGAATTTCTGCCGCCACTTCCCCTTGGAACATGATGCGGACAATAGGTTCCTCGATTACTTCCCCTGCCACAACCGCTTTCAATCCCCAACGATGAAAGATATCGATGAGTTCCTGTTCACGGCCTTTGTGCGCCACAAATAACATCCGCTCTTGGGATTCCG
>CAZXBK010000142.1:0-10841 GCA_964638765.1 uncultured Synechococcus sp. | reverse complement strand
ATCCGTACCCGCTGGGGAATATCCAGCTCAGCATCAAGTTCTTTCGCTAAAGCCAGACCCTGACCCTTGGTTTCAATTAACGCGAAGTTGCAATAGCGATTACCCGTACAAGAGACAAAGGAACGCACCAAAGTCGATGGATTAATCGAGAATTTTTCAAGAAGAGGCTCCTTCAAGAGTGTGTCCACATTCTCATTTTTTACATGGGGAATAATGAAATTCTCTTCAACTGTTGCACGGATTTCTCCGACACCATAGGTTTCAGCGAGACGCGCGACTTCAAACATATCCTCAGCAGTCAAGCGTCCTGCGGGAACATGCAAACCAACGTAGCTAAACCCTTCCTGCTTCTGGGGATGCACACCGATGTGATCACGTTTGTCCATGGTGAAAGCATCTTCTGGTGCCGCCTCAGCAAAGGTCATGCCTGTTTCTTCTTCAAGTTTGGCGCGGAATTTTTCAACACCCCAAGCTTCAACAAGCCACAAAACGCGAGCCTTTGCTCTGTTGCCCCGTAGACCTTCCTCAGCGCCGTGACGAGTATAAAGTGCAACGATACCCCGACTAACGGCTAGGACTGCCTCTTCAGTTGGTGGAACCCAGACATTAATCGGAATTCCCTCGGCGACTCTCTGGGCAGAGAAGTAACCACCTACGAGGATATTGAAACCAAATTCACCGTCTTTAAATGCGGGAACATAGGCAATGTCGTTAATTTCGACGTGGGAGGAATTGTCAGGTGCTCCTTCAACGCAAATATTGAATTTACGGGGTAGGTCACTAAATTCAAAGCTACCTTCACCGCCATTGGTGATCATGTCTTGGAGCTTATTGGCAAGTTCGCGGGTATCAAAGTATTCTTCGGGGTCAATACCTGCGACGGGGGAGCCGGTGATATTGCGAATATTGTCGTGACCGGACTGAACGCTGGTTAAGCCAACAGCCTTAAACTTTTTGAACATTTCTGGTACGTCTTCAAGACGAATACCACGTAGCTGTATATTTTGGCGCGTAGTAACGTCGGCACTGCCATCTTCGCCATATCGTTTCACGACCTCGGCGAGGACACGCATTTGTTCGCTGGTCAAAATGCCATTGGGTGTCCGCATCCGCAACATGAATTTGCCGGGGGTGACAGGACGGTGGAAAAGACCTAGGAATTTGAGGCGAATAATTAGATCATCTTTGTCTAATGCTTCCCAACCTGACTGAGCAAACTGTTCAATTTCGTCCTTGATTGCTAAGCCGGGTTTTTCTGCTTTAGCTTTATCAATTTTGGTGAGTTTGACTTTTTTTTGTGCGTCAGTCATGGAGGTAAACCAGTTTTGGCAGGGTTGGTACGATGTGCACACAGAATTGTGACAGTATCTGGGGGCACGTGGCTAAATTATCGATTCCAATTGGGCTACTTTGTATCTTTTTATACTTTAATAAAGTTTCATTGTTGAAAATCAATGATATAAATGCTGTTTTGACATTTGGGATTGTGCCTATTTTTTGGCTATATCGTCTTTGTTACAAAGCCGGCGGAGTGGCTATCAAAGGTTTACAGTGTGGGTGCTGTGCAAAAAGTTTAGGGGTATGAGCGGTAATGCAACAGGGTGATTTGATCGAGCTAACAATTCACGATCTTAATAGTCAAGGTTCAGGGGTTGGTCGATATGATAATCAGGTTGTATTTGTGCCGGATACGGTGCCGGGCGATCGCCTCAAAGTTCGTATTACTCGCCTCAAACGTCAATATGCCCTCGGGAAAATTCAGCGTATTTTGCAACCTTCCGGCGATCGCCGCCGCCCTCCTTGCATTGTTGCCGACAAATGTGGTGGTTGCCAGTGGCTTCAAGTTGAAGAGTCTCTTCAGCGTGAAATTAAAACCAAAGAAGTTACCCAAGCCTTGCAGCGCATTGGTGGCTTCAATGATTTAGAAATTCAACCTATTTTGCATGGTTCGTCAGACTTGGGTTACCGCAACAAATCAACCTATCCGGTAGGACGATCTAGCACAGGACAATTTCAAGCTGGCTATTACCGTAAAGGTAGTCATCGACTGGTTAATCTCAATCAATGTCCCATCCAAGATGAACGCCTCAATCCCCTGCTAAGCGACATCAAACAAGATATTGCTGCAAACGGTTGGTCAATTTATAACGAAGCCAAACACCAAGGAAAATTACGGCATCTCGCTTTTCGCATTGGCCATCACACTGGCGAAATTCTTCTGACCTTAATTGCTACAGCGCCTGATTTTCCAAATCTTGAAGAGCAGGCTGCGGCTTGGCTCGACGAATATTCTGATCTCGTCGGTGTTTGTCTGAATATCAATGACCGCAAGGGCAATATGATTTGGGGTCGCGAAACGAAGGCGATCGCCGGACGTGACTATCTCAACGAAACTTTTGCGGGACTAAATCTGAAGCTCCGTCCTGAAACTTTTTTTCAAATTAATACAGCCGTTGCAGAGCAGCTTTTAGAAAAGATTCTTGCCCAGCTGGAATTGCAAGGCAATGAAATCGTTGTAGATGCTTATTGCGGTGTGGGGACATTTACTTTGCCCCTAGCCCAAAAGGTTAAACAGATTATTGGTATTGAAGTATTGCCTAGTTCGGTGCAGCAAGCCCAGGCTAATGCTGCCGACAATGACATTGATAACGCTGAATTTTTAGTGGGAACCGTTGAAAATGTATTGCCAGAACTTGAATCTACCGCTGATATTGTGCTGATTGATCCGCCCCGTAAAGGGTGCGATCGCCGCGTCCTCGAAACATTACGGCAATCCCGACCTAGACAAATCCTTTACATTAGTTGCAATCCTGCGACCCTTGCGAGGGACTTGAAAATTTTGTGTGACGCTGAAACCTTCACTGTGGAATGGGTACAGCCCGCAGACTTTTTTCCACAAACGCCCCACGTCGAATGCGCAGTTCTTTTAAAAATGGTTTAAATTCGATTTTTTGTATAATATAGTTCAGTAAGAGCCGCGATAAAAAGTACGGTCTTTACGCTAAATGATGAGCAACTTAAGCCTTTTATGCCATTAGCATCACAACTCAGCGCTGTTTTACGAAGCAGTGACTAATTTCCCAATGACACCATACTCAGCAAGTTAGTTTGTCAAGGAGCATTAACTGTGATTGCGATTTCCATGCCCCCCCCAAAGTCTCATTGGAGCACTTTAAGTTTTGCCTCAACGCTTTATCTCTACCCAGTCTTAGATATTCTCCTAGAACGCATTCCCGATGAATGGCAGTATGATCTACGTCTAGGTTTACAGGAAGCCCTTGTTAATGCGGCCAAGCATGGCAACGCTCTTGACCCAACGAAAAAGGTTGTTGTTCACTTCTTTATGAACACTGAGCAGTGTTCTTGGATCATTACGGATGAAGGTAACGGCTTTGATAAAAGTGAACATTGCTGTGACTTAGATGACCACTTATTGCCACCGGAAGAAGCAGAATGTGGCCGGGGTGTATGTCTTTTATCCCACATTTTTGATCAAGTCCATTGGAATCACCAAGGCAATCAGTTAAGGCTGAGTAAATATTTCCGCCAAACGCCAGTTATTGCTGGTTCGGTAGAAGAATTTGCATCATAGTCAGTCTATTTAAATAATCCAGCTTGAGCAGCAGTTAAAACAAAGTGTTTGACTACTCAAGCAAAGCGCGACGTTTTTGCTCGAATTCGTATTCTGTAATTAAACCTTCTGTGCGGAGTTTTTCCAGCTCCCGTAATGCTGAGGCGATCGCCTCGGTTTTTTTTGCGGTTTCGAGGGCTTTATTTGTTTTAGCGGTGGCAATGCCAAATTTTTCTTGGAACGAATCAAAATCTTGGAGCACAAACCAAACTGCTTCAATAGCACAGGCGATTTGTGGAATCGGAGTGGACCACAGCAGTAGATAAACCACACCCCAAACCGGTTGACCAATATAGAATTTGTGAACGCCAGCTAGGGGAGTAACCGAACCCGCTAGGGCAAGTCCAATGGCAACTTTACGGTCTTTTGGCTTGTTAAAGAACTTGGCGATCGCCTGTTTCATGGGGTTTGATGCGGAAAACCATACTTTGCGGCGCAAAACCGCCTGAATTAAAATTAATGGTATCAAATATCGTTAAAACACAACTTTCGTTCGCTTAGCAGTGAACTTCTCGCGTTATTTAATTTAGGAAAAGATAAGTAAAATGGGATTTTTTGATTCAGAGATTGTCCAGCAAGAAGCTCAAAGTCTGTTTACGGATTATCAAAACCTTGTGCAATTAGGTAGCGATTTCGGTAAGTTCGACCGCGAAGGCAAAAAGATGTACATCGACCAGATGGAAGCCATGATGGATCGCTACAAGATTTTCATGAAGCGTTTCGAGCTGTCCGATGATTTTATGGCGCAGATGGCTGTAGAGCAGATGAAAACCCAGCTTGGTCAGTTTGGGATGACGCCACAGCAAATGTTTGACCAGATGAATATGACCCTTGACCGCATGAAATCTCAGATTCCTGATTAATGGTTTCTAAAGTTATTGCGTTCGATTTTGATGGTGTTATTTGTGATGGCCTAGCGGAATATTTCCATTCGTCGGCGATCGCCTACCAGCAAGTTACTCAAACAAAGCTTGAACAACAGGTTTTAGAGTCAATTCGTCCATCCTTTTACGAGCTACGCCCAGTCATTGAAACAGGTTGGGAAATGGTTGCCCTAATTTGGATTCTGTTGCAGGGTCAAGATCCCGAATCGATTTGGCAAGATTGGCAAGGCGTTTTAAAGCAAGGTTTGCTTAATTGGGGTGTTACGCAAGAGGAGTTGGTGAACGCCCTGGATACTGTCCGCGATCGCCAAATTACCCACGAGCTGGCACATTGGTTATCGTTGCATCGGTTCTATGACGGAATGTCTGACTGTCTAAGGGCATTACTCGCAAGCCCATCAGTAGAAACTTATATCATCACCACGAAAGAAGCGCGATTTGCCTATCAGCTTTTACAGCAACAAAATATTGATTTCCCGCGAGACAACATTTTTGGTAAGGAAACAAAACAGCCGAAATCCGAGACCTTAAAGGCTTTATTGCCAAGACACGAAGCAAAATTTTGGTTTATCGAAGATCGCCTCAAAACTCTTGGTAAGGTTCAACAGAAAGCCGAACTCATTAATATCAAATTATTTTTAGCCACTTGGGGCTACAACCGTTTTGCGGCGGGTGACAGTTTACCTCTTGCAGACATAGAAGCCGTTGACTTGGGGGCTTGGCAACAAAAGATAATGCAACTATTGGCCTAGAGAAACCAAGAACTGCTTATGATTGTCAACAGATTTACAATATTTTTTGCTGCTTTCTAGCCGATGGTACTCGACCCGAAAATTACTGAGGATGGCTCCTACACCTATTTTTCTGAAGAATTTCAGGAGCATTATCATTCGTTCGCAGGGGCAAAACGGGAAGCGGAAGAAAAGTTTTTGGTTCCTTGCCGCATTACGGCACAGGCACAGGCGCAATCAAGACTGCGGCTTTTGGATATTTGTTATGGCCTTGGTCATAATACGGCAGCCGCACTAACGGAAATTTGGCGAGTTAATCCTAAATGTCAAGTGGAAGTCATCGCCCTAGAACGAGATCCGGCGATCGCCGCCATAGCATTTAAAAATAATTTATTAAGTCCTTGGTCATCAGAAGTGTCAGGTCTTTTGGGGGAACTAAGCCAAGCTTTTGAAGTACAAACCGAACGGCTAAAAGCTCAATTACTCATTGGGGATGCACGTCAAACGATACAGCAGGCGATCGCCGCAAACTTTAAAGCCGATGCAATTTTTCTAGATCCTTTTTCACCACCAAAATGCCCCCAACTATGGACGGTAGAATTTTTGCAATTGGTGGCGCAGTGTTTGGACAAACAGGGTTATTTGGCGACCTATTCCTGTGCGGCGGCGGTTCGACAGGCAATGGCTTCTGCTCAGTTGAAATTTGGCGGGACTCCCGGCGTTGGTCGGCGATCGCCCGGTACATTGGCTAGATTTACTACGCAGCACCTCGATCCCCTATCGCAGCAAGAAATTGAACATCTCAATACCCGTGCGGCTGTTCCCTACCGTGACCCAGATTTAGGGGGCGATCGCCAAAGGATTTTAGAAAGACGAGTTCGAGAACAACAACAGACAAATCTCGAATCGACGAGCCAATGGAAAAAACGTTGGCTAAAAAAATCAGCGCCCAATGAAAAAGCGATACTCCCCTAGGAAATGCCGCCCATTTGCTCAACTTTAAAAGTATTCCGATGTAAAAAGTGAATTATTCGCGCTCAATACCAAAGTTTTGACCGACGTAAAGGGAGCGAGTTTGACCACCTTGCCCCATCAGAATTTGTTGATTTTGCACAGAAAGCAATTTCCAGTTACTAGCACCGATATTCTCACCTACTCTAAAACGCTGGGTTACACCGTTGATATTAAATAGAGCTGCCGAGCGATCGCCTGATTCGAGAACACCGACAAGGGTATAAAGCTCTTTCGCAGCCGCTGGAGGGGCCGGTAATGTCGGTACAACGGCTTGAAGATCTGGAATTGTCTGCTCCGGCGGTGCAGGGGCGATTTGAGGGGGAGGTGTTTGCACCTGAGGTGGTTGAACGACTTGAGGTGAAGGAGTGATTACGGGAGCATTGTTCGGCAACGGAGGACGAGCATTGGCAGAAATTTCGGGAGGATAAACCGGAATATAAATGCGCTCAATAACCTGTGAATTTCCATTCTGTGGCTGCTGATCCGTTGTCGGTACAGTCGCTGCACTTGGTTGCCCTGCCGGATTAACCGGAATGGGTTGAGGCGATCGCTGACGATCAATATTATCTAGAGCGCGTCGAACATAATCCGCAAAAATCGGTTCCGTTGCTGCTGCTGTCTCAGTTTCTGCCGCCGTCTCAACAACGGGCGTTGGTTGAATTAAAAATTGAGGTACGCGTAAACGGTCATTAACAGCCATCCAAAGTGCAACACCGATTAAAGATGCACAGGACCCCATAAACAAAAGTCTTTCTGTGTAATAACCAATACCTCTTTTAATGACAACTTGTTCATCACTTGCCTCTGCCGGACTACCCTCTAAATCAATCTGGGGCACAACCAAAGACTGTAAAGAAGTGTAGTCACTCTGGGGCGCTGTTTGAATTTTCGCGGTGGGTCTCTTGCCAGTTAAAAGGGAGTCAATGTCAGAAAACACATCATCCATTAAACGATCTGCTTCTTCTTCGGCAGACCAGGAGGAGGCAGTAGGAGGATTGGAACTTACGCGAAATTCGTTCATATCACCAAGGAGGACTGAAAAATTGCTGTTATTTTAACTTGCCATAGGTCAGCAAGTTATCAAGGCAGGTAAGAACATGTTTAATCATACGCTAGCCCCAAGATATCAGGAGTTTACTGATATTCTTTACAATCCTAATCTTGTTTTGCCAGAACGCAACCTTTCTCGTTGACATTTTGTCATTTTCTAAATTGTTTTAAATTATCCTAGTACTCGCTTAGTTCTCCTTTATAGCCTCTTTATAAACTGACTAAAGTTGGCCAAATATAGCGACTAATTTATTGATTTGGTGAGTATCTGTAAAAATCACGGCTTCTCCCTTTACACTATTGGTGTTTTGTAAATCAAGTTTTTAAAGGAATACAGGTTCATGGAGCATCGTGGCGTCACGGTATGGTTCACAGGTCTTAGCGGTGCGGGTAAGACAACAATTAGTCAGGCGATCGCCAAGCGCCTCAAGCAAGAAGAATGTAAGCTTGAAATCCTCGATGGCGATATCGTTCGTACAAATCTGACTAAAGGTTTGGGCTTTAGTAAAGAAGACCGGGACGAAAATATCCGTCGTATTGGTTTTGTTTCCCACTTGCTAACCCGCAATGGCGTAATTGTGCTTGTTTCAGCTATTTCTCCTTACCGTAATATTCGCGAAGAAGTGCGTGATCGGATCGGTAATTTCGTTGAAGTGTATGTCAATGCTCCTTTAGCTGAGTGTGAAAAGCGCGACGTCAAAGGTCTCTACAAACGTGCTCGTGCTGGTGAAATTAAAGGATTCACTGGAATTGACGATCCCTACGAAGCACCGGCAAACCCTGAAATCGAATGTCGCACGGATCTAGAAGACCTTGAAGAAAGTGTCGAAAAAGTCCTTGGTAAACTAACAGAATTGGGCTATTTGTCGGCATAAAATTTGCTTACTTCATGGGCTGAAATTCCGGATACTGCTCTGAAATTAATGTTGATCCTCCTAAACCTAGGGGGATTTTTTATTGAAATTCAAAATAATCAATGAAAAATACTGGGATTTGGTCGATGAAAAGATGTAAGGAATAGTAGGGTGTAAATCTCGGTTTTCTAGTAAAGTTGAGGCGCAATATTTTTTTGCTTTAGCATATTGCTAATGGCCTGTGCCGCAGCGTTTTATCGGGAGCCGCAAGTCAAAGAATTTTATGAACGTATCTCATGGAAAATCGGCAGATCCGTCTTTAGAACCGCTACGGAGTGTCCATACTAAAAATTTGCGCGAAATTTTAGTTGAGTGCGGTATTTCTCTCGTAATTTCTACATATCAAGCGGGCAAGGTGGTGGTAGTCCGGGCAGATCAGGAGGAACTGAATACCCATTTCCGTGTGTTTGAGCAGCCAATGGGTATTGCGGCAGATCAGGAAAAACTAGCTTTAGGAACTGCCTACGAGATTTGGGAGTTGCGTAATGTCCCTGCTGTGACGAAAAAGCTCCAACCTCCCCGTAAACATGATGCTTGCTATTTACCGCGCGATCGCCACATTACTGGGGATATTGATATTCACGAGATGGCCTACTGTGGTGACGAACTATGGTTTGTGAATACTCGTTTTTCTTGTCTTTGTACCCTCGATCGCAAAAATAGTTTTGTACCCCGTTGGCGGCCGCCATTTATTTCTGCCTATGATTTAGGCGATCGCTGCCATTTAAACGGCTTAGCCGTTCGTGATCAAAAACCTCGTTATGTGACCGCATTAGGCGAGACCAATACCGATAAAGGTTGGCGCGGCAATAAACGTAGTGGCGGCATCCTAATTGATATTGAAACAAATAAAATTTTAGCCCGTGGTCTATCGATGCCCCATTCACCTCGCTGGTACGGCGATCGCCTGTGGGTTCTAGAGTCGGGCTATGGCAGCTTATCTGCGTTTGATTTCCAGACAGGTAGACTCGAAACTTTAATTAATTTACCGGGATTTACTCGGGGCCTGAGTTTCTGGGGGCCATTAGCCTTTGTTGGATTATCACAGGTGCGAGAAACGGCAGTATTTAGCGGCCTACCCATCACTGAACGGCGTGACGAACGATTCTGCGGTGTTTGGGTCGTAAATCTAGAAACAGCTCAGGTCATTGCTTTCCTACGTTTTGAAGATGCTGTGCAAGAAATTTTTTCTGTTTCAGTTTTGCCGGGTATCCGTTATCCAGAACTAATTAACTGGGATCAAAAATTGCTGAGTTCTTCCTTTATTTTGCCAGATGAGGCGCTCGCCGAAGTTGATCTTTCTAAAATTAGTACTTTCTAATGAGTCGCAAAAATCGAAATCACTTAAGGTAGTCGAGCCTAAAGAGCAATCACTTCTCAGAGGCTAATCGTGTGTAACTTGTCGGTTCTTAAAATATTTTCTCGGTTGAAGTAACTCAGCAGTGTTCTAAGTTGGATGAAAAAAATTTTGTCGGAACTCCACAAAGGTGGCAATTTGAGGCGATCGCCCTAAACCCAAAATAGCGTTTTTCTATAACGGTTAACTTTAAATAGAGAACTATTTGGGAAAATTCAGAATATGCCAAAATGAGAAGAATCTAATTTTCCCCAGACTTTCCTAGTAATCCAGCGAGTATCCCAAACACTATGGAATGGCATATCACAGACGCTCAAAGCCTATCCCTAATTGACCAAGAGGTTGGAGAGCATTCTTTTTCTCCCGCCGAATACGAAATTGTGCGTCGTGTTATTTACGAAACTGCAGACTTTGACTATCAAGGTCTCATTCGCTTTTCAGACCGTGCCCTCCAAGCTGGAGCCGCTGCCCTTGCTGCCCGCAGTACTATTGTTGTCGATGTACCGATGGTGCAAGTGGGCATTTCAAACAATTTACAAAAAACCTTTGCCAATCCTGTTTACTGTAGCTCCGAGACTCTCACTAGACCGCAAAAGGGGAGAACGAGAACTGCATGGGGCATTGAAACCCTTGCGCGTCGCTATCCTGAAGCTGTTTTTATTGTGGGGCAATCACAGACGTCACTGGCAAGCTTAATGACATTAATCAATGCGGAAGAAATCCGCCCAGCACTGGTCATTATTACGCCAGCGAATTTTATTACAGGCGACGAGTTTCGACTCCAGCTCCACGACTCCTCGATTCCTTGTATTTACATCAATGGTCGCAAAGGAAGTGCCGTTGTCGCCGTCGCTATCATGAATGGCCTCATTGACTTATCTTGGCAAGCCTATGGACAGGACGTTACAGCGACATCTTGAGCCGCTAACCGACGACCTAAGTCACCCCATAAATTGCCGAAGTATTGGCCTAGAGTTATCGGAGAAAAATACGTTCTTTACAAAATGTTGCAATCGGCCATTTGCTTTGTTAAATTAGTTATCAACTGGTTGACCAGAATGCAATCATATCCATTTCAACTCAATTAGGAGTTTTATCATCATGGAAAATCAAGAAAGTAAGTTTGGCTTTAGCGCTTTCGCTGAAAACTGGAACGGTCGTCTAGCAATGCTCGGTTTCGTAATTGGCATTTTGACCGAAGTTTTAACTGGTAAGGGTATTCTTGCTCAGTTGGGCTTAATGTAATCGTTTCAAAGACTT
>CAZXBK010000141.1:0-10920 GCA_964638765.1 uncultured Synechococcus sp. | reverse complement strand
TGCTGCACTAATTCCGGTTCATCGTCCGTCCACACCACATTCGGCGCGTAGGTAATCACTAAATTTTCGGTACGACTACTAATCTCGTGGTGCCATTTTTGTGCCAAAGGAATTAATCTCGCTAACCCCCGCGATCGCCGTCTCGTGACCCGTGAGCCAGCCGCAGCCAACTGCAAATCCCAAAGCTGGAGTTCCTGCGCCATTTCCGCCGACATGGACTCCCCTTCTTGATAAGCCTTACGGATTTTTTTCAGGAGGGCGTTCCGTTGCCGGAGCACCTGTTGATATTGCTGGGCAATGTGGGCGTACAACGGCTCTAGTTGCACGAGCAGACCATCAATCCAGTTCCGGCGATAGTCGGGGCCGCCGCGCACAAGGTCGAGATCAAGACTCGAAAATTGCACAGAATTTAATGTTCCTAAAGCATCGAGTTGACGACGCAACGTCTCACCATTGAGTACTAAAGTTCGTCTGCCCTTTGCTCGCAACACCGCATTTAGCTCAGAGTTGCCGTAGTTCCGTTCGATAACCGCCTGTAACGAACCGCTCGGTTGAGCTTGTAACACCAAGTCAGCGTCGCGGCTAGTACGATGGGTTTTGAGGGTTGAAAGGAGTTCCACCGCCTCAAGGAGGTTTGATTTTCCTTGGGCATTGTTACCAATCAAAATTGTTTTTTGAGCGGTAAAGTCAACGTATTGGTCGTGATAATTACGAAAGTGGCGGAGATGGAGACTCTTAAGGAACATAGCTCCTTGGCAAACTGCCTAAACGGACTCCTGATTTTACCGCAAAAATTCTTCTCAGTTTTTAGAAAATATAGCTGTTCGAGCAACTGTTTTTTAAGGCGATCGCCTTGATCAAAAAAACCTTTGTTTACTTTATTTACTTCCTCAAGAAAACAAGGAAAATATTTGATTTTTTGGAGTAATTAAGCCCTGTCAGAATAGATATGGCGTCACCGAAAAGCCATTATTTTATGATTCCGAATTAACCGATGCGCGAATTTCTCTGGTTGCAGCTTCATGTTCTGCAAGGGTTTGGCTAAATACGTGGGTGCCGTCATATCTAGCGACAAAGAACAGATACTCGGTTTCCGCAGGAGCCAAAGCCGCTTTTAAAGCAGGTAATCCTGGGGCGGCGATCGCCGTCGGAGGCAATCCAGTATAGCGATAAGTATTGTAGGGAGAATCTACTCGAATTTGCTCAAAGGTCAGGGGTTGCTCTTTGGTTTGACGAATATTAAGGGCATATTCAACGGTTGGATCAGTTTCGAGTTTCATCCCTCGCTGCAAACGGTTGGCGAAAACTCCCGCAATTGTGTCTCGTTCTTCGGCAACAACTGCTTCTTTTTCGATAATGCTGGCGAATGCAACCCATTCATTAAGAGATAACCCAAGGGGAACTTGTGCTTCGTTATAAAGCGGCAGAGCAACTTCCTCGAAGCGAGTAAGCATTTGATCAATGATCGCCTGCGGATCATCTTGGCTCAGAAAATAGGTGTCTGGGTACAAAAAACCTTCTAAATACGGCAAATTTGCGGGGAGCCACTCAAACTTATCCCGAGGAATTTGTTTTGTTGCGGCCAAAAATTCTTCCGCCGAAAATAAACCTTCGCTCTCGAAGTATTCGGCCATCTGCTGTAATGACCAGCCTTCGGGAATCGTAATGCTTGTCTGCACCACCTCTCCTTCCCAAATGGTGCTGGCGATCGCCGGCAAATCATCATTAAAATTCAGCTGATAAGTGCCCGCCTTAAAACTACCGCCCTGTTGCGATAAGCGGAGCCACAATGACCAAAGCTTCCAAGCCTTTTTCGAGCGAATCAAGCCCAAATCATGGAGATCCTGACCAATTTGAAGCGACGAAGTCCCTTGAGGAATTTGTAACTGTACCGCCTCATCCAATGCCGTAGTCGGAGAAATACTCCAGCGCCACCAAGCCCAGCTTTGCCAAAAACTAACACCGGAAACTATTACCAACCAAAAGAAAAACCAAGGGAAACGGCGACGACGGCGACGGACTTGCTTGGTCTTGGGAGCGGCGTTACTACTCGTCATCTTGAATAATTAAGAGATCAACTAAATCCTTCACCTTCGGGTCACTGAGATCCAGCATTTCTAGCTCATCATCTCCAGTCGCCCGGGCAAAGAATAAGTAAGGGTCAATGGGTGTATAAATACTATAGTGCTGCTCTAAATGATAAAAATCCGTCAGCAGTTGTAATTCCTCAGGTTCGAGGCGAGACGCTTCATCGTCTTCAATTTCTAGGGACAAAATATCTTCTTCCTTTAGCGGAGGAATTTCGCCGCTAATCGTCATCACATAGGCCGTATCTTTGAGCGTTAATTCCAGCTCACTTAAAACCGCCTTTGCATCGAGGAAAATTTCTTCTAATTCTTCTGGATCTTCCACCATTTCGGTCTCAGGGATTTCTTCCTCTTCAGCATCGTCATCCCACGCCAAAATCACGATTGGTAAATCGACAGGCTGCAGCAAAAAATAGTCAACATTTTCACTCGCAACTTCGTTCTCTACATAACAATCCAGTGATCGCCCGGTGGAATCGGTCAAGGTCACAATTTCCTGAGCATCAAGCTCCCGTCCGGAATCAAAAGAAGGCGAAGACATAGACAGTTTCGGGTTGGAAAAAGAACAAGACAAAACAATGATTTTCAGAATATCACGCTAGGGAGTCATGTTTTCCTGTACCTTTGCCGCCAAACTGCTTCTATGATGTCCCTATGGCAACGTTTTTCTAGTATTCATGTCTAAAGCCCCCATTACCGTCAAATCTGAAGATCTCTCAGGCCCTATTGAAAAGACGGCAGAAGAGTTAAAAGAAGAGGAAAAACGTTTGCAGGATTTGTTTCTGATCATTGAAACAATGTTCTTGCGAGAGGAAACCACAGTCAAATTGATATTGGACTGTCTCTACGATATTGGCTCCGTTAATCTCATCAACAAAAAAGTCCGTACTCGCCCCCTCAACGGCCTGATGAAATACATTGCGCGACTCTCGAAACCAGTCTTTCGTATTGTGGCGTGGCGGTGGTTTATGAAAAATTGCCCAAAGCTCCTAGTGGATTGGCTCCACGGTAAAGTCTCAAATATTTGATTTTTTCCGATACTCTTATTTGGGGTAGTTTCGTGATGCTAATGGTCTGGGCATAAGTTGATGGCAAATTCTCAAAAAACGGTTTTAGTAAGTGGTGGTGCTGGTTATATCGGTTCCCATGCAGTGCTTAGTTTGGAGCAGCGCGGCTATGAGGTAATCATTCTCGATAATTTGGTTTACGGTCACCGTGATTTGGTGGAGTCTGTCCTCAAGGCAAAGTTGATTGTTGGGGATACCGGCGATCGCCCTTTGCTAGACAAGATTTTCCAGGATCACAACATTGATGCGGTGATGCATTTTGCGGCCTATACCTATGTCGGCGAATCTGTGACGCAACCAGACAAGTACTATCGCAATAATTTTATTAGCGCTTTTACGCTACTTGAAGCGATGGTTGCGGCAGGCATTAAATCATTTGTCTTTTCTTCAACCTGTGCCACCTACGGCGAACCGCAAACGATTCCCATCCCAGAAGATCATCCTCAAAATCCCATTAATCCCTACGGCATGAGTAAGTTGATGGTGGAGCAAGTTTTAAAAGATTTTGACAAAGCCTATAACTTTCGCTCGGTGATGTTCCGTTATTTCAACGCAGCGGGCGCAGATCCGCAAGGACGACTGGGTGAAGACCACAACCCCGAAACTCACCTGATTCCCTTAGTCTTAATGACGGCGTTAGGGAAGCGAGACAGCATTTCGATGTTTGGCATGGACTATCCCACCTCCGACGGCACTTGTGTACGGGACTATATTCATGTGAACGACTTGGCTGATGCCCATGTACTTGGCATTGATTATTTGCTCAAAGGAGGAAAAACCGATGCATTTAACCTCGGTAATGGTAATGGTTTTTCTGTGAAGGAAGTTATCGAAGCCGCACGAGAAGTTACAGGAAAAGAAATTAAGGCGATCGCCGCAGACCGTCGTGAGGGAGACCCACCAGCCCTTGTCGGCAGTAGCGAAAAAGCACGCAATATCCTCGGTTGGCAACCTCAGTACGCAGACCTGAAGACAATTTTGGCGCACGCGTGGCAATGGCACCAGAAGCGACACCAAGCCTGAGGGAATTCGGTTATGATTGGCGACGAAGCGATTATTTTTCCTTATCTCTAAATATTTAAGGACTGGCACCCTATGCAATGGCCGTCTTATCTTCCTTACCCGATCGCCTTTATCCGAACTGGTTTTCAACTGACGGCGATCGCCGCTGCGGCTCGGTTAATTATTGGTAGTAATGATCTCGATAATATTGTCCCGTTTATTTTCCTGAGTCCCTTTGGATTAGTTTCGTTTTTGCTGATTCCCGTCGCCATGATGACGGCTTTTCATTGGGTGTTTCAGAATATTTTGCACCAGCTCAAAGGTATTCCTAAACCTAAGGTAATTCATAGTCTGTGGGAAGGGGTTTATGGCTGGATGGTGGCCATTTTTGCCTGTACCCTGACGACATTTTTATTTGTTGTTCCCACATTTATGGCGATCGGCTTTGAGTCTATCTACGACCAATACACTGGCTACATTGATTTTATTGATGAAGATGAGTTTCTACTGTCTTGTCTAGCTATTTATACGGCGATCACCCTGTATCTTTATCACCTTGAGCATCTCATTCGGTTTCCCGCTACCAGTACAACAAAGACGAAACGCCCAGTAACAGCACCCCAACAAACACCCGTTAGGCGAAAAAACGCACCTCAATCCACCGTGCCTCCAACTCAACAACAAACTCCAACCAAGAAAAAAGTTGTCCCTGTTACTCCCGATGAAATTGAGTTAGAGCTAGAACAACTTAAAAAAAACCGTCGTAAGAATACCGGTTCTCCATGATTCTGTTGCTCTGGTGATCCAGACTTAGCCTTAGAAACGAGAATTTGCTTAACACGTTCCGGAGTGTAAATATGCAGTAATTTTCTAGACATTCCCGAAGGTCGGAACTTGAGCGGATAGAATGGAAGACTACCTATTTTATTATGTAAATCTATATATTTAAGAGGATCAACAACATTGTCTCGTCGTTATCTCTTTACTTCTGAATCTGTAACAGAAGGGCATCCTGACAAAATCTGTGACCAGATCTCAGATGCCATTCTGGATGCTGTCCTTGCTGAAGATCCTGCCAGTCGTGTTGCCGCAGAGGTCGTCACGAACACAGGCTTAGTTGTGGTCACTGGTGAAATCACCACAAAAGCGAATGTCAACTTCATTAAAGTTGCTCGCGAAAAAATTGCCGAAATTGGCTATACAAATGCTGACAATGGCTTTTCTGCTAATAGTTGTTCTGTGCTAATTGCCCTTGATGAGCAGTCTCCCGATATTGCCCAAGGTGTCACTAGTGCCCAAGAGCAGCGAGAAAAGCTCAGTGATGATCAGTTAGACCAAATTGGCGCTGGTGATCAGGGTTTAATGTTTGGCTATGCTTGCAACGAAACTCCAGAACTGATGCCCTTGCCTATTAGCCTGGCACACCGTCTGTCTCTAAAGCTTAGCCAAGTGCGGAAAAGTGGTGAACTGGACTACCTTGGCCCCGATGGTAAAACTCAGGTCACAGTAGCTTACGAAGATGGCAAGCCCGTGGCGATCGACACGATTTTGATTTCGACGCAGCATACGGCAACGATTGGTAGTCTCACCGAAAATAGTGATGTACAAGCCAAAATTAAAGCGGATTTAATGGCTAGCGTTGTGGAGCCTGTATTTGCGGATGCGGTTGTTGGCCTAACGGAAAATACGAAGTTCTTGGTTAATCCCACAGGTAAATTTGTAATCGGTGGCCCCCAAGGGGATTCTGGTTTGACAGGCCGCAAAATTATTATTGATACCTATGGTGGCTATTCTCGTCACGGTGGTGGTGCATTCTCCGGCAAAGACCCCACAAAGGTTGACCGTAGTGCGTCCTATGCTTGCCGTTATGTCGCGAAGAATATTGTCGCAGCTGGCCTTGCAGACAAATGTGAGGTGCAGGTGAGCTACGCGATTGGTGTGGCACGTCCCGTAAGTGTTTTGGTTGAAACCTTTGGCACTGGCAAAGTAGACGAAGAAAAGCTTCTTGAAGCGGTACAAAAGCATTTTGAGCTACGTCCGGCAGGCATTATTCAGGCGTTCGATCTGCGCAATCTACCCGGCGATCGCCAAGGTCGTTTTTACCAAGAAGTTGCGGCCTATGGTCACTTCGGTAGAAATGATTTGGATTTGCCTTGGGAGCGTCTCGATAAGGTTGACGTCCTCAAGCAAGAGTTTGAAGCGGCGGCGATCGCCTAAAGGCTCTTTTACCCACGTCTCTTGAATTCATCACGAAATTCAAGTTATAGATTCAAATTCCCCTTATGCTTCTTCTTGCAGAGGGGATTTTTCGTATTCATTGGGAGTGTCTGATTGAGCCGCATTTTTCGCGTCTGCACGCTTCAGAGAATCTATCAGCATTGCTTCACCCACGACGGCATTGAGCTGATCACCCACAAGCATTACCAGCGCACTGAGCTGTAACCACAACATCAAAATAATTACCGTTCCTACAGCGCCGTAAACACGATTATATTGCCCAAAATTAGACACATAGAGACGAAATAGCGCCGAGATGCCAGCCCAAGATACCGCCCCAACTACCGCCCCCGGCAAAATTGGCATCCCTTTAATCATGCGACTCGAACCCATGCTGTAGATAAAGGCAAAGGCGATCGACACAATCCCCAAGGCAACAGGAAGACTTAGAAAACGCCAGATAATCACAATGGAATTCGCAATATCGTAATCAATTTGGAGATTGACAATGATCTTTTGAATAAAAATAATCAAAAAACAGAGGAGGAGTAACGACGAAACACCGACAGCTAAACCCAAGGACATTTTCTTGATTTTGCGTAGCGGGTGACGGCGATCAGCAGGGCTGGTCAAAATATTGAGGAGCATGGCGACAATGCCTGCGCCCAGGGTCAAGGCAAGGGGAAAACTAATTAATCGCCACAAAATCACGAGTACCTGTATTCCGGCTGAATCCACCGGTAAACGCTCAGATAAATCAAGACCGACTTTAACGAAGCTATCGCCCAACAGCACCAAGAAAGACGCAAAAAGTAGTAGGGCGATCGCCCCAATCGTAATCACAATAGAAATAATTTTTGCTTTCCAGAAAGGACGACGCTGTTTAGGGGGGATTTCGTGAATCTGGTCTAACGCATTCATCGCAGTACTCAATGCACTAGAGGAGACCCAAATAGTGGCGATAAAACTAATAGAAAACAAGCTGGTGTTGGGTGATTTGCTAATTTCCTGGGCAAATTCTCCTAATAGATCCCACGTCGATGGCGGAATAACCTCTTGGTAATAGCTCGCTAGCTGGATAACCGTTTCGTCTAATTGCTCGGCAAATAAACCCAATGCCGTTAACGCCATAATGATGATCGGGAAAAGCGAAAGCATTACGTTAAAGGCAATTTCTGCTGACAAGCCCACTAATCGACGCCGTAGTGCCTGTCGAATCGTGCAATAAACTGTCTTGTGATTAACGTATAGAAAAAAGCGAAAAAAACGTTTCATGGCTAGATGGTTAGCATAGGCTAAGCCACAATTTTCAACTTATTGGATGGGTCTTTGTGGCGATCGCCAAATGATTCGGCGTGAAGTTTGGCTGAAAATTGCGACATAGCAGCAGGTGTTTGCTCCAGAAAAATTTGCCTAAAATGAAATTTTTCATAGTCCACAAGCAATATCATTGCAAGATCGATAGCAAGACGCAAGATCACATTTTCAGATAGAGAAAGGCAGATTACTATAGATTATGTCGCACCTACTTTAGGAGTTTAAGTCGATGAGCGAAGCAGTTGTGCAATGGCTCGGCGAAATTAACCGTCTGAAGCAGCAACTTGCCACCCTCCAACAAGAGCTGCAAACAAGCCAAAAAAATGAAGCCAGTTGGCGACAACGGTACACAGAAGAAGCGCAACAGCGACGTACAGAGGCTCGTTTAGCAAAGGAGCAGTTTGAGCAAATCCAGCTCACCATGCAGACGATGCAGCAAGAAGGCCAGTTAGCTGCAAGTCAGGCGGACAATCCGGAACTAGAACAGGAAATTCTGGCGATCGCCGATGTCGAGTCCCTACAAGAACAATTGATCAAAGCTTCAAAGGAACGTAGTCAAGCCTTAAGCGACCTTGCAGCAGAGCGGGAAGCCCACGAACAAACTCGTAAAAGCCTTACCTCGGTGATTAATGACACCATTGAGCAGTTGGGGAAAGTAAAAAAAGAAACGCCAACCCTTTAAATCCGGCGATCGCCTGCGGTAGATTTATTTCCAGACCCTAATCTATTCTTCAAAGTTTCATTTTATGAATGCCCTTTCCTTCCCCACGTGGATGGTTCATGTGTCTAGTGTCCTCGAATGGATTATGGCGATTTGGCTCATTTACACCTATGGCCAGCTAACCCAAGATAAAAGTTGGACCGCTTTGTCATGGGGGATGTTACCTTCCCTTGTCAGTGCAATGTGTGCCTGTACATGGCATTTTTTCGATAATGCCGAATCCCTTGAGTGGCTCGTAACTACCCAAGCGGCAACCACCGTAATTGGAAATATCACCCTCTGTTTAGGGGCTTGGTGGGTGTGGCGATCGCCAAAACTAGATAATTCTGCCCAGTAAATAAAATTAGTCGAGACGCCTAAACACAACCTTTAACTATTTTGTGGGGCACTGATTCGTAGTTTGCCCATCATGCCTAAGTCTTCGTGGTCAAGGATGTGGCAGTGGTAAACAGTGTCGCCAGAAAAGTGCTTAAACTGCATACGAATTTTGACGGTTTCGCCTACCTTCACGAGGACTGTATCTTCCCAGGCGATCGCCTTTTCTGAAACACCATTACGACTGATCACCTGAAATTTATTGGTATGGACATGGAAAGGGTGATCCATTGTGCCCGTATTGGTAATTTCCCAGTCTTCCACCGTATCGAGCTGTACTTCTGTCTGAACTTCGCCGGAATAGGATTCGCCATTAATCAGAAATGCCATGCCTTGTCCGCGCACCATGCCGTGGTTCAACGTAAATTGACGCGTTTGAGTTGGTTCGGGTAACGCTTCGATGGGTTGAAATGCTGTCGGTAGCGTGACTGATTTATAGTCTTTTTCTGCTTTTTTGAAGTCGGCGATCGCCTCAATGATCTGTGGTGCTTGATTTCCCATCATGCCCATTTGTGCCCGTTCGTAGGGGAGATTGAGGAGGTGAATCGGTATATCTGGTAAATCTTTGGTTTGGATCAACAGCTCTGCCCGCTGTCCGGGAGTGAGAAGTAATTTATCAATCGGCGTAGGTTTTAATAAAGTGCCGCCACTATTCGCAATTTGCAGGGGATTTTGTCCCTTCAGTTCTAAATAATAGAAGCGTGAGGGCGAAGCATTCACTAATCGCAAGCGCAGCAGATCTTCGGTGACGGAAATTGTCGGGTGATACAGACCATTCACGAGACGTAATGAGCCTTGTCGCCCCGCCATTAAATTCATCGAACCACCCATCATGCCCATCCGGCCAGAGGAAAATTCATTGGTTTCTGAAAAATCTTGCAATAGTAAAAATTCTTCCTGTGCTGCTGCAATAGCGGGGTCTTCGTCGAGTTCGCCACGCACAACGATAATGCCTGCTAAGCCTCGAAAAAGTTGTTCGGCAACGGAACCGTGCAGATGGGGATGATACCAATAGGTGCCGCCCCGCTGAGTGGGATGAATATCGAGTTCGTAGGTGTAGGTTTCGCCCGGTTCAATCTTGAGAAAAACATTGTCCTGTTCTGGCGATAGGTGCAAACCGTGGAAATGTAAATTTGTGGATTGATCAAGGTCATTTTTGAAATGAATAATGAGGTGATCGCCCGGTTTTACTTCTAGACGCGGTGCAGGAATTTGCCCGTTATAAGTCATCATCTGGGGCATGGACTGCTCTGCTAAAACGAGATCGGCGTACTGCGCAGTTAGCTCTACTTCCAATAAGCCATTTTCGCTACGGTAAACGGGGGCGATCGCCGCTTCGCTATTGACTGAATCTTGACGGGAAATATTTTGACAACCTTTTAGTATCAGTCCGCTTAGTATCAGTCCGCTGAGAAGACTAGCAGTACTAAGCCCAATAAATTTCCGTCGATTGATGACCATCTTTACAAGAATTTTTTAAATAAATAGTGATTAATAGTTTGCGAACACCGACGTGGAGCCATCGCGGTACAACGCTAAAACCTCGTAGGGTTGTGATTTATTTGCCATTTCCATGCCGGGAGAGCCAATGGGCATACCGGGAACGGTGAGACCAATAGCATCTTCAGGCGGATTTGCTAAAAAACGTTTCACTTCGGCAGCGGGAATATGTCCCTCAAAAACATAGCCATTCGCCACAGTGGTATGACAAGAGGCGAGTTCCGGTGTGATGCCGTATTGCTGTTTAATAGGCGTCAAATCTTCCTGTTGATGGTCAATCACAGTGAAATTGTGAGCCTCCGCATGGTCAATCCACAAGCCACAACAACCACAGGTTGGTGTACGAAAAACATCTGCGTTAATAACTTGGGTTTGCGCTAAAGTCTTACCGCTTGAGTCGGAGGTGGTAGAAACAGAAGGAGATTGTGTTGCGCCATAGCACCCTCCCAAAAGCAAACTAACCAAGACAAAACCTGCAATACTTAGCCGTTTCATAGTTATAAAACTGCAACTTAAAAAATGATCTTACTTTAACCTTAAACTCTCCAGTGGACTAGACAGTCAAGGTATTTTAATAAAATTCTGGAGAGTTTCAAGAGAGTAATGCTAGGCGTGAGTAGCAAAGTGAATCAAT
>CAZXBK010000140.1:0-11116 GCA_964638765.1 uncultured Synechococcus sp. | reverse complement strand
CCCAGTTGTGGCGGCGAGCTTGAAGAATAAAATTTGACCCAATAAAGCCACAGCCCCCAGTTACGAAAAGAGTATTCGCCATTACCTCAAACCACTGCTGTTAATCTATTTTTCGCTACTTACAGTTTAAGAAATTGCTTTCCCTCAAAGAAGCCCCACGACTAATCGTTGGCGCATCTCGATGTCGCCCCGACAAAACCTGTAGGGGTTGTTCGGGAACAACCCGCCGTAAGCACGGGGACAAACTTGAAAATCCACATAAAAAAAGGTGGGCGATCGCCCACCTTATCTGCCTAAGTCCAATCAACTTATTTGTGTGATTTATTTCCTAGCTCGCGGCAAGATACTCACGAACACGAGCACGACGGTGACGTAAATGAGTCAAAGCCTGACGCTCTAATTGACGCACCCGCTCACGGCTAAGGTTCATACGCTTACCGATTTTGGCGAGGGATAATTCCTTACCATCGTTGAGTCCGAAGCGCAGAATAATGACTTCCTGTTGCTGCGGCGTCAAATCCGCAATCATGTCTTTAATATCCTGCTTTAGAAGCTCGTAGGTCACATTGGTATCAGGAGACTCGCCTTCATCTTCGAGCAAGTCCATCAACTCAGTATCCTTGTTGTCACCGACACGAACATCGAGGGACACAGGGTGACGAGAGACGCGGAAAAATTCGCGGATTTTTTCAGGCTCTAGCTCTAACTCCGCAGCAATTTCAGCAATGGTTGCTGCCCGTCCCAAATCTTGGGAAAGTTGACGCTGGGTTTTTTTAATTTTGTTGAGTTTTTCAGTGATGTGAATCGGCAGACGAATCGTACGACCCTGTTGGGCGATCGCCCGAGTAATCGCTTGACGAATCCACCAATAAGCATAGGTCGAAAACTTATAACCCTTAGTCGGGTCAAACTTCTCAACACCGCGCTCTAGGCCGAGACTACCCTCTTGGATCAAGTCTAAAAATTCAAGATTACGCTTCTGGTATTTCTTGGCGATCGCCACCACAAGACGAAGATTTGCCTCGATCATCTTGCGCTTAGCACGCTCACCAACATTTACGGTACGGCGGAGTTGCTTCTCAGGCAGATTTGTCGCCTCAGCCCACTCAGTCCAAGTCGGCTCACGCTCTAAAGTTTCTTCTAACTGTTCACGCTCACCCAAAAGCTTCATCAGCTCCTGAACCTGCTTACCATAAACAATTTCTTCTTCATGAGTTAGCAAAGGTACACGCCCAATCTCCCGGAGATAGGTACGAACCATATCAACGGAACTCTTACTGGATTTAGGGGTTTGTTTGATATTCGCTGTAGGCATCTACTGTTACAACTCCTTCCTTGGTTTTGAGAACAAATCGGGTCTCACCTCAGGGGCGAGTGATGAAATTTCGCTAATCAGAGAATTGCTTCAACCGCTGAAGCAAACATTCCGTAAAGCTAGGCAAAACAAATAGAATGATGATTTCTCCTAACATATAGACAATGTTGAAAGAAAAAAGGTTCAGTTCTGCAATGAATTCATGATCAAACTCTTTTTTCCTTTTTTAATCATGCCCTTTACAACCTCTTCTAGTGAAGTACGGTACAGGGTGAAATATCCGAACTCGAACCAACGAAATTAAAAAAATATAAAAAACAAATACTATATATAACGACCCATGCCAATGAGCATAGGGTTGAAAAACACATTTGAGTCTGAAACCCTTACATCTAAAAGCAATCAAGAATTTTAGATGCATTACAAAATTTACTTTGTAACTACTTGTAGTATACCTTTCCTACGGGGGCAGCTCAAGTATCTTTCGGAGGAATAAATGAGATTCTATAGGCTTAGATTCTGATTTTTTTCTGAGAAAAGTGTGAGGTTTCACTCAGGTTTTTTTTTTTGGCATCTCTACTGGCTTTTGTTTAACCTTATTTCCATGACTAAAGGTGACATTTAAGGCATATTCCGATAGGTATAGTTAGCTACTTCGGGGAAAAAAGTTGAGTTTTCAGCGTAATCCTTCTGCTCAGCAAAAATACATAAAATGTATTGTTTTTTACCGTCATTAGACGCGATGTAAGCGACTTCATGGCGACCTTGGCTTGTCCAGCCAGCTTTAGAGAAAATCTTGGCCTCGATTGGTAGCCCTGCCCCAAAAAAGTCTTGGATTGGGTTGAAATAGTTCCTTGAACGCTGCCAGTTTTGACTCAAATCGCGCTCTAGCCATTGCAGCATTTTCTGACTGGCCTCGGGGGCGATCGCCTGACCTGTGACAATTTCATACATGAGTCGAGCACCATGCCAAGCGGTGAGTTGATTACGAATGGGTTGATCAGCTGGCGCTAGGGGATTTTGGCGCATCTGGAGATCAAAACCCGCTGGTTCTTCTACTTCAATATCGGGGATTGGATAGGTTTTTTGGGTGACGTTTAGATTTTGGTAACCAGCTTGGGTAAAAAACTGATTTAGTTGTAAGCGCTGGAGATACCAAGCTTCATAATCTTCGGGGCTGCCCTTGGCTTGAAAGGAGGTGCGGGTAATCGCATCAATAATTTGGCTGGTGGCATTGTTGTCAGAGCGGCGCACCATGAGGGCTAGTTCATCTTGAAAATCGGCCTCTAGTAACAGCTCCTGTTGAAATTGGCCGTAGAGAGCGACCATCCAAAACAGTTTGGCAACACTGGCTGGGTAATGGGGGACATGGGGCTGGTGATAGGCGATCGCCCCTTGATTCAGGTCAATTAAGACAACAGACATGGCATCAACGGGTAATTCTGCGGCGATCGCCAAGTCTTTAATGCCTTCAATAACGGCTTGTAATTCAGAGCTACGTTGCCAATCAGGTAAAAGAGCGACGTTGTAACGGTATCGCCAAATTTTTTTGACTTCGACAGGTTTGCCCGATGCCTCAGTCTCCGAAAAAATCTCTGGCAACAAATCGGTACTTAGGGGTGTTTCTTCAGTGCCAGAAAGGGTAAATTCATCTTCTTCGGTTTCAAAGACTTCAGAAGGGGTAGTCTCTTGAGTCGGCAAATCTGTTGCGCTTGGCTCGTCAAACCACCTTTGCAATAGCCATAACCCTCCCCCAAGAATGGCGATCGCCATTGCCGTGCTGATCAAAACAAATTGCCACAAACTCAGTAGTGCAGGCTGATGCCGTCGACGCTGGCGCTCAGGAGTATTCGATGATGGCGGTTTTGGCGGTGGCGGTTGGTTCAAAACAACAGACTCAAGCAGAGAAAATAAAGACGTTTTAGTTTTTTGTGGTCGTAAATTTACGGGTTACAACCTTTGGGATGTGGAGGACAAAAGCAAAAGAACAAATCCTCTTACGTTTGCGCTTTATTCCTGCCACAACACTTCTACCGTGTCGTAGGTCGCAATCTTCCAGGTACCATCGTCTGTAAATTCGAGGTTGTACTGCACCAGTCGCTGATCATAGCCGCTAGCATTTTGGTCAATATTGCCTTGAGCGTCGTACAGCGTGCGGGATTCGGTCACGATTACTTCAATGGTGGCCTGGCGATCGCCGAACTGAAAATCACTAATCTCTTCAATTTGCTGCTCATCAAAAACGTAATAAGCACCGTTTGCTTCCAGCCATTCCATCGAACTTTGTTCACCATCAGTACGACGAATGTTGTTGGCGTAGGCTGCCCCAGTTAAAAGCTGTCTGCCACAATAAGCGTCGTAGGGAAAGCTAAATAGCTCGCTTTTACAAACTAGCCACTCCGCCACAATGACCTCGGCATCAAATTGATTAATCGGGACCACGGGGATATCGGGCGTAGCGGGGTCAGGTTCCTCAACAACTGGTGGGTCTGGAGTTTCTTCGACATCGATGGTCTCCACTTCCGGCGGCAGCTCGTCACCCGCGCTAAAGTCATTCCCTTCATCATCATCTTCCGGCGGGTCAGTTATCTCTTCAACGACTGGCGGTTCCGGGGTCACCGGATCGCGATCCCCGACTAGTTGGTCATAGCCAATAATCCCACCAAGGAAGAAAATACCGACCACTCCCCCCGTCAAAATTGCCTTTTGCCAATCTGCCATCCCTTGTTTTTGAAGCGGTGCAAAGGTCTGAGGTGGCGTTGAAGGTTGTGATGTTGCAACGGTTGGTGGCGTTGGGTTGGCGATGGGGGCGGGGGGATTAGATGCCACTGTCGGCTGACTACTTACCGGAGGGCGAGAAGGCGGTACTACGGTTTCGGGAATAGGCACAACAGCCGGATTGGGAACAGACATTGTCACTTGATTTGC
This sequence comes from uncultured Synechococcus sp., assembly GCA_964638765.1. Lineage (GTDB taxonomy): Bacteria > Cyanobacteriota > Cyanobacteriia > Cyanobacteriales > MRBY01 > MRBY01. The sequence goes on along the minus strand of CAZXBK010000140.1, from coordinate 6,873 downwards.
CGCCTGTAACGCCCTCAACATCATGTCTGCTGAACGGAAGCGATCCCGCGGATGGGTACAGATCGCTTGATCCAAAACATTCGCTAGATGATTGTCCACGTTCAATTGCGGCGATCGCCAGAGGATTTTGCCCGTTGCCGGGTCAGACGAAAAATCTTGAGGGAATTTGCCTGTCAGCAAATAAATCGCCGTTAATCCCACACTATATAAATCACTACTAAAAACTGGCCGACCGATCGCCTGTTCCGACGGCATAAAGCCCGGTGTCCCGATCACAATGGAGCTGGTGGTTTGTCCTGCTGTATTCATTTGTGTGCCCATCGTTTCTTTGACGGCTCCAAAGTCAATGAGCACAGGAGAAAAATCACTTTGACGCAGAATAATGTTGTCCGGCTTAATATCCCGGTGGACAATGCCCTTGTCGTGGATAAAATCCAACACAGGCAATAGACCAATCAGCAGTTGTATGACACCAGCACTAGACCACAACCCCTCTTGTTCAACCTGTTGCGATAACGTTTGTCCTTCGATCCATTCTTGGACGAGGAAAAATTGACCCGCCTCAGTGAAATACGCAAACAAACTAGGAATTTGGCGATTCCCTTCCCCTAGCTGCTCAAGAATAACCGCTTCCCGCTGAAATCGTTCCTTCACTAACTGGTAAACCGCCGGATCATTAGTTACAGGCTTTAACTGTTTAATCACGCAGCGACGACTCGACGGCATGTGGAGATCCTCAGCGAGAAATGTCTCACCAAAGCCTCCTTGTCCCAGTTCTTGAATAATGCGGTAGCGATTTTCGAGAAGTTGTTTGGTCATTGCCTCGCCTTGTCTGGGGTGTCTGGGGTTATAAATGCTATGGATTTAATTTTACAAAACCTTTCAAGGGGTCAAATACCCTATCCCCAAATTTTTGCCCTCTGCGCCCACCTAGCAACAAAATGACTAGGCACGATCATCTATTTGCCAATCAGCTAACTGCTCATTCCATATCAGATCGTAACGAAGCGGTTCTTCTTCGTAAATTTCACCGCCAATCACATAGTCAATCAACACCTCAACCACCGCCGAACCATCCCCTTGACTAACGAGGAACACATCTAAAACCTGAACTTCATCCACGCTACTCCACCAGTCATAAAATTCCCCATAGGATTCGCTGTAGCCCTGAAAATTTGGAGTCAACATCTCCCAAGCTTGGCCAATATTACCGTTATTGATCCTTGCAAAATAGCCTTCGATAAATTGTGTTGGTGAGGAGCGATTAACCGATTGATTGGTGCCGCCCACTTCCGTCCCCCACACATACCAGTCAGGGTAGACATAGACCCAATAACCCGGCTGCGCTGTGGCTTCACACACGGTATTACTGCCTTCCCAATAACCCCAATCGTTATAACGGCCATATTCATCTAAAGCTGTTTCACAGGGAATCACCTGAATTAGATCTGTGTAGCGACCATAGGCTGATGTCTCATCAACAACGGTAAGCTCAGGCTCCAGGGTAGCCGTCGGCGGCACAGGGTCTGGAGTAACGGCGGTAGTAATAGGTTCTGGTGGAATCGGTTCGGGCGTATCTTCACGACCAAACTGATTACTTAATAGCACTCCTCCTACTAAAAAAACACCGACGACACTACCGCTAAGGAGTATTTTTTGCCAACCAGCCATTCCCTGCTTCGTCGCGACAGGATAGGCACTGACTTGTTCTTCAGCATAGGTCGCCGGTACGGAAGTTGGGTTGGCGGAGGTTACTGGAACGGGAGTATTGACCGGGGCTGGTGGCGGCTGGTGATAGGTGGGTGGCACTGCAGTTTCGGGTATTGGCACTGGAACTGCGCCGCTACTGAAATTTTGCAAGGCTTGCACCATAGCGTTGGCATTACTAAAGCGATCGCGCGGATGGGTACAAATGGCTTGGTCTAGAACTGCGGCGAGATGAGCATCAAGATTTTGGGTATCACCTTGCCACAGCAATTTTCCTGTAGCGGGATCTGTGGGAAATTCGTGGGGAAATTTACCTGTTAAAAGATAGATAGCTGTTAAGGCGAGACTGTAGAGATCACTACTAAAAACTGGCCGCCCGATCGCCTGTTCTGAAGACATAAAACCGGGTGTGCCGATCACAATGGAGCTGGTGGTATTTCCAGCAGTATTCATTACAGTGCCCATTGTTTCTTTAACCGCCCCGAAATCAATCAGGACAGGTTGGCGATCGCCTTTGCGGAGAATAATATTGTCGGGCTTAATATCGCGATGGACAATACCTTGGCTATGAACAAAATCGAGAATCGGCAAAATACCAAGGAGCAATCGGGTGACCGCATCACTCGACCAAAGACCTGATGCGGCGATCGCCTCAGCGAGGGTTTCCCCTTCGATCCACTCCTGCACCAGATAAAACTGTCCGTTTGCAGTGAAGTAGGCAAACAAAGTCGGAATTTGTCTATTTTTTTCACCCAACCGCTCAAGGATGACCGCCTCCCGCTGAAAGCGATCCTTCACGATTTGATAAATCTCAGGATCATTAGTTACGGGTTTGAGCTGCTTAATGACACAACGGCGACTGGAAGGCATATGCAAATCCTCCGCCAGAAACGTTTCGCCAAAACCACCCTGTCCCAACGCTTTAAGAATGCGGTAGCGATTTTCAAGGAGTTGTGCGCTCATTACCTATGCCATCAAAGATCTTTCTTTATTTTACTGAACCGAGATTGCGCGACGTTAAGTCACTACAGTCTATTGTCGCCGACCTCTCTCTGAAGATAGATTTTGTTTTCAGAATTGCAACAAGTAACAATTTTTTAGAAGGACCTGAATATGATGGAATTTAGAGACTAAAATGACAATTCTTTTTGCAACTTTTTCTATCTCACGCATGAGTTTTGTCGTATCAGAAAATTCATAAAACTCACATACAGGGAGGAGTCCACCATGGAAACCTTAGCGATCGCAACTGCCTATGCAGCCTACGAAACAGCCCATAATATTCAGCCGAGAAATCCAGATTTTTCCGACTTTAAATTATCAATTAATTCCCGTTGGCTGAGCTACCTCGGTATTTTATTTCTCAGTAGCCAAGTCGTTTTAAATCACGGGGCGATCGCCCAGACGATAGCTTTGTCGAATCCCATCACTAACGCCATCGTCAATACAAATTCTAGTTGTCTCAATGTTAGAGAGAGTCCTAGTACCAATAGCAGAATTGTGGCTTGTCTTTCTAAAGGTACGCCTCTTGCCAATATCGTGGGGGAGCAGAATGGTTGGTATCAGCTAGCTACGGGGAATTGGGTCGCCAAGCAATATGTAGCAACTTCTCCAGCACAGATTAGAAACATATCTAATAGTGCCACTTCGACCTGTTTAAACATCCGCAGTAGTCCTCAGGGTGGTGTCGTCGATTGCATACTGGATGGCAAAGTTTTGCCCGATGTTGTCAGAGAAGAAAATGGCCTGTACCAACTTGAAGGCGGTAATTGGGTGGCGAAAGAATATGTGGAATGGCAACAACCCACTGTTTCTTTAAACCGAAATAGCAGACCAAGCAATAGCAGAGTTACCACACCAGTCAGATCCATGGCTGTCATGCGATATGTTCGAGGAAATCCATTAGCTGGCCCTGAAGTTACGCGGTTACAGACAAAGCTTAACTACTACGAACTGTTGCCGAATCCCATTGCTGTTGATGGGGTATTTGGCAGAGAAACTGAGCTAGCAGTCTTAAGCTTTCAAGGGAAAAGAGGATTACAGCAGGACGGGATTGTTGGCGTGGCAACGAAGGCTGCCCTAGAACTGTAAAATTGCTGTCCCGTGACCGTGGGATGATAGGTTAATCTGTTTTACGGCATATATTTATTTCCTATTGTTCCATGGTCAAAATTAACGAGAATTACCTCAAACTTAAGGCCGGTTATCTCTTCCCTGAGATTGCTCGCCGCGTCAACGCCTTTATCGCCGATAATCCCGATGCACCCATCATCAAACTCGGTATTGGTGACGTAACTGAGCCATTACCCGATGCTTGTCTCGAAGCAATGGCTGAAGCCGTTAAAGAAATGGGCGATCGCGCGACTTTTAAAGGCTATGGTCCTGAGCAGGGTTATGGTTGGCTCCGCGAAAAGATTGCTGAGTTTGACTTTAAAGCAAGAGGCTGTGACATCGATGCTTCTGAGATTTTTGTCTCTGACGGTGCCAAGTGCGACTCCGGTAATATTCTCGATATTTTTGGTAAGGGCAATACTATCGCCGTAACAGACCCTGTTTATCCCGTTTACGTTGATACAAACGTGATGGTCGGTAACACTGGTGAAGCTGATGAATCCGGCAAGTATGAAGGTTTAACTTATATTCCTATCAGTGCGGCCAATAACTTTGAAGCCCAAATTCCCAGCGAAAAAGTAGACCTCATCTATCTTTGTTTCCCCAATAATCCTACTGGTGCAACTGCAACGAAAGAACAGCTCCAGGCATGGGTTGATTACGCTAAAGCAAATGGCTCCATCATCTTCTTTGATGCAGCTTACGAAGCATTCATTACTGATGACAGTCTGCCCCACTCCATTTATGAGTTAGATGGCGCAAAGGAATGTGCGATTGAATTCCGTTCTTTCTCCAAGAATGCGGGTTTCACAGGAACTCGTTGTGCATACACTGTCATTCCCAAGACTTTGACAACAACCATAGACAGCGGCGAAGAGGTTCAACTTTGGAAGCTCTGGAACCGTCGCCACTGCACTAAATTCAATGGTGTTTCTTACATCGTTCAGCGGGGTGCTGAGGCGGTTTACTCTGAGGCGGGTCAAGCTCAAATCAAGGAACTCATCAGTTTTTACCTTGAGAATGCGGCAATTATCCGTAAAGAACTTGAGTCCGTTGGCTTCGATGTTTACGGCGGTATCAATGCACCTTACGTTTGGGTGAAGACTCCTGATGGCCTTACTAGCTGGGACTTCTTCGATAAGCTCCTCATCAACTGTAATGTTGTGGGTACGCCCGGTTCTGGTTTTGGTGCTGCGGGTGAAGGTTATTTCCGCATTTCTGCATTCAATAGCCGTGAAAATGTCCTTGAAGCAATGAAGCGGATTACAACTACTTTTGCATAATCAATAACTGATCGTATTTAAGGCTTATGTAAGATATCTACAGGGTACATCTAAGTTAGATGTACTTTTTTTTACAAAAATCTGATAGATGGAGATCTTCTAGCTTCTCAGCTTGCTAGTAATATAATCAGAGTAAGGAAGTAGATTCATCCTCTTGCTTTTTACAATCAATATTTGGCATCAAAATAAGCTAAGAATAAAACAATGGCAAATCTAAATGATTTCAAATTGATTAAGCGAATATCATCTAGATATGCTGACCTACTCCTTGCAGAGCTTAGTATTGAAATAGAATTTGATGCTCAGGTAGATAGGGAAAGAATTGGTTTTTATCCATTTGTACTTGAAAATATCTGCGGAATCACTGAAATATCTGACATATGCGATTTGATCACAGATAGCGACTTTAACAGTAAATTACATGGAGTAAAAAGTGATGACTGTGGTATCGATGCTGTACATCTTGATGAAGAAAAAAATACAATCAATCTCTTTAACTTCAAGTATAGAAAAAACTTTAGACCAAAAACAAACACACCAAGTCAGAAAGAAGTCCTTACCAGTTCTAAGTTCTCCAATGCTATCGAGACGGAAAATACAAGCGGGCTTGACGGCAAAATCAAGAAGTATGTAAATGAGATTATCGAAAAGCTTAACAGTAGCGAAGAATGGAAACTCAAATTATATATCGTATCAAATGAAGACATCGAATCTAATCATATAGACCCCCATATTCAAAGATTAGAAAGTATTTATGGACTAGAAGTTGAGTGGTTTGGCCTAAGTCAGGTAATGGAAGTTCTTCCAATGCGGCCCAAGCCTATATCCGCCAAACTAATTCTAGATAATGATGCAATAATGTCTTTCTCGGAAGATTCAATATCTTCTTCAAAGTCTTACATCATTAGGATTCCTATTGATGAAGTTGTGAGAATCACGTGTAACAACCCTTCCTTAAGAGATGAATATGATTTAGAAAAGACTGAAAAATTAGAAACAGTTGATTTGGAATATTCTTTGCTTTTCGATAATGTCAGAGGCTTTATCACACGCTCTCAATATAATGACAATATATTAAATACGTTAAAGAAGGAGCCATCTAAGTTTTTTATGTACAATAACGGATTAACTGTTATTGCACAAAATATTGAAGCTGAATCTATTAATGCCAATAAGAAAATAAAAATAACCTTGGAAAACTTTCAAGTTATTAACGGTGGTCAAACACTTAGGACTATTCACAAATTTCACCAAAGTGATCCCCAAAACATTGTCGATTATTTGTCTAATGCTCAAATTCTCGTCAGAATTTTCAAGACCGTGAGTGACCAAGATTTAAATAATAGAATCGCAGAATATACCAATAGTCAGAACTCTATACTAGAGGTTGATCTCAAATCCAATCGAAAAGAACAAATTCAGCTGGAGCAATATCTTTTACAACACTCAATAAACTATAAGCGTAAAACAGGTGATTTTAAGTTGCTCATCGATAAGGATATTGACACAGCTAATTATCGTCAAATCTCAATGGAGCGTTTTGGGCAAATCCTTTACTCCATCGCTGGCAATCCACACAAAGCTTCGAGTAAAAAGAAAGATATTTTTGGCAAATATTATAATGATATCTTTGGTGAAAGTGCTCTTGAGATACAAAAAAGTCCGCATCAAATAGAAGAGTATTTCAGTATCAAAGAAAAGTACCGACAAATAATATTGAGAGTTTCAAGAGAGTAATGCTAGGCGTGAGTAGCAAAGTGAATCAATGGAG
>CAZXBK010000139.1:0-11257 GCA_964638765.1 uncultured Synechococcus sp. | reverse complement strand
ATCTAGGTTCCCTCCCAAGCCTTTTAGATAACACTTCATTTATCGTTTTGTTTATCACCATGCTCATTTACTGGGGTGTTGCTGCATTTCCGAATTTCACCGTTTTGCAAAAACTCGGCACCATCGGTGTGGCGATCGCCAATCTTTGTATGGCAACACTCCTTGGTGCACGGTGGCTAGAAGCCGGGTATTTTCCCCTCAGTAACCTCTACGAATCTCTATTTTTCCTAGCCTGGGGTGTTACAACCATGCATCTCATTGCCGAAAATATGAGCCGCAGCCGTTGGGTGGGAACCATTACAACACCCGTTGCCATGGGCATCACCGCTTTTGCCGCCCTCTCTCTACCCGAAGAGATGCAAAATTCTGCGCCCCTTGTGCCCGCCCTAAAATCCAATTGGCTAATGATGCACGTCAGCGTCATGATGATTAGCTATTCCGCTCTGCTAGTAGGCTCCTTGTTGGCGATCGCCTTTTTGCTTGTGACCAGAGGACAAAAAATTGAATTGCGCGGCAGTTCCGTTGGTAACGGTTCCTATCGCCTCCGCAATAACCAAGCAGAATCCGAAGAACCTCTAACTGCTGCCGCCTTTACCAAAGAGCAACCAAATTTCGACGGTAATGCCGCGGTACTGACCCAGCCAGCCCTCGAAAATATTGCCGCAGCACCAAGCCTTAGCCCCCAAATGTTGAGTCTTGCCGACACTTTAGATAACATTAGTTACCGCATCATCGGCCTCGGCTTCCCACTGCTCACCATTGGTATTATTTCCGGTGGCGTCTGGGCAAATGAAGCATGGGGTTCCTACTGGAGCTGGGATCCCAAAGAAACTTGGGCCCTAATCACATGGCTCGTTTTTGCTGCCTATCTCCATGCCCGGATTACCCGTGGCTGGCAGGGACGGCAACCAGCACTACTAGCCGCAGCCGGATTTGTAGTCGTGTGGATCTGCTATCTCGGCGTCAATATCCTTGGCAAGGGACTCCATTCTTACGGCTGGTTTTTCTAAAAAGAGTTTAATTTTGGCAAAAAAAAGCCATTCCGACAGGAAAATCGCGACTAGAATGATGCATAGGGTACATCTCATATCATTTAAGAACGCTCTTTAACCTTTATTACCTAGTATTCGACATTGTGGGGAAATGACCGTGAGCAAAAACTTTCAACCACTGAGCAGCGGCGAGGTTCTGTCCGTCAGTAACGAATCACAGATTGTGATCGGACACAGTACCTTCCGGGTGAGTGAATTTACAGCAGCCCTAAAGCAGCTCATGCTTGATAATGGTGTTGGCGGTGTCACCCCTGAAACCATTGACTGGCTCACTGCAGAAGGTATTGACTGCGATGTTTTACGCTTCGGCTCCGATGGGTGGGTTAAGGGTAAAGTTCGCTTACATCTAGAGTTTTCAGAGGATGTGGATGCGGAGGCAAGTCCCGACCCAAAAACTGAGGCAGCTATCGAGTTTGTCGCTCCGGTAGCTGCCACCACATCTGTCATTGCTGAATCTATAGCGTCTGATATTGACGATGAAGATTTAGGTTTTGACGATGACTTAGATTTTTCTGATGACCCTGAGGTGTCAACACCCAGTTTTGAAACAGCGGTTGATGCGAAAGACACTTTTGTCCAGGAAGATGACGAGAGTTTTGATGATCTCTTTGCGGCTGATGATGCAGTAGAAGAAACATCGGTAGTATCGGAAGATGAAGATGATCTTGGTGATTTATTCGCCGAGGAATCTCTAGATGAACCTGAAGCGGCTGAGACGTCTGATGATGACTTTGATGCTGCAATGGGTGACTTTGATGATTTGCTTGGAGATGACGAACCTTCAACCTCGGCGATCGCCGATTCAGACGAAGATACAGAGCTAGATGCTGCATCAACTGCTCCGGCAGATGAAGACGAGCTTGATGATCTATTCGGTGACGACAGTCTCTTTGATGAAGAAGAAAGTGACGAAACCGAAGACGCAACTGTAGAAGAGCAAGAAGAGGTTCTGGCAGGTTTAGATACTGAACTAGAAGCCCTTGGCGACGAAACAGGTGAAGACGAAGCCTTTGATCTAGACTTTGGTGACACAGAAGACGAGGCAGAACCTAGTGCCGAGCTGGAATCCCTAACTGACGATAACGGCGACGATTTGTTTGGCGATGCAGAGGATGACCTCTTTGCTGAGCTTGATGATGCTGCCGAAGAAAGTGGGGATACACCGGAAGAAACGCTTGATGAGTTAGGTACGGATGACAGTGATGATGACCTGTTCGCCGATGCTGATGATTTATTTGGCGAAGAAGAGTCTAGCGACGATGACGACGATATTAATGCCAGTCTTGATGATCTGAATCTCGATGACGACGGCGATGATCCATTTCTAGAATCTGAAGAGAGTAGCGAGGTTAGTCCCGCAGCTGACTTTGATGACCTTTTAGAAGAAGAGCCAGCTGCAGCGATTGATGATGATGGCGACGATGATCTGGGTCTAGATAATCTCTTTGAAGAAGATACATCAGACTCCGAAGAGTCACTGTTTGACGATCCCTTTGAAGAGGCGATCGCCGCAGATGAGGACACAGAAGCTAGTTACGATGACTCACTGAGCGATTTTGAAGCCGCTGGCGATACAGAAATCTCCCAAGGTCAAAGCGCTGAGTCTGAAGACGCGACCGAAGGAAGTCTCACTTCCGACGATGAAGATGTCTTTTCCTTTGATCAGAGTGAGCCTGACTTCGATGCACCGATTGATGACGACGTCGCTAATCTATTGCTAGATAACGAGGATGAAACTAGCGACGAAGATGATCTAACGGAAGAAGAGCTTCCTCCGGAGATTGATTTCGGCTCAACGGAAGACCTCGGCGAATTTATCGACGTTTCGATTATGAAAAAAAAGATGGGTTCTCCTGTCGCTGAGGCAGAAACAGCTTCTCCAATGGAAACAGATCCCCAGATGGAGTCTCCATTTGATTTGGGAGATGATAGCGCCCTCGGTGATAGTGGCGACGATGACATTAGTCTCGGAGAGTTGTTTGAAAGCAATGATGACGAAGACTTTGACTTCGATGCTTTAGATGATGGGGACGATCCCCTCGATGCTGTCACCGGCGATGAAGATGAAGTATCTGCCGATATTTGGGAACTCGAATAGATATCGGTGAACTGGTCTTTATTACATGCTCGCGTCCATCAGCATTTACGAGACACTCGGTTATTAGCTGCTGGACAAAGAATCTTGTTAGCTATTTCTGGTGGACAGGATTCTTTATGTTTAGGTCAACTATGTTTAGATCTCGCGTCACGTTGGCACTGGGAATTGGCGATCACCCACTGTAATCACGGATGGGACGGTGATCAGACGATCGCCGACCACGTTCGTCAGATTGCACAGCAATGGCAACTCCCTTTTTTTTTGTGTCAGGCAACTACTCCTGTACAGGAAACGGAAGCCGCCGCGCGGCAGTGGCGCTATCAACAACTAGTCGCCGTCGCAGCAGCCGAAGGGTTTAATTTTGTAGCGACGGGTCATACCCTAACGGATCGCGCTGAAACACTGTTGTTCAACCTAGTTCGAGGCTCGGGAATTCAAGGTTTAGGTGCTTTAACAGAACAGCGCTTTCTCTCAGATCAAGTGACCCTAATACGTCCTCTACTAAGCGTTAGTCGTGCTGAAACAGCAGCTTTTTGTGAGGAATTCAGCTTACCTATTTATGAAGATACTTATAATCAAAATCTTCGTTTTGCTAGAAATCGACTACGCCAAAAAATATTACCAGAACTAAAACTGATTAATAAAAAAACAGAACAGCACCTAGCCCAAACAGCTACAATTTGCCAAGATGAAAACGACTATTTAGAGGCGATCGCCGCAGAAAAATTAAGTGATTATTTTAATCCGGATCAATCATTACAACGCCTTCCATTGAGACAATTACACATTGCATTACAACGCCGCATTTTACGGCAATATCTAACACGAATCATCAAAAAAACTCCCACTTTTCAGCAAGTAGAAGAATCCAGGCAGCTTATCCAAGCCCCCAACCGTAGCCAAACTTCCAGCTTTTCCCGGGGCATTAGATTTTGTGTCAACAACGAACTTATCACGCCTATTCGAGCTGATTTTCAATAGTTAAAAAAGGATGAAATCTTAAAGTTTCTGTGGGTTTTACACCTACGTATTACAGAGTTAGTTATGATTTTTTTTGATATATCTTAGGTCTCTAGCTTTATTTATATAGATTCGGTAAAGACATTAATTCTTTAATTACGTGTTTACACTGAAATTTGCAGAGAAAGGTGATTTTGTTGCTGAATTGTCTAGAGATTTCAAGAAAGATGTGCCAAGATAATTGTTGAAATACTTCGTTTAACTTGAATTATTAGTTAGCAATTAAGTTAGAAATTTAATTGTGTATTTAGAAAGTTAAGTTAGATAGTTTCAAACTTGCATCTCGTTTCGAGTCTATGTCAGGGATAGCTCGAAGGTCGCATCTACAGCCTCAATCTAGAAGCTAAGGTACTAATATGACGACCGTAATGGGTGACAAAATTAAGCAGCAGACGCTTCAACTGTTACAGCAGTATCAACAGACTGGAGATGTCGCGATACGCAATAGAATTGTCAATCTCAATATTGGCCTTGTGCGTAAAGAGGCGCACCATTGGACAAAGCAGTGTAGTGAAAGCTTTGATGACCTATTACAGGTCGGTAGCATCGGTTTATTGCGAGCAATTGAGCGATTCACCTTAGATAAGGGAAATGCCTTTAGCTCCTTTGCTAGTCCCTATATTCGCGGCGAAATTCAACATTATTTACGGGATAAAAGTACAACGGTTCGGATTCCGCGCCGTGTTTTACAGTTACGCCGCCAGTCCGCAAAGTTTATTCGGGCTTTCCGTGCAGAACACCATCGTCAACCATCGCCGATTGAGATTGCAGAAAGTCTAGGGATTTCTGAGGCAGAATGGCAAGAGGTTAATTTGGCCTATCAAAATCGTGACCCCCTTAGTCTCGATCTTAGAATTTCAGCAGATAATAATGAATCTGCTTGTCTGGGTGATTTAGTGCCAGACCCTGAGTACAAGAGTTTCCAATTGGCTATGGAAGATCGCATTCGTCTGCAACAGGGATTAGCTCAGTTAGAGGATCGCACCCGTAAGGTTTTAGAGTTTGTATTTTTGCAGGATTTGACGCAGAAAGAGGCAGCGGAAATTATGGGAGTTAGCGTCATCACAGTATCGCGCCGTATGAAAAAGGGTTTATCTTCTCTAAAGCAAATTTTAGGTAACTAGCTCCAGATACCTCCTTATCGTCTGCCGACTTTTATTTCTGGATTAGGATAATCGCAATGCTGTCTTAAAGTTCGGGTTAAGACTAGAATTAATCTGGTTTTGGTATTGGCATATTTTTGTCCATGGCTGCTGCGTCAAATTCAACTCATTCAATCCTTGAGGTTAATCAGCTTACTCGCCGCTTTGGCGGTTTAGTCGCTGTCAATGATGTTTCGTTTCAGGTAAACCAAGGTGAAATTTTTGGCTTGATTGGGCCGAATGGCGCGGGGAAAACGACGTTTTTTAATATGTTGACCGGGATGATTCCGCCGTCGGTAGGTAAGGTTGTCTATCGTGGCCAAGAGATTCAAGGGTTTGCGCCCCATCGTATTGCTAATTGTGGCATTGCCCGCACATTTCAGAATTTACGGTTATTTGGTAATTTATCGGCGCTCGAAAATGTGGCGATCGCCCGCCATCGTCACCAGCAAACAAATCTCTTGGCTGGGATTTTAGGGTTACCGAATGCTCGTAAGGCGGAACAGGAAACCTATGACCGAGCAAAAGAGCTATTAAATTTAGTCGGTCTTACGGGTAAATATCGACAGCAAGCTTGTAATTTTTCCTACGGTGACCAACGGCGTTTAGAAATTGCGCGGGCGATCGCCCTTGAGCCAGATTTATTGTTGCTGGATGAGCCAGCAGCGGGCATGAATCCAAATGAAAAAGGTGCATTGAGCGATTTGATTCGGCAAATTCGGGCGCAATTTGACCTGACAGTGCTACTAATTGAGCATCATATTCCGTTGGTAATGGGACTGTGCGATCGCATCGCTGTTTTAGATTTTGGTCAACTGATTGCCCTCGGTGCGCCAGAAGTCGTGAAGTCAGATCCCGCCGTTATTGAAGCCTATCTCGGGGATGAATAATGCTGGAATTGATTGATTTATCCGTAAATTACGGCGGCATTGAAGCCCTTAAGGATATTCATCTCACAGTTAATGAAGGGGAAATTGTCACCCTCATCGGCGCAAATGGTGCGGGTAAAACGACGACACTGAAGGCGATTTCGCGATTAGTTAATCCCATAAAAGGAAAAATTTTGTACGACGGCAAAGACCTCACCAAAATGGCCGCCCATGATGTTGTCCGTGTGGGTATTGCCCATAGTCCCGAAGGCCGTCGTATTCTGGCTCAGCAAACAGTCCTCACTAATTTGGAGTTGGGAGCCTATATCCGTGATGACAAGGCTGGCATTAAGACAGATATCGAAAAGCAATTTATGATTTTTCCGCGCTTGGCTGAACGGAAGGATCAAGTGGCTGGAACCCTAAGCGGTGGTGAACAGCAAATGTTGGCGATCGCCAGAGCGGTGATGAGTCGTCCTAAACTGTTACTCCTTGATGAACCGAGTTTGGGATTAGCGCCCCAAATCGTCAAAGATATTTTTAACGTGATTCGCCAACTCCACGATGAAGGCACAACGATTTTGCTCGTCGAACAAAATGCCAACCTCGCTCTAGAGTGCAGCGATCGCGGTTATGTCCTCGAAGCTGGTTATCTGAAAATTGCTGGCGACGCAAAAGACCTACTCAATAACGAGCAGGTCAAAGCCGCTTATCTTGGCTAAGGGACGCCTATTGCACCGTCACGCTGAGGGCATAGTTCGTATTATTTTCCTGGGACTTGACCGTCACAATGTAATCGCCGCTGAAGGGCAAGGTAAACTCGATAAATTCTGGTAAATCTTCTTGGATCACCTCGCCATTATCGACTTCCACATCAAAGATCGCCTTGCCGCTGCCGTTGGTGATATCGAGGTACATGTCCTGACCTTCCTGGGCATTGATCAGATAAACTTGCGTCTGATTAGCGGCTAGGCTGCCTTTCACAACTGTTTCCGATGCACCGTCATTAAACTGAACGCGCACAGGTGAAGTGGCAGTGGAGACCGCTTTTGGTTGCGGAATCGCGGTAGGAGCAGCTTGGGGAGCACTAGCTACAGGAGTTGGCGCGGGTGCTGGCGTGGAAGTTGTGGCTGGGACTGCGGCAACGGGTTTTTCTGTGCCTTTCTCGACGGACTTGAGGGCAATAATTTCTTCGCAATCAACACGCTCAAGGAAAATCGCACTGTCACTACTAAATTGATCTTGATTTAAAGTCCAAGTTTCTGTGCTTTCCTGCACGTCATTTTCAATATTTGTTGTTACTGAAGCGGTCAGTTCGCCACCATCTAGGACTCCAGCAAAGTTTTGGTCGTAGGAAGTGTAGTAGGCATTCTCGTCGTCGGTAACAGTAGCTTCGAGAGTTCCGGTAACGCTCTGATCTGGCTCAACTAAAAATTCGGCGATCGCCTGGAGAGTTTCTTCTTCGGTGCGATAACAATAAGAGCCAGCTTCGAGGGCAAGTGTCGTTTTACTTTCGAGGGGTTCCCCTTGTACCTCCGGAATAGAGACATCCGGTTCGATAGCTGTCTCTTCTGGTTCTGAGCCACCGCAACTAGCAAGGGCGATCGCCGTGGTGAGTGTGACCAAAACGACGCCAAATCGAGAAGAAAAATTGAGCCTCACAAACATTACCTCTAAAGGTTTTAGATATCCCCTTTTATCTTATCGAGGGGAAATTTCTTTGCGGCTAAAGATCACAAAAGATTAACCCTTTGGGCTAGGCAGTAGGTAAGGCATCCCGGCGAATCTGATCGGCAATTTGTAATGCATAAAGACTTTGTTGGGGCTGAATGTAAAGGGGCTTTCCCTCAGTAAGGTAATCCAGCACCGCCGCCGTATCTTGTTTAAATACACCGCGACGACTGCCGAGTTCGATAGGCGTAACAGTTTCGTCTTGGGTAAGAGTTCCTTGGTTACCGATAAACTCTAATGTGCCTTGGTCACCGTAAATCGTAAAACGGCGATCGCCTGTCGTTACTTGAGAGCCTTTGCCGTAGGTGAGGTGGGCAATGACATCATTTTGAAACTTAAATTGCGCCGTACACAGGCAACCCTGGTAATAGCCGTCCAATTCTGAGGGGAGAAAATCTGCTGTCCCCTGCACTGTTTTTACCTCGCCAAACAAATCAATCAATCGATTTACCCGTGACAATGCAGCCACTAAAGGAAAGCCATAATCTCCGTGGTGAAAAGTCCAGTGGGGTAAAGGATGGCGCTTCGGGGCAAGGGTGATGTACCGCGCATAAAAAATTTGACCGAGCTGCGGTAAATATTGCCGAATTGTTTGGTGAAGCGATCCCAAAATTTCGATGTGTTCAACGTGTAAAAGCTTTTGTTTGGCCTTGGCTAGCTCAATTAATTCTGCCGCGTCTGTCGGATCAAGGGCTAATGGATATTCCACCACCACATGTTTGTCCGCCTCTAAAGCAGCCTTGGCGATCGCCCCATGTTCACGATTAATATTGCAAATAACAATAAGGTCAATATCAGAACGCTTCACCAATTCTTCCCAGGTGGCGATCGCCTTTAAGTCATATTTTGCAGCAAAGTCATTACGGGAAGCCTCTCGATATCCCGTTACTGCCACCAAAGATGAGCGCGAATCCTGCCCAAAAGCATCAGCCCGCCGCTTCGCTGCATAGCCTGTCCCAACGATACCTACTCTAATTTGCGTCATCTACTCATCACTACTTTGGCGAAAATCAATCTCTATTTTTCCCTAAAGCGATAGCCTTATCCCGTACAAGATAATTTAAAAATCTCGTCAGACATTACTAATAGAGAAGCTTCTATGAAACCTATTGGTGATCGCTGGAATTAAAATTTTCAGTCAATTCAACCATAACTTTTTATAATGTCTTGGCGGCTCATATATCCTAATTATTTAGCTTAAAAGACTGTCCTCATTGTAGGTCGTCACCTAATCAAGAATAATTTATAAGCAGATTGCATAGAGTTAATAACATTCACTTTTATTTCTCTGAATCTCGCAAAAGTGAGACTCGCAGTCATTTTTTAGTTACATTTCATCCACTTATTTCATGGCAACTTATCAAGTCACCCTTATTACTTCCGAAGGCAACCACACTATTGCAATCCCCGAAGATATTTACATCCTTGATGAAGCAGAAAATCAAGGTATCGATATCCCCTATTCCTGTCGTGCAGGTGCTTGTTCAAGTTGCACAGGAAAGCTCGTTTCCGGAACAGTCGACCAAAGTGATCAGAATTTCCTCACCCCCGACCAAGTTGCAGCAGGCTATGTCCTCACTTGTGTTGCATACGCCACTTCAGATTGTGAAATCGAAACTCACAAAGAAGACGATATTTACTAAGTATCGATCTCGTTCTTGATTTCTAGAAAACGTCGTTCAATTGAAAAATTTCTATACTATTAGTCCCATTACATCTATCGATGGAGATATAACTTTAGTTAATACTCTCTGAAAGACTAGTTTCTACAGAGCTTCTCAAAAAGAAACGACATAACCTTTAGACTATGGGCTTCCTAGACGAAAACCCATTTTTTTATTGCCTTTCTCATTCCCAGAAAAAGCATAACTTAAGCTTATGTAAATTCCGGCGAATTACTTCATTCTTAATGCAATAGGGAAGTCCTTTTCTTTTCCCCTATCATCTAAAAATAACTTAACAATTTCGTAAAACATTTTTGGGAGACATCTTTACTCCTAGAATGAAGCGAAAAGATTTAGTAAACATTCTGCTTACTTGAGGAAATCTCCATGGCTACATATAAGGTTACGCTCATCATGGAAGGCGATAAGAACATCACTTATGATGCTCCTGATGATGAGTACATTCTAGATTCCGCTGATGCTGCTGGTTACGAGCTTCCTGCTTCTTGTCGCGCAGGTGCTTGTTCTACTTGTGCAGGTAAAATCCTTAATGGTGAAGTTGATCAAGCTGACCAGTCTTTCCTTGATGACGATCAAATCGAAGAAGGCTTTGTTCTCACTTGTGTTGCTTATCCTAAGTCTGATGTCAAAATCAAGACTCACCAAGAGGAAGAGCTTTACTAAATCGCAAATGGCTATTTTAGCCATCACTGTTTAGATTTAGAAAAATTTTTTTTGGAGATGCTTTGCTTGTCGAGGCATCTCTCTTTTTTTATGCAAAATGTCTCTGGCTAAACGTTTTCGGCATGGGATGCCAGATGATCTGCAATGCGGGTGGTTTCGGGTAAACGATATTTCGGCGTACAGGCAAGGACGTAGGCGATCGCCGTTTCAAGACTAATGCGATGTCCACAGGAAATGTAGAGAGGGCGGACATTTTTTCGTGTTCGGAGCACTGCACCGATGCGCTCGTCTTTATCGATGAGATCAACCCACTCGCCTTTTTCGAGAGGAAGATCATCATGCTTGCCGATGTAACGGGATTTGGCGACACCAATGGTTGGGCAATCCAGCAAAACGCCAAGATGACAGGCTAGTCCAAATCTCCGAGGGTGAGCATAACCTTGACCGTCACAGAGAATTAGGTCTGGAAAATTTTCTATTTCACCAAGAGCATCGACAATGGCGGGCAATTCCCGAAAGGACAAAAACCCCGGCACATAGGGAAAAGTTGTCGGGCGACGAATGACTTTTGTTTCAACAACTTCCAGTTCGGGAAAAGATAAAACCGCCACAGCCACACGAATCGTCTCAAACTTATTTTCAAAACCTGCATCTACTCCAGCAACAAGATTAATCTCTGCGGGTAACTGGTCTTGGCAAATAACGTACTGACTAAGTTTTTCTTGAACAACTTTCGCTTCAGCCGTGGATAGATCCCAAGGATGTTGATGGTGCAGTTTCAGCATTGTCTTTAGGTCGAAAAGTAAGCGATAGTCACACCAGAACCGCCTTCTTTTTGCTCGGCAATATTGTATTTTTTAATCTGTGGGTGATGCTTAAGGAAGTCATGAACCCCTTCGCGGAGTTTCCCTGTGCCTTTACCATGAATAATCCAAAGTACCTGTGAGCCTTGGGCTGTGGCTCTGGCGATCGCCCCTTCTAGGGAACTTTCGGCTTG